>CAYZAT010000253.1:0-6105 GCA_964476475.1 uncultured Pirellulales bacterium
TTACGGAAATGACACCTGATGAATATACCGTCGATACCGTCGGCGCCGATTATTCCCACAAGGGACTCTTTGTACAGGCCGATACAGCGATGAGGATTCGACTCAGATCCCTTCGACGAGCAAAAAGCTTCACGGCAGATACAGTTGGCCGATCAGTCCGGATACGACCGCGAGTGTGCGCGTCTTGAATCAATGGTTGGATTTCGGACAGCCGGATGCGCGGGATGTAACATTGTTCAAAACGGGCGCCGAAATGTTCAGCCGATTATCGGAGAGATATGATATCTCCGCACGGGTGGACTACCGGGACGAGGATGATACCGTATTCGGTACAACGAGGGGATTTCAGATGAACTCGGAACTCCGATATAACTACCGCCAGTTGAACGTTGTTGCAGGCGTCGAGTATAACACGTTGAGCCGAAGAGATGATGACATTGACGGTCGTTTTCTATATATTCGGCTTAAGCGATTTTTCTGATAAGGCAGGGAACGAACGATGACAATGAAGGAGAAGATAGTCAGACACTTCGCGACTTGGTCCGCCTCAGGATTGATGTTGTTATCATTTTACAGCGGATGCGGCGATCGTCGAGGCGAAGTCTCTTTCGAGCCGGACATGGCGCTTGCCTGGCCGGAGCCGCCGGAGACACCGAGAATAAAATATATGGGGGAAATATCGACGGAAGCCGATCTGGAAAAGGAATCCTCCTGGACGGAGGGGCTTGGTGAATTGTTCTTCGGTAAGAAAGAGATTGGCGTGCTCGTCTGTCCTTATGCCATTGCTGCGGATCGTCACAACAGGCTCTACGTCACAGATACGGCCGGCTCGGTCGTTCACATTTTCGATTTGGCGAACCGTACATACAGACAATTCGCCGATTTGGGCAAGGGAGAGAAACTACTCAAACCGGTCGGTCTGGCGATTGTGGATCGATGGATATTCGTGGTGGATAGCGCCTTACGTAAGATTTGTGTTTTTGACAGGAACGGGAAATTTATCACATCATTTGGAGATGAACGGTTGAAACGACCGTCCGGCATCGCATTTCACCCGGACGATAAAACATTGTACGTTTCGGACGCAGCGCGTCATGTAATTGACGTGTTTTCCATGAACGGCACCTTCATCCGACAAATCGGGTCGAGAGGCGTCTCGGCAGGATTGTTTAATTTTCCAACACATTTGTGGGTTGGTCAAAACAGATGTCTGTATGTGAGCGACACGTTGAATTACAGGATTCAAATCTTCACACCGGATGGAAGGTTCCTTCGTGCATTCGGCGGGCAGGGCGACCGGCCGGGCAATTTCGCTCATCCATGCGGCGTCGCGACGGACGCTTCTGGAAATATCTATGTGACAGATCGTCAGTTTGAAAACGTGCAAATATTCGATCCGCAAGGCCAAATCCTCATGGCGTTCGGCCAGGAGGGCACCCAGCCCGGCCAGTTCTGGCTGCCGGCCGGAATTTGTGTTGATAATCGCAATCGAATTTATGTCGTCGATTCGTTCAATAAACGAATCCAGGTCTTCGAGCTTCTGGAGCGTATAGAGAAATGAAAATACGATGGATTGATCTAATCACTCGAGCTTTGTTGACTGCGATATGCGGTACTGTTGCCTTCGCGCAGACCGAAGGTTCTCCGCACGACTTGTCGGCGGTGGCGGGGGGGAATACGTGTAGCTTCTGCCATACGCCCCATGGGGCTTTGAGCGGTACACCCCTGTGGAGCCGCAAGCTCTCCAACGCCGTTTACCGGATATATCAAAGCTCGTCTTTGCAAGCCAACGTGGGCCAACCAACCGGTTCGAGCAAACTGTGTCTAAGCTGTCATGATGGCACCGTTGCCCTAACGGAAACGTTGAGTGGCAGTTCCGGCGGCGCTTATATCGCTCCCGGCGCCGCGAATCTCGGCACCGATCTATCGGACGACCACCCCATCAGTTTCGTTTACTCGGCTGCGCTGGCGGCGGAGGATGTTCAAATCCGCTCGCCGTCGGTTTTGCCCAAAGAGCTTGAGCTCGACAAACTGGGCGAGCTGCAATGTACCACGTGCCACGACCCTCATGACAACCGCTACGGCAATTTTCTGGTCATGCCGAACGGACGTTCGAGCATGTGCACGGCGTGTCACGACCTGTCCGGCTGGAGACTCTCAACACACGAAAGCTCGGCCGCCCTGGTCTCCGCCGCGAATGACGCCTATTTACAAAACAGCACGCACGCCACAATGATGGAGAACGGGTGTCTGAGTTGTCACCGGCCTCACTCCGCCAGCGGCCGCGAACGTTTGCTTCACTTCGCCCGGTCGGAAGAGAATTGTCTGAACTGCCATGACGGTTCGGTAGCCGGTACCAACCTGAGATCCGATTTATCGAAGTCCAGCCGGCATGATGTCGTTCGATATGAAGGCATCCACGATCTCAAGGAATCGCCGAGTACGACCGCCAGGCACGTCGAGTGCGTCGATTGCCATAATCCCCATGCCATCCAGAATGCTCCGGCCCAGCCGCCGGTTGTGCCCGGCATGATGCGGGGGATTTCCGGTGTAACGGTGTCCGGGAATTCAACCCAGGAAGTTCAATATGAGTATGAGGTCTGTTTCAAATGCCACGCTGATAATCCGAGCCGGACTCGATCCACCATCACCCGGCAAATTACTCAGACGAATACGCGGCTGGAATTCGATCCGGCCGCGGCCTCGTTTCATCCCGTGGTCGCACCGGGTTTGAATTCAAATGTGCCCAGCCTCAAGCCGCCTCTGACCGTTACAACGCTTGTTTACTGTATCGATTGCCATAACTCGGACAGCGCTTCGGGCACCAAAGGTCCGCATGGCTCGAATTATTCGAATCTCCTCGCCTATCGATACGAGACCTCCGATTTCACACAGGAGAGCAGTTATTCGTATGAACTCTGCTATCAATGTCACAGCCGAAACAGCATTCTAAACGACGAGAGTTTCCCGGAGCACGAGAAACATTTGAGCGAAGAAATTCCCTGCTCGGCCTGCCATGATGCACACGGCATTAGCTCCGCCCAGGGAACACGGATCAACAACAGTCACCTGATCAACTTTGACACCTCTATCGTCCGCTCCGATCCGACGACGGGACGACTAACATTCGAGGATTTGGGCGTCTTCCATGGCCGGTGTTTCCTGATGTGCCACGGCCAACAACATTCACCGCAAGACTATTGACGCCTAAAAAGCAAAGAGCCGGCAACGATTAAGAATGCCGGCCCTTCTAATTTTAACTTCAAGCCGTGTTACGGTCGAACCATATCTGCCGTACTTGCTCCGAGGTCTTCCAGGCTATCCTGAAGGACTTGAACGACGTACTTGCCATTATGAGCAAAAGCGCCCGTATCTTTGATGGAGTACTGGTAGTTGTAAGCCGCTTTGAGCAGTCGCGGCGTAAAGGCCGTGTACCTGTTGCCATAATTGGCTTCTCCCGGATCGACCTGGCCGTTCCCGTTGGTATCGACGAAATAGTATGGGTACGAATGAGAATCGTACACAATGGGCGTCCCGGCCACATTCCCAGCATAGGTTTGAATCTCGGCATAAAGAGCCTCACGAATCGTTCCGATTTCGCCGGCGATCCCTTCCTGATTGTCTCCATCTCCATCGTAATCCCTCGGGCTGCCCCTGCGAATGTCTTGAGGTCCCGCGATGGCTCCGTGGCAAATGCTACAGACTTGAGTCTGCGGCTCACCGGTGTGACTGTCGTGGCATTCGGTACAGCTATCGAAGCTTCCGACGTGCTCGAAGCGGCCGCGATAGACCTTGCCCTCGTATTCGTAGGCTCCTTTCGCGTCAGTCCCGAAGAGGGTTGCGCCAGCAGCGAAGTAGTGGATATTCCTGAAGCTCAAAGTGGAGGATACCGCATCCGGATCGAGGCCGGCAACCGCCGCGTCCACGCTCACCGTGGACTCGCGGCCCTGGTGGCAATTGATGCACAGATTGGAATCTTCTCCTTCCCCGAAGCTGAGTACGGCGCCGCTGGGGAATTCCACCTCGTCCACTGTACGCCGCGTGAATTCCGGCAGTGCATCGTGGCAGGTCGAACATGACAGTCCGTTGGACAACGGCTGAGAAACCATGACGCCTTCTTCCAGAAGGAAGGGCAAGCCCGTGGCCGAGTGACACTTACTGCAGCTTGCCGGAACTTCGCCGTCCTCGTCCCAGTGACGGAAGGCTTCTTCGGAACCGGCGAAGTGGCCGGAATCGTTCCGGTGAAGGCCTTCCACGAGGGCAGGATCCAAATCCTCGATGGAATCGTAAAGAAGTTGGATAATATATTTACCGCCATGGGCAAATCCGCCTGGGTCTTTTAAGGAAACCTGATAGTTATAAGCGGCCTTCAGCAAGCGGGCCGTCCAGGACGTATATCGATTACCATAGTTGGCCTCACCCTCATCAACCTGACCGTTGGCGTTCGTGTCTGTAAAGAAGTAGGGATATGTATGTGAGTCGTAGATGATGGGAACGCCGCCGGCGCTGGTATAGCTCTGCATAGCGCTATAGAGAATTTCCTGGAGGCCCATGATCTCATAGTAAATGCCTTCGGTTTTGTCGTCATCTCCATCATAATCCGACGCGGAACCCGCAAGACGAATATCCTTCAAACCTTCCCGACTGTTGGCTCCCCCGTGGCAAACGCTGCAGGTATCCAGTTGGATCTCAAGGGAGTGCGGATCGTGGCAGCTATTGCACGTATCGAGTCCTTCGACGTGGGCAAACTTGGCGTCGTAGGATTTACCTTCGTATTGGTAGCCGCCCATCGCGATACCGCCCCAGCGGGTCGCCGCAGCGGCAAAATAGTGGATATTGATAAAGCCGAGCCCCTCACCGACGGTATCATCATCTGGCACGTTCGCATTGGCAATGGCCGTATTGACCGACACGGAGGACGCCCGGCCCTGGTGGCATTGCATACAGCGTGCTTCCTCGCCTAAGCCCGTAACTTCTACACCCGAAGGGAAGGTAACGCTGTCCATTGCAATGCTCGCTTCGTTATGACAGGCAATACATTCTACGGTCGTACCGATAGGGGCGGGGTGATCCACGACGCCCGGTTCGGTACCGTCCGCTCCAAGAAAATCAAGATGGCCGGGAGTGCTATGGCATTTGGCGCAGCTCGTGGGGACTTCCGGCGGATCGTCCGCGTCCCAATGAACAAATGCTTCTGCGGTTTCGTCCGCATGGCCTGAACCCGCCCATTCCAGCTCGAAGGGGATATCAAAGAAAAGCTGCCCTCCTCCCCATCCGACCAGAGTTAACACGCCGATAGCCATAAAGCCAAAAACGATGCGAAATGTCCATTGTTGGAAATGATGATGCTTTAACATCCTTCAACCTCCAAATCACAATTCCCGTTCTTTTCCTTCGCTTTATTTCTTTATACACCCAGAGTTCAGGAATACAAACAAAATCTCTTAGGGCAAAATTTGTGCCACAATGTGATTTCACTATCATGTTTACATGCAATATAGCCGTAAGCTTTTCTTATATAGATGCTTATAGAAATACAGAATCGAGAAGAAAACATATAGAAAAAGTTGGATATACAATAATTTTCCTCAAAACTGAGAGGGGAAGGGGTAGGTATTCTCAATTACGAGAACTGCTTTTCTCCTTTGTAACGCCACTTTTACCGGTCGTCTCATTCGGAAAACACTTCTTTGCGTCATTTAGTACAAGAGCGACATTATTAAAACTGGAAAACGAAAGAGGAGTTTGTATATTAATAAGCGATGAATCTCAGACATTATATCATTTGCATTATCGTCGCGGCACTTTTAATAGAAATATCATCCGGCAGATCGAATGTCTCGCTTCGTTTCAGCGATATTACCCTGACGGCCGGGACGGGCGGACCGACGGCAAAGGACGAGTTGGGCGGTCATGGAGCGATGTTTGCTGATGTGAATCGGGATGGATGGGCGGATTTATATATCACGATGATATTTAATAAGCCGATGCCCGATCTGTTTTTTAGAAATCGCGGTCACAATACGTTTGCCAACGAAGCAACGTACCGGGGGATTGCCGATTTTGACGGGGGCAGTCATGGGGCGTGTTGGGCGGATTTGGATA
>CAYZAT010000254.1:0-6075 GCA_964476475.1 uncultured Pirellulales bacterium
TGACGGAGGCGTCCCAATTTTCAGCGATGAGGAGATCCACGCCGGGATTCATCATTTTAATTTCGCAGCCGCACGGCCCGGTGATAAACGCGATGGCCTCTCGCAGGTTGTCGGTGTTGATGCCCTCTCCGACGAGGGCGAAAAGAGCCCGGCCTCGTCCGAACACGGGGAAGACAATCGGCTCCGATTTATACTGATCGAGGTCCGGTTCGCTTTTCAACAAGAGGGTGAGTAACATCTGCTCGTTAGGATCGGAACGTGAGATCGTCAGTGTCGAGAAGGCGTACTCAAAACCCGGCACGCCCGGTTCGGCGGGAATTTCAGCCGCTATTTCCTTTAACTGTTCCGTCGCCGCTTCCAATTCCTGATTGATCAGTTTCAGGGCGGCTTTGTCCTTTGCGGCGTTGCCCGACTCGATAAGCAGCCACACCGTCGTTTGACCGTCCGTGAGCCGTCGAGCCAGCTCTTTGCGTTTCGGCGAATTCATTAATGCCTTAATTGTTGACGGCGTGAATTCGCCCGTCCAAAGCGGGGCAGCCCGGCCTTTCATCCAGGGATACCAAAGAACGAGGGCCGGAAGTTTTGCCGGAATCTCGATACCTAATTGGCTCTTGAGAGCCGAAGCGGGCGTGGCAACCTCCGGGGCCGAATTACTGTCTGCCGTGTCGCGGGCCTCCTGCCCGCGATTCAAGGGTGAGACGCCCTCGACACGCACCGCGAGGCGTTTCCAGGAATCTTCTTCGTCCAGATCGATTTTTGAAAGGCGCAAGTTCAGAAATTCCGCTTCTTCGCTCTGAAAAAGCACCGCAGCCGGATCATCGTCAGGTATCTCACCTCGGTGAATGAGCACTCCATCGTAGTAATCCGCCATCCATCTTTCCATGGCATAGCGAAAGACGGGCGTCGAGCAGCCGATTACGGGAGACGACAGCAACATCAGAAGAGTGATGGTGATAGCAGCAATCCAATATCGTTTCATTTCCGTCCGATCTATTTAAACATACGCGATTTTTGGGTACTTTTCACCCCCTACGATAGAAGATGGTTCATTGTTTGTCAAAACATAAGAGTTTCCCATCGCTCATCGCCAGATACAACCGGCCGCCCGCGGCCGCCATGCCGTCCCAGACAGGCGGATCGGGCAAATCAAGTCGGAACAACGTTTCACCGTTAGTTGTGGAAACGCCCATCAATAAAGCCCCACGCTTGCCCTCGTAAGCTGCATCCTGCTCTTCGATTTTCTTCCTGACCGCTTGATCGCCGGGCTGATTGAATGCCTCATCCTCGTCCACGACATCCGGCGGGCCGGCGACAAAGAGTGTGTCGTCAGCGAGGATCATTGCCCGAACGTGCAATGGCGGATTTTTAACGGACCAGTGTAGTCTCGGCGCCAAACGACTCAATAAAGGCGTACTTCGTGTGGTTCGCCGGTTGAAGACGGCGTTACGGCCGCCGACTTTTTGGCTCCATTGCTTCACCCGGCTAATGGCGGCCGAATCGGCTTTTGAATCCGAGCAGAAAAGGTGGTTCTCCAACACGTGAGACCAGACGAAAAGGGCAGGCTGGCGGCCGAAGCCATAGACGCGATCACCATCTAAGACCATTATTCGTCCGGCGGGGGCGTATCGCCCGGCCCGGAACCACCAGTTGCAGCCGGATGAGAAGGCTTTGCCAAAGATCCAATAAGACCGATGCCAGGCATCGTCATCGAGGAAGCCCGTGGGGCTGAATAAATGGGCGCCCCGGCCCAACTGTTCCGTCGCCTTATCTAAGGGTTCGAGGGTTGGATCTACGGTTTGCACCCGATTGCCTTCCATATCGAACGCCTGTGACCGCATATAGACCATATCCCCATCGGTGGAGAGGATATCGGGCAGGGCCGTGGGCATATTCAGTATCTTGACATCCTTCTGGGGACTTTGCTGATCGTAAAAAACACGTTCGGACAGGACATCTCCCGTGGCCGCGTCCAGGCGACAGAATCTCATCCCGCCGTCAAGAAAAGTGGATCGACCCGCCACACAATAGACGACACCCTCCTTGACCAAAACACTTCCATGAACCGGCCAGACAGACTCCAATTTGCCATAGGATACGAGTTTCATACCCAACGGTGCGGCTCTGAACCGCCACGCCATAGCCCCGTCGGAGGCTCTGAGGCAATACACATGTCCATCCTTGGAGCCGAAGATCACAAGGCCGCGATACACCGTCGGGGGAGAATCCACTTCGCCGTCGGCTGTGAACGTCCAAACTTTTCGCCCGCGCCCGGCGTTTAAAGCGATGACGGAATGAGATTTCTTCGATGCAATATACACGCGATTGTCGGCCACGACCGGACTGGTGAGTTCGTCTCCGAGATCGACCGACCATTTTTCGGATATGGGGAGATGAACTTGAGCTTTTGTCGCCCCGCTCCGATTCGCATCATGACGATAGGTCGGCCACTGGTTTGCATCCATTCCCGCTCGTTTGAGTGGCTCTCCAAAAGCCGGTCCTTTAACCAGGCGATCTTCAGCCGGAGCGCTCTCGCTCCGAGTTCTCTGCGAGGAAGGAGCCAGGGCGCAAAAGCCGCTGAGTTTGGCGTCAAGGTAGCAAGCGCAAGGGTGCGGAGGAGCATAGACCAATCCATTGCACGGTATAATGCCGTAAGTACAGGCTCCGCGAACCCAGTGATGCGTTTCCCATTGTTTCGCGCGGATATCCACAAATTCGATCCCGGTGCGCGAGGTAAGGATATATTCATCCGTTGCTTTAGCTCGATAGCACCGATGGTGGAACCAGTACGTCTCGAAGTCCGGCGTAAATTCACGTTTAACCTCTCCCGTTTCCGGGTCGCGACCTGTGAATACACCCGAATGTTTCCCGCCAGCTATCTTCCCACACCAAACGAGCCCGTCCACGACCAACAGGTCTTCCGGCGAGCCGGCGTGACCGGCGGGATAATGCGGCGCATCCCAGAGCTTCGTACCGTCTTTCCTGGACAAAGCCGTGATGATTCGCTTCTGCCGGCCGTCGGCGAAAAGGACCACATCCTTATACACAACGAGCGTCGGCCCGTAAACGTACCCCATGCTTTTTCTCTGAACAACAGGTTCGGATTGCCATTTCTTCTCGCCCGTTCTTCGGTCCAGGCATATAACTTGCTTCCAGTTGTGAAAGTAAACGTTCTCATCGTCAGCCGCCAGGGTTAGGGGTTCCACCGGAAATTCCTCTTTCCAGAGCATCTCTCCGTTATAAGTGTTGAGGGCGATGATATCGCGACTATCGGGTTTGAGCAGATAACCTTCCGATTCCTGCATTGTCCTTTTTTTCTCATCCCAGCAGATCATCAGCTTGGGAAAGTAGTCCTTCGGATTCATGGATTCATCGTTTTTGAGCAGAAACAATACACCGCTGGAGTACAGGATTTCCTCTGTGAATTCGGTTCCTTCGTACGTGTTCAGGATCCGCCCGGTAGCCGCGTCCAGTCGGCTGACCGGCGCTTCCAAACCGAGCGTGACATAAACCGAATCCCCTACCGCCACAAGACGTCTTGGCGGCTGGGCGGGACCGTCCTTGAGGGGCCAGAGATGATTGAACCATGAATCGATGGATTTTTCCCAGAGGACGATACCATTGAACGCATCGCGTGCGGTCAGTCGCCATTTCGGGGGCATGTGGATCGATGCCCGGCTGCCCATGTCCATGATGGAGAATATTCTGCCCTTAGCGGAAACGACCGCCGCGACGCTGGAAGTGTACTCATGATGACGCGAATACGCGGGCGCTCCATCCCACTGAAGACATCTCAACGGGCCGATGGCGGTATCGTGCGCCACGGCGTTGTTGCTCGGATCGTGCAGATAATGCGTCCATTCATCCATTTCCTTCGGCCGGGGCTTTGTTGTCTTTTTCCATTCGTCGTTTTGTTTGATATAGGCAACGCCCTTCGGAACGAGAACCCGGAGAATTTCATCCATTGGAAGATCGCCGATGTCCTCAGAAACGATAAGATTAACCATATTGTCGATGTAAGGAAGTTGCTTGCCGCCCCATGTTTCAACGGAGACTTTGCCATAGAGATTCAACGAGCGGATATGCTCCCGGGCTCGCTCGATATGATTAGTGTCCGTATCCAGGCCATGAACCATAAAACGGTTATTGGCGCACAAAGCAGCGGTGAGTTCCCCATCACCACAACCGATATGGACAATTAAGCCCCCATTAACACCCGCACGTCCCAGGATTCGGCGTGCTTCGTTTCGTTGTGAGGTCGCTCCCTGGACTGAACAGACCATAAGTACAAAAAACAAAACAAGGATAAGCCAAGGTGCTCTCATTCGAAGGTTGGAAACCCGATGGTGTGCTATCATTGCGATATCTCCTGAAATACAGCAAAAATCATATGCTTCGTATTATATTCAGTACGTTGTTCTAAAACAAATGAATTCGCCCGCCGCGATAAGTGCGAGCATAGCGGAGACGTGAGAAGTCAACGTTAGGACTTCTGTTTTGAAGTGATCTTCTTCGAAGAAACAACTTTTGCCAGGGTAAGAGCCACCCAAAAGCCGCTGGCGATAATGAATAAAGCCCCTATTGTCACAAGGATATAAAGTAGTTTTGCCATGATTTAGATCATCTGGAATTTGAATTTGTTTCTAACTTCTTTCTTTCCTTTATCAGTTCTATCCAATGCCCGACAATATACGCGACGAGGGCGGCTCCGATGGCCGGGATAATTACCAGCGGTGGTATCTCGATCTCACGGGGCCAGCCGTATTTGAAGATAAGCCAAAGTATGATCCACAGAACGATAGCCGCACCCGTACCAACACTCATGGACAAAAATCCGGCCAGAGGTCGCGGACGTACGATCCATAAACCAATAATCAATGTTGGGAGAATGGCCGGCGCCCAAACGGTATAGCAAGCCAGTAAACCGCTGATAATCGTCTGTACGGCTACTGCACCCACGGCAGCGACAGCCGCGATGACGATTGTTGCGGTCCGGCCGATGCTCAGAGCATCCGGTGTTTTTACAAAGGAACTCGCGATATCCTGAGTGAATGCAACGGCGCCGGCGTTCAACAAAGAATCAAGGCTGGACATGACTACCGAGATCAGTACAACCAGTAAAAGCGCATAACATGCTGGGGGCATCGTGGACTTGACCAGGGTGAGTAATACGAGGTCCTCACCGGGATCTTCTACAATAATGCTTCGAGCGGCCACTCCGAGTGCGATCATGGCCATAAACCAGAAGATACTGAACAAACCCGCCAGGACAAAGCCATTTCGAGAAACACGCGTTGTCTCTGAAGCCAGCGCCCTGTTGGCGTATGGGGGAATCAGCGTCTCGCCAAGCAGAAAAGCCGCCAGAAGCCCGATCACTTCAATGGGTGAGGTGTCACTCAATCCTTCCGTCGTCGCCGTCGAAGCCTGCTCGATGAATGTAGCCGATCCACCCTTCAAATGGAAGACCAACACGATAAGGAGCGCCGCGGGCAGGAGAATCGAAAAGGCGCTGAATTGAAACGCATCGGTGACGACACTCGCTCGCAACCCCCCGGACGTCGTGTAGAGCGCTGTCACGGCTACGACGATGAGAACCGACGACCAGTGCGGCAACCCGGTGATGTCACGCAGAATGTCACCGCCTGCTTTGGCCATCACGGCGGCGAGACCGGCGCACAAGCCGACGGAAATGATCCCGGCGAGAATCTGGCACTTTCGGTCGTACTTTTGCCCTATCGCGTCACCTAAGGTGTGACAATCCTTCAAAGCCCGAAGGCGAGGGGCGACGAGAAGGCCGACCAGGATATTCTGGAGGGCATAAGCCAGTCCGATACCAAGAAAAAGAAAACCGCTTCTGAAACCTTTGCCGACAAAGCCAATAGAGTAGCCGGGCCCGACATAGGTGGCCGCGAGACTACCGAAAACGAGCGCTAAAGGAAGGGCGCGTCCGGCTAATGAGAATTCGGAGAATTCACGGGCCGCCCGTGCGCGCAAAGCGACATATGTGAGTACGACCACATAGGCCCCAATAACAGCCACAGACGAGACCGTGTGCACAGCGTTGATCCTAACTCGGCA
>CAYZAT010000255.1:0-6073 GCA_964476475.1 uncultured Pirellulales bacterium
AGGCGCAAAGATTGAGATTCTTCGCTTCGCTCAGAATGACAAATCCATAAGACCTCAGTTTTTTGAGTACGTTAGAAGTTTTCACTAAGCTTCTAAATCGCGGGCGGGACGCCCGCGACACGCGAGGGCAAGATGCCCTCGACACGAACTATGGCATTTTGCGGAGACCTTCATAGCGGATGTTCCATTTGCCGTTGTCGGGGAATCCCGGTGTGGGACGGTTCGGGCCGTTATCCCAGCCGGCGGCCATCATCGCTACGGCGGTGAGTAAGCCGCCGTTGCCCGGCAGGTAGAGCGGGAGGCGCAACGATTGGTAATTGTGGCCGTTCGCTAAGTACCGGTTTTTCGGGGATTCGAGGAATAAGGCGTCGATCGCCTTTTCAGGCTCTCCTATACGGGCGGCGGTCATGGCCAGCATGGGATAATCCCAACCCCAGGTGCTCGGCCAATCCCACTTTTCCAGGACATGATCGTACGTTCGCTTCATGATATCCGGATCGGTTAGCGGCGTGCGGGGAAGAACGCCATACGCGGCCACCATAGACGGATGGTCTCGATAGATCGTGAATGGGTTCGTCTCGATGCCCGTGTAAACACCGTCGCGGACGTGCGGCTTAGGCAGTTTGGAGATCACGTCGTCCCATTTTGGCTCGCGTTCCATTCCAAGCCTCTGCCGCCATTGTTGTGCGATCTCCAGCGCCCAATGCCAGTAGGCCAGCTCGAACGTCGGATTCAGATTGGCTCTGCGATCCCGGCCGTAACTTTCCTGGGCGGGGATGAGGGCCGGGCCGAGAATATAGCGGTGGTTTTCCTGATCTAAGCGAGCATAAGAGGCCATAAATTCGGCGGTTTCGAAGACGACCTCGCGGTACTGCTCTAACGTTTGACGATTTTTGTGCGTGCGATAGCAAAGCTCTGCATAATAGATCGGATGGGGCTGCTGCCAGATGAGAAAGACGCCCACGCTGCTCGGACTTTCTCTGCCGCTGGGCGAGGTCATCTTGGGCCAGCGGACGCCTCTGTAGCCCTGCATTTCAGCCGTGGCCCCGGCCGCGGGGAGGATGGATTCATACCACGCCAGGCTCCTTTCGAGCAGTTCCAGCCGATCCCAAAGGGCAAAATGAACGCCGTGCCACCAGTGCATCTCCAGGTGGAATTTGCCATGCCAACTGTTGCAGACCAGTCCCGTTTCCTGGGGAGGACGCGAGCCGGCGCAGTTGATCGCCGTCAGGTATTGCGAAAGCACGACTCGGCGTTCGAGCTCCGGCGCCCGCGGATCGGTACAATCGGAAAAATCAATCGCTCCGCCCTTGTTCCAAAAGTCCCGCCAGTGGTCTTGAGCCGCGCGTCTGATCTTCATGAAAAAGGGGATGGGTGTGGTATTCGGCTGTGATGAGAAAGCAAAAGTGGCTTCCAATACGTTCCCGGGCGGTTGGAGGACATCATACTCATGTTGTGAAACCGCCTTGATCTGTCCCATGGTCGGGCTCTGCAGCCTGACGTAATACCGATCCGAGTCAAGAATTCGGGTGAATTCGGCTTTAAACATGCTGATATGGCTTTGTGTTTGATGGCGATCCGGATTGTCCCAGTCTGCCGAGCCCCTCCAATCCGTGCTGCCGTAGGGGAAGGTCAATCGAATGGATAGACGCCCCATTTTAACCAAGCGCGATTCCACCCGCACGGCCAAAATGTCTTGCGTCGGATGGCACACGGTCCGAACCCGGACAGGATGGCCGTCAAAATCGAATTGGCTGATTAATTCTCCCGTCCACACATCCAGTGTCTGGATTGTTTTCGTCAGGTCCTCAATTTTAGCAAGGGAACCGTCCGATTTCGTCAAACGCAATCCGATCCGGCCCATATCCAGTCGGTGCGGATTCGACCGAAGCCACGTCCCGGAAGGCGAATACCCTCTCGGATACTTCCCGTTGGACGCATACGGCACGTTCCGACCGGCCACATCATACGATTCCAACACGTCGGATAGTTTGTATCCTTCGGGATTCGGTAAGCTATGCCAGGCCCATTGCGATTGCGTGCCCAGCGGCATGCCTTTGTCGTGAAACTCGGGAAAGGTCTGAAGCCCCGTAATATCGGCGGTAAAGGCAAACTCGCCATTGCCCACACTGAGTGGTGTCAGCGGATCGGACTTCGTAAGGATAATATTATGCCGGGTCACCAATGCATGGCGGTCGATTTTTTGATCCGGCGAAGCTGCGATGGAACTGGACGCCAAGGCAAAATAAACCAACACCAAAAAGATAATATGTCTTGTCGTTTTCACGGAATTCCCTTCGATTTTATTGTAAGAGAATGCTATTCCGCGTGTATAATTTCGGCCGCACGGTCGAAGATATAGTTTGGCTGATACGGGAACATCGCCAAGTCTTCCTGTTTGGTAATCCCGCTGAGCACCAGGGCGGTTTCTATTTCGGATTCGATGCCCGCGATAATATCCGTATCCATCCTGTCGCCGACAATGAGCGTATCTTCACGTCGGCAACTGATTTTCTTGATGGCGTGCCGCATCATGAGCGGATTCGGTTTGCCGATGAAATAGGCCTTTCGGCCCGTGGCCAATTCAATCGGCGCCACCAGAGCCCGGCAGGCCGGCGCGATCCCTTTTTCGGTCGGGCCGGTTAAGTCGGAATTCGTGCCGATCAACCTGGCCCCGTTCAGGACCAGATGAACGGCAAGTTCGACCTGCTCGAAGTTGTACGTGCGCGACTCGCCGACGATGACGTAGGTGGGATGCACCTGGTCCATGTAGAAGCCCGCGTCGTACAAGGCGTTGATAAGGCCCGACTCGCCGATGACATAGACGCCGGTATTGGGATTCTGGCTGGCCAGAAAGCTGGCCGTCGCCTGGCCCGAAGTGATGAAGTCTTCGGGATCCACGTCGATCCCCATGTGAAAGAGCTTTTGCCTTAATTCTTTCGGGGACTTTGAACTGCTGTTGGTCAGAAAGAGAAACCGCTTGCCCTCATTCTTCAGCCACCCCACGAATTCTTTGGCCCCTTCCACGAGGCGATTGCCGTAGTAGATGACGCCGTCCATATCACAGATATAGCCTTTTTTGTCTGACAACTTTCCCATTATTCGTCTTTCATAGAATGTACGTTTCAGCCGAGCTGCCCAAATAACGTCAGGGGGCTGACGGCTGTTATCTTGACCTGTGCGAATTTCCCTGTCAAGGACTCCGGCCCGTTGAAAACGACAATCCAGTCGCCGGAGGTCCGTCCGATCAGTTGCGGATTATCGTCTTGATCCCTATTCACGTGCGATTTCTTGCTTAATCCTTCCACCAATACGTTCACTTGTTTGCCTAAAAAGTCCCGGCTTAATTCATCGCTTATCTTTTCCTGCACGGCGAGCAGCTCGACGTTCCGCCTTTGTTTGATATCGGCAGGGATCGTATCGTGCAGCCGTTTGTCCGCGGTCGTACCCGGGCGGGGCGAATACTTGAAAATGAAGGCGTTTTTGTAGCGGGCCTTTTTAACGAGATCGACGGTCGCTTCAAAATCTGCCTCGGTCTCGCCGGGAAAGCCCACGATAAAATCGCCGGCGATGGCGATATCCGGTACAATGTCTCTGGCTCGTTCAAGTAATTCCAGGTATTCCCCGCTGCTGTAGTGACGGTTCATTGCATGCAGAATCCTGTCCGAACCGCTCTGGGCCGGGATGTGTAGATAGTTACAGACCTTCGGCGAGCCGGCCATCACCTGGAGAATGTCGTCGAAAAATTCTTCGGATGGAAAGCTGGTGACGAACTTGAGCCGTTCGATGCCTTCAATATTGCTCGCGGCGTCGAGCACATCCGCCAGAGACCAGGTTGTTTCTCCCTTTGGGTATCGATAGGCGTTGACTCTCTGGCCCAGAAGCGTGACCTGCTTGACGCCGTTATCCGCCAGCTTCCTGATTTGTTCCATGATTGCTTCGGGCGGGCGTGAGACCTCCGGTCCGCGGACGTACGGCACGATGCAGTACGTACAGAAATTATTACAGCCGCGCATGACCCGTACAAACGCCTGCGCCGGAATCTGTTTGTCTTCAGTCCCATAAGCGGACTCAAATTCGTCCAGCGACCGGTTCTGCTCGCCGGTTGGTTTTTGCCGGATTTTTTCCGTCACCGTCGCCGTCAGCTTTTTTCCCTGTATGGCGTCCGCGATAAGCGTGCTCAGGCGAGGTATTTGAGCCGGACCGCAGACGAGATTAACGGCTTCGTGTTTGAGGAGTTCGTCGCCGAGCCGCTGGGCCATGCAGCCAATGATACCCACCACCAGATCGGGATGAGATTTCTTGATATGTTTCAAATGCCCCAAATGCGACATCACTCGCTGTTCGGCATGTTCCCGCACCGAGCACGTATTAATCAGGACGACGTCCGCATCCTTAACGGTATCCGTCAGACGGAATCCCGCTTCCTTCAGCGCACCAGCGACCAGCGCCGTATCCAGCTTGTTCATCTGGCACCCGAAGTTTCGTATGTGTACGTATCGATGGCACATAAAGAGAATATACAGAACTTGAAATGAGAAATCCAATGGGAACCGACGAGAGAATCGAAGAACCCGGAAGATTCTTGACGAGGCAACGAGTTGCGACATATTCTAACGACTGACTTAAAACAAGTCTTCGTAAGGATAACTGCCGCTAAGGAAAATCGCGAAAGGCAGCTTTATATTGAAGGTCCAGAGCTATGACAGGTAAGGAATTCATTAACAGGCTGGCGAATGATAAATCGGATATTGTCCAGATACTTCTGGATATTCTTTCTAACCGGGTATACTTCGCATTATCGAGGCACATCCACAACTTGAGGCAACATTACCCCAAACCCTTCGGGATGAGTTGAGCAAATAGCCGTAAAACTCTACGTGTTTGACAGCGATCTGTTCAAGGTCCGCTGGAGGTCTTTGAGGCGGTTGGTTTCGTCGAAGCCGAGCAGAAGAATGGGGAAAGCGGTTTTGTTGTGCATGAGCGGCTCGTCGATATCAATCCACTTGCGGCAGTATTCCCCGTCGGGCGTGCCGGGAATCGGTGAAAAATCGGCCAACATCCCGCGAATGCTCAGGCTATGCACAAAACGCATCGAAGCTTCGAGCTCTTGAATACCGATATGAGGGTGGCCCACAATTTGATAGGCGGTGATATTCGCCGGATCAGCCCCGGCGGCAAGAAGATGCTCGACCGCCCGTGCAAGCTCTTCCGAAAAGACCTTCGAGCCGGTGCGTTTTTGCCACTGTTCGGAAGCACTCTCGAAGCCCAAATAAAATGTCTTGAAACCGGCTCGGACCATCAACTCAGCCAATTCTGTTGTGAGAAACCGGGCATTTAAGGCGTTGGGACAGTGAAAGTTCACTTTTATTCCGTGATTTACGACTTCGTTCAAAAATGGAATCAGAACCCTCTCAGGCTCAAAAAGCAGGGCGTCATCATAAAACGCAACATTCTCAACGCCAAGCCGACCGAGAAGTTTCAATTCTTCCAACGACCGCTCCAATGATCGCGACTTGAATTTACCATAAACCTTCGGCACCGAGCAATACGTGCAACGGAAAGGACAACCGTCACTGAGCTTGAGTACGCCGACATTTGACTTCTCGTACGCTTGCCAGAGTGCGGGCTGTTCCATACCTGGATTCAGCCCCAGGTATTCCCAGAGCGGTTCAAGGTCTGTCCCCATTACTAAGAAATCCGCTTTTAGTGTCCGTGCATGATTCGGACAGAGCGTAACGTAACAGCCGCCCAAAACGATCTTCGCTTTCGGCCATGCGCTTCGAATATCCTCGATCACCTCTTCGAGACCCATGTACCAATAGGTCATCGTCGTTTGCACAAAAGCAAAATCAAACGGACCTTCCTCAGCCAGAAAATCCTGAAACAGACGCCGCGGCAGACCGAACCGCCGGAAGTATCGTGGGATTACCTCCAGGCACGACGGATTTCGCGTCTGTTCATGGTAGAACCGGCCTTTGCCCCATCGGTCGGATGCGAGTCCCTGACGGCTTCTGACGAACGGATCGAGCCGGTCGAGATAGTCGAAGAGCCTAAAGTCAGCCTCTGCGCG
>CAYZAT010000256.1:0-6046 GCA_964476475.1 uncultured Pirellulales bacterium
TTGTCCTCGACGGATTTGATCTTGAAGGATTCATAAATCATCTTGCCGCCGACCGCTCCTAATATCCCAAAGGCCACCCAATGGTCGTAATCAACGATACAATCTTTCGCGCTCAGTCCCACCAGAGAGCCGATCAGCGGCATCAATGCCTGAAAACCCCCGAAGAAAGCCGCCATTCGCAGGGCGTGTTTGATGTGTAATTGCTTGTAAAGGCTTCCACTTACAACTGAAACGGCAAAGGCGTCCATCGCCAATCCAACGGCTATGGCGGTAATCGTGATAAGTTCCATGAAAAAGCTTCTAAGGAATCCTGTTACTCATCTGTCAGGCGTAGATGATCTGTTAATCATCTATGGCTGGGTGGCAGCGTCAAACCCGGAGGCTTTGGGGACGTTGCGGGAAAAGCCATCCCCAAGCTGCGCGTGAGGCTGACACCCTTTCCGGGTTGATCCACACATCCAATTAGTGTAGTGTTTTTACTCAGCTTTTATGATGCCCTCGTCGGTCACGTTTTCTTTGATCTTCCGGCCCGGCTCGACAACCAGGAATTCGCTTGGGTCCCACTGGCCGTCCACGAGCTTTTGCATAAGAGCCGGGCTTCCTTTGAGTTCGTCGTAGTTCCAGCCGAGATATTCGGCACATTGTTTTGTATATTCTCTGTATTCGTCCGAGTTGTTCAATTTCCAATCGACAAACGTGGCCCAATGATACTGGCTTATCCAGTCTTGCTCGATTTCCATCAGATATTGAGCGTTGTCGTCGCCGTATTTTTCCCGGTATTCCCTGAGGGTATTTTCGTAGCGTTCTTTTCCGGGCATTTTGCCGGATTCGATCCAGCCGGCGCTGTACCAATAGACGCCGCGATGCGAGTCGAAATAGTCTTGGTATTTATCCTTGGAGCCAAGCAAAAGGGTAATACAATCGTGCCCTCGCGGCACCACGATGGGGATTGTTGCTGATAATCCGACAATGCCGTTGCTACATAAGCCGTACCCCAACAGCGAAGCGTCATAGACTCGTCCTTGAATGTCATGGACATGGTCGAGGGCTTTCTGCACTTCCGTGCGAAGTTTGTCCGGCTCATCATGCAAACCTTGCGGCATCAACACGATATCGACAACATTCTTCGAGCGGGCGGCACACAAGTACGCTTCTCTCTGCATGACTTTACATGTTATAAACTGTAGTCTCATAAAATTGCTGACTTAAATGCATCATTATGGTTTACACCACTTACAGGGCCGTTTTCCATCTTTGATGGCTTGTTCTCTGTTGGTGTACGTTACGAGGTTTTCCGGGGAGATGTTCTTCGCCCAACGGCAGTCCGGTTTGTGAAAGACATCGCTGCTATTCGAGGCGACATATCCGTGCACCGTCGTTGGCGGCCTTGAATCCGTTCCGGTTGCGCTTGTGTTGGTTTCGTTCGCTTTAGGATCTGATAAAGATGGACTCTGAGGATTAGCGGACCGATAGGCTCGGATGAATAGTTTGATCTGCCCAAGCACCACCTCCGTGAGTCTGGCAGACATCTCGTCTGCCACAACCGTCTCAAATACAGGGTTGACCATCCAGAGATCGGCCTTGAAGACCGGACGGTCTTGTCCTTTCAGACAGACCGACCGTGCAACAGACGTTTGGATTCGAAACACGTACTGCGAATCGGCGAGTCTCAACAGGTTGATATACACCCTCAGTTCCGGGGCATTCACAATCTCGCCCATAGGTCTGGTGATGAGTTTTATCTGTGCCTGATCGAGTTCGTCTATGACGTCCGCCTTGAGTTGCGTCCAGTGTCGTCCGTCTATGATCGGATCAGCGCCCGACCACAAAAGGACGGCACGGAATCCGTCAATCCCGATCAATGCCGGGTGGGCCTGGCTCCTCATGAGAGGCTTATCGCTGAGCGTATGAGGTTTCATCTCGCCCGCGACAGGGACAGACAAGAAACCAACCATCACAGTCAGGGCAAAGGTGTATCTGACGGTTTTCATGCTTGTCCTCTCTTTCCGCATGGTTGTTGTCTTTCATCACCGGCTCAGCCGAGGTTCAAGGCTTTATTGGCCGCGGTTTTCATCTTGGCTAAACCGAGTTTCGCCACTTCCAGCGGGTCCTGTTTCCAATAGGTTGGATTGAACAACTCCAGCGACAGCACGGCCCGGCTGCCGTTGGTATAAAGGTCGCGAAGGATTTGGCTCAGCGGAGCGATGCCGTCGCCGGGCATAACGCGATCCCGGTCGCCGATCGTCTCACGCGGCGGATCGGCGGGATAATCATTCAGATGGAGAACCTGGATGGTTCGGGCGCTGATTTTTTTGTAGCCGTGGAAGTCCGAGCCGCCTTTGTATGTGTGATACACGTCGGGCAAAAAGCACGCTTTAGGATGTCCACTTTCGATCACTACGAACATCGCCTCGCCCAATCGGGACAGATTCTTCGAGGATCCCCACGTTTCGACTTGTGGTACGACGCCCATTTGATCGCCCAGCTCCAGCAAGACGCGATACCGCTCGGCGGCTTTCATCAGGTCCAGTCCGGGTTCCCGATTCGCACCCGCCGGAGGCGCCGCGACCCGTTTGCCGCCGATTTGCGCCAGCACGTCCATGGCCCGCTTGACCTGTTCGACGCCTTTGGCGCGTTCGGCATCGTCGTCCACGACCCATCGCGGGAAATCAATCGCGCTCTCGACGGTGACGCCCAGGTCGTTCAGTTGTTTGCGGATGTCCCTGAGACTGCCGCCGCTGCTCACGTGGTCGTTGATTTTATGCACCCACGGCTCGATAGCGCTGTAGCCGGCTTTGGCGGTCACGTCGATCTCCTCTTTCAAACTCAGCTTCTGGCCGCGAATCGTGCTGGTATTGAGGCAATAGCGAAACGGGATCTTTCCGCCATCGTTCGTATCTTCTGACGCCATGTCTGTTTTTGTTGCGGTTAACACCGCCCCGACGGCCGCGCCGGTGGAGGTCATAAATCGACGGCGAGTCACAGCGTTCGCTTTCATAATCATCTCCCGCTTATTGAATGAACTGTTATTCGGTTTGATCGTGTTATGCAATCAACGCAAAGGCATTCGTCACGTCCATGCCTTCTTGAATCCCGAGGGTTTGGGCCTTTGCATTTGCCTTAATGATCTTTCGATTCGGGAAGCGGTCCAGCGTGCCGATCGGATTGTCCGGCGTGCTTTCTACAATCGCCGCGGCCACACCGTATCGCTGGCAGGCATCGACGTCGATAGCCGGACAGGCTAAGAAACCTCTGGGACCGGCTACCAAAAGAATGTTGAATCCCGACCACTTGGTCTGCACGCCTTCCACAAAACCATTCGGTGTTTCGAACGTTTTCGTATGAACTTCCATTTTTGTCACCTTCCATTTCCTATACTGGCTGGCCGAATCGCTCCGTGATTTCGGACAGCTTTTCATCCAACAGTTCCCGGCTTTTGGCTTCCACGTTCAACGCCATCAGCGGCTCGGTGTTGCTCGGCCGGCAATTGAGCCCAATCCTTATACCCGATGGTGATCCCGTCCAGGTAGTCGATTTGCCCGTCGCTGTATCTTTTCTCGAATTCCTCTGTCTTTGCCTGGATATTGTTCCCCTTAAAGAGAATCTCGCCGCTGTGATAGTACGTTCGCAGCGAATCCACAAGCTCATTCGCCGGCGCTTTCGCCGCACTGAGGATATTGACCAGATGCACGAACGTAATAAGGGCGGATTCGGTGCAAAAGTTGTCCCGATAGTAGAAATGCCCGGAAAGCCCTCCGCCGAACACGGCGTGGGAATCCCGCATAGCTTTCTTCATAAAAGCCTGTGAAACTCTTTCCCGGCGCGGCGTGCCGCCATACTTGATAATCTCGTCGATAAGCATCCGGCTGCTGCGCAGGTCATAAACCACGGCAGATTTCGGCTTTTTTTCAAGGAAATAGGGCACCATCAACGCCATAATGTAATCGCCGCCGATGGTATTTCCTTTTTCATCGATCAGGACAAGGCGACTGGCGTCGCCGTCGAAGCACACGCCAAAATCACACGCGTTCTCCTTGACGGCCGCCTTGACATCCGCCAAATTCTTCTCGTTGAGCGGATTGGGCTCATGTTTGAACTTGCCATTGAGTTCGAAGTTTAATTCAACGATCTCTACGGACCGCCGGCCCAAAAGGACCGGGATCATCCTGGCCGCCATGCCGTTGGAGGCATCGACGGCAATCTTCATCTTTTTGGACTTTGCTCTAAGGAATTGCGCAATATGCTTCTTGTATTCGGTCGTTAGATCGCGGCTCGTGACCGATCCGGTTGCGTTGCCCTTGGTATGAGGCATGGCCATCGCGATGTGTTCGATGTCCTGCAGGCCGGTATCGGCGCTGATCGGCTTGGCGCCCAGCCCGGCTATGGTGAAGCCGCTGTACCTGGCCGGATGCTCCGAGGCTGTCACCTGAACCCCGCCGCACGTGCCGAGATGATGGATGGCGAAATACAACTGCGGCGTATCGATCATGCCGATATCGATCACGTTGGTTCCCGTCGAATGCATCCCGTCGATCAGGGCTTTGGCCATCGGCTCGCTGTGCGTTCGCATATCGCGCCCGACGCAGAGCGATTGCATATTAGCCAGTCCCCGCTCGTAGCCGCGAAGCAGCGAACGCAGAAACCGGGCCGTCGCACAGCCGATCTTCCAGGCATCCTCTTCGTTCATCTGGTCCGGGTAAACACCGACTATGTCGTCTGTATTGAAAATTACAGGATTCATAACTCAATTAATGCCTGTGGATTATCAGGCCAAGACCACAACATTCAAATCCGCCCACTACTATATAAAAATCCCACCCGGAAAGTCAACAAACAATCTTGAGGCTCCGTTGCGAGCACGTCAAATTCTCTGAGTATTGTGAATTCTGCCACAAAGTTCTCACAGACGACGCATAGTGGATACTATCAATCATCCTGGGACAAGCAATCTATGATTGATTTAAGCAATGCCTCGTTGCCTGCAGCAACGAATTTCTGTCGATGTTCCATAGCAGCTTTGACGTCTTCGATATATCTAATCTCCAGGTTGAGAGGAAGAGGCATTCCGTCAAGAGAGGCCACAATACCACCGGCTGCCTCCAGGATGTATTGGCCTGGTAGCAAATCCCAAAGCGCGAAGCCCTTGGCAACCTCGATCATCGCATCAGTGAAACCGGCAGCCACATGACACAATCCTATTGAACCGAAATCAACTCCGATCCGTCCGCGTTGCCTTCCCTCAGAATCCTGGCGTGACAATGCCCTAAGAAAGGTTTTTTCTCTCGAAAGGCGCAAGAATCGACCATCGGGCCGCATTAAGTAGTTCGTGACCAACGCCCGGTGCAATTCCGATTCTTGGGAGCTGTTGATGTGATGGATATTACCATCCCGAGTTTTAAAGAATACCTCGTCTTTTCCGTCGATATTTCGATATGCGCAGTATAGTCGTATCGCATGAAACATATCACCAACGACGGCAACAATGGGACGCTGCTCCGATATTGAATACACCATGATATGCGTATAACCGCATAAACCACGTACGGCCAACTCGCTCGTATCCAACGGATCGACTAATACGACATACTTAGGGAAATCAGAGTTGTTCGGCGGAAACACGGAAGGGTCATCTTCCTCTGAGGCAAAAACAAATGAAGTCAATACATCAGGCACGCGCTCCTTGTAAAGTGAATGTAATTCAATATCCACTTCCGAAATGAAGTTGTCCTGATGGCGGTAGTTGTGCACTTCTCTTCTAGTACCTTGAAATGCCATGTCTACTAGCTTCTCTGAGTATAATTTGATGACCGACTCCACAATCTTAATGATAGCCAATGCTAGAGGATGACCTTCGTCGACTTTGGTATCTTTCAAAGCGTCATTATCCATGGTATTACCTCACCTTAATTCCAATGGCGGTTCTATTCCTGGATCATGCATCGTACAGGCAATGAATATATCCTCGATATCCAATATCGCAAGATTTTTTGCAGAAACAAGTCTTCTGTAACCGTTGATTTTCAAGTTAGGTGCGTCGGTCATTGCA
>CAYZAT010000257.1:0-6031 GCA_964476475.1 uncultured Pirellulales bacterium
CTGACGAGATGACCGAAGGCTTAAAGCTCGCCGATGCGCTTGTCGATCTCTTAGAGGATGCGAATTCGACGGATGAGGCTATTAGAGAAAAGATCGATGCCCTGCAGAAAGTGAGAGACAATGCCCGAAAGCAATTACCCAAGGCCAAACAGGAACTGGCCAATGTTTTGACGACTTCCCGTCAGGAAGCCGTTTTTTTGTTAACAGGCTCTATTGATTGAACGAAAGGATTCATCCGCCACTCTTCCGACCAAAACAGATGGCAAGTTAGAGGATCAGACGAGCATCCGTTTGATTGACTATTTCTCCCTGTCATTCCTCCGCCATCTGCTGTGCGGCTAATCGCCGCAGTTCGTTATAAACCAAAGGAAGCAATTCATCTGCGGCCTTTGTATCACCCTGTTCGATCGCATTCAAAATTCGTGTGACGTCGGTCATGGTTCTCCTCGCGCCTGAATCTCCAAACAACGCTATATTATAGTAAACAGAACCAATCGACGACTCAACTATTTTTTGTACAGCGATAAACCTTGAACAAACAAGAAACATCTTAAAAATAAGGCCGACAACTTATTTGAGTTGTCAGCCCTTTGATCGGTTTGTTTATTTCTAAGGTAGCTTAGGTTGTGACGGGTTATGGACTCACAGCACGGCTGTAAATACGCACATCGTCAATCAAGCCGGAAAAGTAGGTTCCCGGCTCCATGTTTTTACCGGTGCCGATATACAGGCCGTTGGAAAAAGCTCTCAGACCTTCCTGCGTGTCTTGAGCGACCGCGACGCCATCCACGCAAAGCGTTCTGTACACACCGTCCCATACGAATCCGATACGATGCCACTGGCCGTCTGTGATGACGGTCTCAGAAATAAGAGGAGTGCTGGATCGAGGGTCCTGAAGCTCGGTCATCAAATAACCTGTCAAGGGATCGAGGCACAGCCAATTCGCTCCCCCCGACTCTGAGAGAATCGCTTGTCCCGCGGCGCCGCCTTTGAGCCAGGCCACGGCGCTGAAGGCCTCTACCGCCGGATTCAGGGCAAAGCTGGTGATCACGCAGTCATCTATCCCATCTAATTCAATCGCACCATCGACTTGTCCGCCCGCCGGCTGCCAGACCGGATCGCCCATGAGATAGCCGTCACATAAGCCTTTATTTTCAGCGACACAATCCCGGGCGATATTCCCTTCGGCGTCGTCCAGGGCCCAATGGGCGACCAGCGTCGGATCATCCGCCGGTTGCCCCCAGTGACTCATCAGAAGCTCGAGGTCCCGGGCATCCACAACACCATCGCCATACGGATGAGGGGCAATATCACATATCGGATCGTCTTGCCCCCAGTGTTCGATAAGCTTGAGGAGATCGCCGATATCCACCTGCCCATCGCCATTAAAGTCAACGGTCAGCACCTCCAGCGTTGCCGCTTCCACCCAGCGATAAACAGCCTGCCCCCCTTGAGTCCCGGCATAAAGTCCGAACGTCCCTTCAGGCACGACATCCTCGACGAGGGTAATCTGTGGTTCGTCGGGCATGGTCTCATCGGCTGGCCAGCACCAGCATGTGATCTGATCGCCGACGGCATCCACGCGGAGGATCAGCTCGCGTTTGTCCACATCGAATGGGAGACCTGCGGTGCTCAAAACGTAGCGTTGATTATGCCCGATCCAGAGGCGATTGGGAGACCGAACCTCGATCCAATAACCACCGGGCCCATCTTCATTCCATCGGCAAACAAGTCCTGAGACCCAGTTACCATCGGTATGATTCGATGTTCTCTTGATCTGCATCCTGACGGATATATCACTATAAATGTAAGGTTTGCCATCCGGACCAGCCGCCATGGCGCCGGCGACTTTAAGGCCATCAGGCGTCAAGGTGTATCCCGTAGCGTCCGTACCCCAGCTAGGCACCCAGTTGACCGGCGAACCATCGGCGGGGTCCCCGTCGCTGAAATCATCGTAAAAGAACCGGCCGGCCCGGGCATCGGCACTAAGGACCATCATGGACATCGTGACGGCCAGCAGACATCGTATTGTCACTTGAGTTTTCATTTTCTTTCTCCTTTCTGAAAAGCTGATGAAATTACATGTATAACACTAAAACACACATTCAAGATACGGCTACATTCTCAGGACTATCTTTCGATTGTTGAAAGCGCTGAAAGTATTACGTCGTGCTTTGCTCGATCCAGGCTTCCATCATTAAATACAACAAAAGATTTCGATTTTGCGCGCCGGGCTTTTTTTTAGGATATTATTTTAGATGTGAATTATGACAGGCGAATTTGACGGTTCCCAGATCCGTGTTCCCTATGGCACTTCTTCGGAGAGGAAGGACTTGGTTCTGCGGGGATCAATAAACAAAAGACGAGTAACGGGAGAAAAACTCGTTACTCGTCCTTGATATAGCTATCGGTCTATCAAAGTGGCTATTTCGAATGTACGACAAGATTGCCTGCGATCAATATGAAAAATCTGCTTGTTCCTTTGGAGTTGGGGCCTGCAAGAGCACGCGTTTCGATTCCATCGGCCACGGACCGCACAAAAGAGGCACGGCGCCTTCATCCGGGAAGCCATCGTCATCGGCGTCTTTGTCCGCAATGACGGGGTCCATCACATCGATCGAATTGTAGAACTGCCACATTCCATCCTTGACCAACGTGCCCTCGTCACTGAGGTGAGCCGTGCCGATCCAGTACCAGACCCATTTGAGCTCACCATGTAAATTTTCTTCCGGTATGGCGCCGGCGGCATGACAGATCACGGTGAAGTAATACTCGTTTTCTCCCGTCTGGACGAACTCCCCTATCGCCACGCCGGGCACACGAACGCCCGACAGGCCGAGCATGCCTTCATGAACCGATCCGTTGGGACCCGATCCCCGATAGGCATACCGCATACCCGTATCATCCAGGGGTGTGAGCGTTTCGGTCCAGATCCAGGGATTATCCTCCGGAGAACTCTGTTGGCCGCTGATCCACACGCCCGCAATCGAGTCCACCGAGTCGTTATAGTCCTGCCATGTGGGGTAGGTAATATCGGCGGCAATCAATAAAGGGACGGCCAGCAGGCAGAGGAGGGGACCATAGGTTCTTGCGATTGTCAAAAATGTACGTGTGCGTTTCATAGTGTCATCTCACTTTCTCGTATTTTTCATACGTTTTGAGGAGGTTGTCTTTCAACTTTGTTTTTACATCGAATGGACGTCTTCAGCGGCAATCTAATTTCGATTTACCTAAAACGGCTTGAAACTGCTGCAGCACTTTTTCAACCATTCTTCCCATTAATCAAACGTCTTGTTGGTTTCACACCGACCTTTTTCAGATTCAGGTCTCTACCCATAAATACAGCAAGTAATTGCAATTTTGCGCGCATGACTGTTTTTTTTGTTTTTTTGCCTTATGAAAAAGTTCGATAGCAACATGTTCTTGTATATAGCTTTCTAAATGGAATAAAGCCTGTCGGCACGATGATCTCTACTGTGAGGTTTGCGGTGTCCTACGGGCTCACGGCTCGATTGTAGATGCGCACGTCGTCGGTCAGACCGGAGAAGAAAGATCGTGTATCAAGGTCTTTTGAGGCCCCGATGTTCAAACCTCCATCCGAAGGCTGAGGAGCCACGAACGTCACATCTTCGGCCACCCGGGTTCCATCCACATATAATCGCCTATGCAATGCATCGAAGTCATACACAAGACCGACTTGATGCCATTGATCATCTGTAATTTTGGACTGCGACTCCAATACTCCGAAGTAGATGTCGCCCAATCCTGTCATGAGTCCGCCATCCGGGTGGTTTATACCGAGCCATGTTTCGCCGATACGTCCCGTCTGAGAGATAATCACTTGACCGGGCGAACCGCCCTTAATCCAGGCAAACGCACTAAACGATCCCTTCGCGGGGTCCAGGATAAAAGGCGTGCTTATGTAATCATCGATCCCGTCGAATTCTAATGCACCGTCATACTGACCACCAACCGGTCGCCACGTTGGGCTGCCATGAAGGGTGCCGTAATTTTCACCTGTGCCATCATAGGCGATGTTCCCTTCCGTCTCGTCCAGCGCCCTGTTCGCGACCAAGCGGTCGTCTTCAAATAAATGCTCCGCAAGAACGATTAAATCCTGGACATCGACGATGCCATCGCCCCAGGGCATCGGGCCGATGTCGCATAATGAATGGTCTGTGCCCCAGTTATCGACGATCATGCACATATCTGAAGAATCGACAATTCCGTCGCCGTTGAGGTCAACGATGGGGATGATTGGCGCTTGAAATATATCTCCGTATGGTCCACCGAGTCCACCCGGCCGTTCAGAGTTGAAATAGAGCGTTTGTCCATCCGGTGAGAGTGTTGCGGCGCAATCAAGATATGACGTATTCACCGTCGGCCCAAGGTTTACAGGCGTACCCCAGGGATCCGAGGTGCTTGCACGCCTTGCGACCCATATATCCGGATCACCATAACCGCCGGGTCGGAATGATCCAACGGTATCTTTATATTCTGAAAAGAAAAGCAGCAAACCGTCGGATGAGAGTCGAGGGTAGTCTTCACTGGCCGAGCTATTGACTGAAGGCCCGAGATTAACCGGATGGCTCCAGGGATCATTTTTGGTGGCGCGTTTCGTGACCCATAGGTCTTCAACACCATAACCACCGGACCGATTAGAACTGAAGTAGAGTTCCAGCCCATCGGTGCTGATTATTGGAGAATGCTCGAAATTGGACGAGTTGACAATGGGTCCCAAATTCTCCGGCTGGGCCCAGGGGCCGTTTTTGCTTGTGCGTCGGGCCACCCATATATCGCTATCACCATATCCTCCCGGCTTGTTATACGCCACGAAGTACATCTCCAGATCGTCGGACGAAATGTATGCGCCGCCATCACTGCCCCCGGTGTTGATCGGTGGACCCAGATTTTCCGGTGTGTCCCAGTCGTCGTTTACCGTTTCCCTCCTCAATACCCATATATCCCAACTACCATATCCTCCCGGCCTATTCAGGGAGGAGATGTACATCTCCAAACCGTCAGCCGTGATGCATGTCAGGGCTTCACTGTATGGACTGTTGATCGGCGGCCCAATATGATCCGGCGTACCGAACGTGAAATCCGCCTGCGCGATCTCCGTGACCCTACCCAGCGCCAAAGCCAATACGAGTGAAATTGTACGCTTCATATTGCTACCCTTTCAAGATCGTTAGTATTCTCATGCCATGTGCCAACGACGGGGATCAACGCCGTCTATTTAACCCGCGTTTCGATGTGCTATGGACTCACAGCTCGGTTGTAGATGCGGACGTCGTCGATCAGGCCGGAGAAGAAGGTTCCGGGTTCCAGGTCTCTGCCGGCGCCGATGTAGATACCGTTACCCGAGCTGCTCAGGCCATCCTGTGTGTCTTCGGCTACTATGACGCCATCAACGTAGAGCGTTCTGTAAAAGCCATCCCACACAAGAGCGATCCGGTGCCATTGGCCGTCATTGATCATCGTCTCTGAAAGCAGGAAACTGCCGGACCGGCTGGCACTTTTGAGCTCCGTCATCAAATGACCCGTCGATAGGTCAAGGGACAGCCAATGTGCACCACCCGGCTCGGAGATGATGGCTTGTCCCGGCGCACCGCCCTTGATCCAGGCAAGAACGCTGAACGGACCGTTTGCCGGATTCAAAACCGGGCTGGTGATGATGAAATCATCCACTCCGTCCAACTGCAGCGCACCATCCAATTGTCCACCCGTCGGTTGCCAGATAGGATCGCCCATGAGATAGCCGTCACTATAACCATTGTTTTCAGCAACGCTATCCCCGGCGACATTGCCTTCGGCTTCGTCCAGAGCCCAGTGGGCTTTCAGCGTCGGATCATCAACAGGTTGCCCCCAGTAGCTCATCAGAAGCTCCAGGTCCTGGCCATCTACAATCCCATCGCTGAACGGATGAGGGGCAATGTCACACATCGGATCGTCTTGCCCCCAGGATTCAATGAGTCGGAGAAGATCGCTGATATCCACCTTCCCATCGCCATTGAAGTCAACGATAGGC
>CAYZAT010000258.1:0-5997 GCA_964476475.1 uncultured Pirellulales bacterium
GAGTTCGTGGAATTGCACAATACCGGCGTGGAAGCAGTTGACCTGTCCGGCTGGTTTTTCTGCGACGGCATCCTCTATGCGTTCGACGAGGGCGTGATTCTGCCAGCGGGCGGCTATATAATCGTTTGCCCGAGTCCGGGGGATATCTTCGCTAAATGGAATTCTCTGTCCGAGCATGACGTCTTCGGACCCTGCGATGGCAAACTCAATAATGAAGGCGAGCGGATCGTTCTTTGTCGAGACGATTGCGAGATAGTCGATGAGGTCGATTATCAGCTTGGCTTTCCCTGGCCGACCGTCGGCGATCCCGTGTCCGAGGACCTGCCCGGTACCGGATACTCCATGCAGTTGGTGAATCCACAGTTCGACAATGACCTGGCGGGCAGTTGGCGTTCCACCCTTCCGACGCCGGTCGCTGCAAACAGCAGTATCCTCGTCGAGAACATCCCGCCTCACATCAGGCAGGTCAAACATTCGCCCAAACAACCGAAATCCGGCGATGTCGTGACCATCACCGCGAAGGTCACCGATCCCGACGGCGTGGGCCGGGTAACGTTGCGATACCAGTTGGTCGATCCCGGCGGCTATTTCAGCCGCGAGCATGTGCGGCTTTACAAAAATTGGACCACCGTGGATATGCACGACGACGGACTCGATGGCGATCTGAGTATGGACGACGACATCTATACGGTAGAGCTTCCCGGCTCCTTGCAAACCCACCGTCGTCTCGTTCGCTACCGCATTGAAGTGACGGATCGCTTAGGCCATACCCTTCTGGTGCCGTACCTTGACGATCCGCAGCCGAACTTTGCCTACTTCGTTTACGACGGCGTTCCCGCGTGGAAAGGCGCCGCCCGTCCGGGTGAGCCTGTGGTGGAATACAGCGAGGAGGTTATGCGAAGCCTGCCGGTGTACCATTTGCTCAGCAGGGCCGAGGACGTTCACGAGTGTCAGTTTGTGCCCATTCCCGATGCGCGATGCAATCCTGAAGCGAGCTTCTACAAATGGACCGGCACGCTCGTTTACGACGGTGAGGTTTACGATCATATCCGCTATCGCGCTCGCGGGGGCTGGGCGACGTATGCGTTCGGCAAGAACCGCTGGAAGTTCGATTTCAACCGTGGCCACTACTTCCAGGGCCGCGACGACGATGGCAGGAAATACAAAGAAAAATGGGATAAGCTGAACTTCTCGGCTTGCTTTCAATTTGATAACACACATAACCGCGGCGAGCACGGTATGTACGAAGCGATCACGGCAAGGCTCTTCGCCCTGGCTTCCGTGCCCGTCTCCAGGATGAACTGGCTGCATTTTAGGGTGATCGATCACGTCCAGGAAGCGTATGCCACCGACCAGTATGAGGGCGACTTCTGGGGCCTCTATTTGGCGATAGAGCAACCGGACGGCCGCTTTCTCAAAGCGAACGACCTGCCGGACGGTAACCTGTATAAAATGTACTTCGCCTGCAGCGGCAGCCGCGGCAACAAGAATAATCAGGGACCCGCTCAAGTCACCGACCATAGCGATGTTATCGCGTTTTGCGAGGCCTATCGGCAGTATCCGTCCAGCCGGCGATGGTGGGAGTTGAATACCAACCTGGATATCTATTATAGCTACCGGGCGATCTGCGACGCGGTCCATCACTACGACCTGACGGATCGCTGGAACTGTTTTTATTACCTCAATCCCGAGACCGATCGCTGGTGGATATTGCCCTGGGATTTCGATCATACCTGGGATACGGACATATACACCCACGACGATGAATATTGGAAACAGGTGTTGACCCCGGAGTTATTCCAGGGCCACAACGTCACGCATCCGTCGGTGTACCACCGGTTCCCGGATTGTATTATCGACTTCCAGAACCGCGTTCGCGGCCTGAACGATCTCCTTCTCAACGGCGACCAGTGCGTGCAACTCATAAACGAATGCGCCGCCGTCATCTCGGATCCGAGCGGCGGGCCGTCTTTTGTCGATGCGGACCGGGCCATGTGGAACTACCATCCCCGAACCGCCAGCCCCGGGACTTACTACCAGAGCTCTCCCACCGGCGATTTTGCCGGGATGGTTCAGCGGATGAAAAACTTCATCAGCCCCGGGGGATGGGGCTACGACCGAATTGCTTCCATCGCCTCCGACGACAGTATCCCCCATTCGCCTACGGTGACCTCGATAGGTCCCGAAGGCTGTCCAATCGATGCGCTGACGTTTGAGACGACTCCGTTCAGCAGTCCGCGGGGCCGCCATTCGTTCGCCGCGATGCAATGGCGCATCGGTGAAGTCACCGCCGGCACGCAGTATGTGAAGCCGCATAACAAACACATCCTTATCCCCGAAGAGGCCGAGTGGAAGTACTTGAAGGGCACGAGGGAGCCTTCTCGGACGACCGGTCTGTGGCGCCGGATCGGCTTCGATGATTCCGCCTGGCTACAGGGACGAACGACAATCGGCTACGGTGAATCGTTTATCAACACGTCTCTCGATGACATGCGCGGTAACTATAGCACCCTTTATCTGCGGAAGGAATTCGAGCTGCCTGATGTGATTGACATTGACAGATTAAACCTCGACGTCAGGTTTGACGACGGTGTGAATATCTGGATTAACGGCGTGAACGTCTCGAGCGAAAACGTTTCGAGCATCGAGTTGCCTTACAACGCGGTGACATCCAATCGGTCGGAAAATCACGATTTCACGTCGTACTCGGTCTCTGAGCCTCAGAATATCCTCGCCGAAGGGACGAATGTCATCGCAATCCAGGTTGTCAACCAGTCCATCGGCAACAGCTCGGATTGCTTTATCGACGTTCGCTTAACCGGTGAAACAGACCAAGGTGCGTCCGACGATACGGCTCCATCCCCTGAGCCCAACCCTCGCAAATACGAAATTGATGCCGTCTGGGAAAGCGAAGAAATCACCGATCTTGAAGCGACGACCGTGACGCTTCCAGCCGGAGTTCTCGATCCCGGCCGAACCTATCGCGTCCGGTGCCGGATGAAGGATACGACCGGTCGCTGGAGCCATTGGTCGGCGCCGGTACAATTCGGCGCCGGCGAACTGTTGTCGAAGGGTGTAGCCGCCGACTTGCGCATTACGGAATTGATGTACAACCCGGCGGATCCGCCGGGCAGTAGAAACAACGATGACTACGAGTTCGTCGAACTGAAAAATATCGGCGACAGAACCCTTGACCTGACGCACGTTTCTTTCGTCGATGGGATCGCATTTGCCTTCAACGACAGCACGGTCACACAAATCGAGCCGGGGCGGTTCGTTCTTGTTGTCAGCAACATCGCGGCCTTTGAGTCGCGCTACGGCCAAGCCCTCTCCCCTATCATTGCCGGGGAATATTCGGGCCGATTATCTAATGGGGGCGAGCACGTGGCATTGGTTGACGATTGGGACGGCACCATCGCGGAATTCGAATACGACGATGGGGAAAATTGGCCGGCCCTTGCCGACGGAGAGGGGCACTCTCTGGTGCCCTTTGACTCGGGGTTGGCCGAGCAAGCCGATGGCTCCCTGAATGATGCCGCAAATTGGCGAGCCAGCGCCAACAAAGGGGGTTCGCCCGGCGTGGACGATCCATAGGCCCAAGTCAATGGGAAGTGGATGTTACCTGGGTCTTTTGTTACGGACCCAGTTCCTGAGTTTGGCGACCGGAAGTGCATTAAGGACATCGGATTTTGTGGCCCAGCCGCGGGCGGCGGTCGCCACACCGAAGCCCATCAACTCAAGTCCGGCTACGCTATGCGCATCGGTCCCAATGACCATTTTCACGCCCGCTTCGACAGCCATCCGGCAATGAATGTCCTTAAAGTCCAGCCGCCACGGATTGGCATTAATCTCCAGCGCCGTCTGGGTCTGTGCCGCGTGCTTGATAACGGCTTCCATATCGAGATCCATCGCCTCGCGATCATTAATGAGCCGGCCCGTCGGATGGCCGATGCAGTTGACGTAGGGATTATCCATCGCTTTCAGCGTACGGGCGGTTACCTTTTCACGCGGACTTGCCAGGCCCGAATGGACCGACGCGATGACATAATCCAACTCGGCGATCAATTCATCGTCAAAATCCAAAGCCCCGTTAGCCAGGATATCGACTTCGCTGCCCGCCAGAATAGTCATGCCTTTGAGCGACTCATTGATCTTGCGAATCTGCTCGATTTGCCGGGCTAAACGCTTCGGCGACAGGCCGTTGGCGATGGCCGACGATTTCGAGTGGTCGGTAATGCAGATGTGTTGATAACCTAAGTCTTTAGCCGCTTCGGCAAGATCGAGAATCCCGCACCGGCCGTCGGAAGCCATAGTGTGCATGTGAAAATCGGCGATGATGTCTTCCGGCTCGATCACATTAGGCAAGGCATGATCCTTCGCTGCCTCGACCTCGCCTCGGTCCTCTCGAAGCAACGGCGAGACGTAATCGAGACCAAGCTTTTGATAAATCTCCTCTTCCCTTGGCCCGGCGACCATCTTATCCCCTTTGAACAACCCGTATTCATTTAACTTGAGTTTTGCCTTCACAGCGATTTCTCGCAATCGCACGTTATGGGCTTTTGAGCCGGTAAAATACTGCGCCGCGGCTCCAAAGCTTTCTTGCGGCACGACGCGCACATCAACATGCACGGCAGTGGACGGCGTCTGAATAATCGCCGAGCCTTTTGTCGGCCCGGCGGCAAGAATTTCCTGGACGAAACCGGCGCCCGTAAATGCCTGGATGATCCGCTCCCCCACCTTGTCCGAGTCCTTACCCTTCTTCGCGGTGACGAGGACATCGACATCGCCAATGGTCTCAACCCGGCGTCGCAACGACCCGGCGGTCTGGATTCGGTGAATACCGGCCAGGTCCTGTAGGAATCCGCGAACCCGTTCAGCGGCTTCAAAAGCCTGGTCCAGGCGAATTCGGCCCGTGGATTCTTCCAAAAACGCGATGCCTCGTGCAATCGCAGCGGCTTTCTTATCCCCGAAGCCGGATAGCCCGGCGACGGCGCCGGTTTCAATGGCCGCTTTCAATTCGGCAATATTCGTCACTTTGAGTTGCTCGTACACAGCCTTGACGCCCTTCGGCCCCACGCCCGGGATCGTGAGCAATGTCGGCAACTCCGGCGGAATCTTTTCGAGCAATTCACGATGGGCACTCATCGCACCGGATTTGACAAATTCTTCGATCTTGGCAAGACTCGATTTGCCGATACCGGGAACTTTGGCCAGGTCACCTGTTGTCAGCAGAGTTTCCACATCGGTGGGAATATCCCCAATCACGCGGGCGACCTTTCGATAGCTGTTAATCCGAAAGCGATCCTCGCCGAGGATTTCCATGATATCCGCCATCTGATCGAATAGTTGACTTAGAACAGCATTTTTCATGGAACTGATTATATCGAAGACGGCATGAAATCAAAATGATAATTCACAGATCGAAGGCACGGCAGACAAAGCCAATCTTAACGCCGAAAATAGTTGACAAGCCAAAGGATGAACGTCAGGAGAACCGAAAGGAGGATACAGCTTGCGATGGGTATATAGACGCGCCAGTGTTTCGAGCCGAATTCCAGGTCGCCGGGCAGCTTGAACAATCCAATCCGCCCCAGCAGCAGTATAAACGCACCGAGCAGTGCAATCATCACCCCCGCTAAAATCAGCCACTTCCCCATCTGTTGCGGACCAATATCCATCCTTGATTCTCTGGTACTCAGCTCTTGTGACTTTTTTGTGAACAGCTTATTTCTTGGTGAATTTAACGTCTGGTATCCCTTGAAAATCAGCGTCTTGAGTCCAGAGGGTGGCGCCGAAAGTTCGCGCGGTCGCAAGAATCAGACTATCCGCCATGGGTAATTTGAGTTCAGCGCTGAGTTTAACGGCATCCATCGCAATAGGCGAAGTCACTTCCACAACGCCGGCTTGATGCATCAAGGCAACACCTTGCAACGCCACATCCTCACCCCGCTGTTGGAGTATCCTTTTGTAAACTTCGTATATATTTATTGTCGATAC
>CAYZAT010000259.1:0-5984 GCA_964476475.1 uncultured Pirellulales bacterium
CATGGGAATGGCGGATTAAGGATACTGACCGCCGAAGTCTGCCGCTGACTCAAGATGTGACACAGTTGCTGATAAATTTTCAAAACAGCCGACTGGATGGATACCCATATGTTTTTGTCCCCCCTGGAAGATATGATCACATTCATCAGAATCTACGGGCAACTGGCAAATGGACCTTCACTCATGCCCGAACGTCAGTAATCAACAACTTCAAACGAATGTTCGATCGAATACTTGCAGCTGCCAGTGTTAAAGCAGGCACGTTTCATGACCTGCGTAAGACTGCAATCACGAATTGGTTCTATCAGGGATTGAATATTTACGATGTCATGAGGCTAGCGGGGCACGCGAAATATGAGACAACCTATCGGTTCTATCTTCAGGTAAAGGACGGTCTAATGGATCGTGCAAGGCGTGCAATTACCCACACCGTAAGTCAAGAACTGTTGCAAAAGTGTTGCAGCAGTGGTTTTGAGGGTGACATTGAAAAAGGCCGGCAAACATAAGTGCTTGCCAGCCCTAACCTTAAGTAACGAGGCCGATGAGACTCGAACTCACAACCTTCGGATCGACAGTCCGATGCTCTAACCAATTGAGCTACGGCCCCATTCTGTACTTTTGAGAGCAGGATTTTGCCATTCTCCGACTCTCATGTCAACTATTTTTAAAAAAATATAACAGCTTTTCCTCTACAATTTTCCGGCGGTTTCCAGCGTATTCCCCAATCGCTATCGACGCGAAGATCGCGATCGTCTGACCTGCGGCTGGGACTTGGTCTTTTTCTTAACGGATCCTTCCTGGAGGACTTTCATGGCCTTTTGCACGTTGGCAACCTTCAAAATCCCCGTCGTTCGTCCCCCCTTGGCGCCCGCCGTACAATAGGCGTACGAAATATTAATATGACTTTTGGATAATTTCTCGGCGAGGGTCGCCAACGCCCCGGATTTGTTGGCCAAAGTGACACATAAAACGCTCGTTTCGGTATAGGGCATATTCAATTTTTGCAGTAAACGCTCCGCTTTGTCCGGCGACGTAAAAACAACACGCATCACGCCTTGCTCGACGGAATCCATCATCGTCATGGCGATAATGTTAATCTTCGCTTCTGCGAACTCGCCGAGCATCCGCGCCAGCACACCCGGCTTATTAACCATGAAAATCGAAAATTGTTTCGCGACATTCATCTATGAACCTCCCTACTTAAAATATCATTTAGAAGTTTTACACATATCGGCATATTCTCGCAATACCCTTGATAAGGCCGTTCAATTGGACGTGGCGGCCTCAACGGCTTTGTATCGATCCGGATAGAACCTGAAGATCTTATCGAGATTCGTGATCTTGAAAACCCGATGCAATTGAGGATTAATTCCACTGATCAGGACTTCACCCTGGTAAGCCGACATTTTCCCCCGGGCATCCAACAGCAACCCCAAGACCAGAGAAGAAAAGAACTTAACCGCTTCAAAGTCGAAAATCATCGCCTGCGGTCGATAATCCTTCACATAGTTCTTGATCTTTGTCGAGGCGGCCGAAATCGCATCGACGTCACTCATGGACGGCGATAAAAAAGCCACAATCGCAGCGTCTGCCTCGGTTTGTATTATTTCCATGTCTATTGCGTCAGCCATTTACACGACACGTCCCAACTCAAAGAGTCCCGAATCGACCATCGCATTTCGGAGAACCCCCAGATTGCCTTTTGTGTATTTTGGTGTATTTGGCCACGTTTATCAATCTTCAATTCTAAAGAATCGGTCTTTTTCGGAATTTTCCTCCGAAAAACAACAGGTTCAAGGATCCAGACGAAACCGTCGCCATACGGAACGGAGATTTACGTCCGGTAATTATTTCTTGACAGGCAAGCCTCGAAATTGTTATAAGATAACGTGAATTTTAGAGGTCTTACTACCTTCCGGAAGGTGAGACTCGCTTTTCCTTGAGTAAACCCTCCAAAGGGCATCGACGGGTAGAACTGAGACACACGAGCCGAAATCGTAAGGGTTCGGAGGTCAGATTTTGTTTCCTCCACTCAGGTCCGGCTTAAAGAAGGATGAAGGTGAGGACGATCTTTACATATCTATACAGACATGTGACGTTATCTTCCGTTGTCAGAAACGATCAATTTTTCAACACGATTTAGGAGATCCGATTATGAACAAGGCCGTCATAGCAATCATTTTACTCACTTGTAGTATTGCCTTCGCTCAACCTCCGGACGAGCACACGATGGCGTACTGGCAGATCAATGAAGGCAGTGGAGACTTCGTCGAGGATTGTTCCGCAAACGGCAACCACGGAACCGCTGAGAACACCGCGTGGACAACCGACGCCAAGACCGGCAGTGTGGCCCTGGAATTCAACGGAACAAACTCCCAGGTCACCGTCGCCGACAGCCCCAGCTTGCACCCCGCAACGGGCAATATCACGATCGGCGCCTGGATTAAGGTATTCTCTAATCCCAAAGGCTGGAGCAACGGCGGGTCGATTGTTCACAAACAAGACGCCTATCAGTGGGTAGCCAACACCAACGGGGCCTTGTGGCTCGGTGTCTGGGGGTCGCGCCTGGAATCGATCGGCAGCTTCGATTTTGAAGAGCACCTGAATGAGTGGCATCATTGTGCCGTCACGTATGACAATGCGGCGCAACATGGCGTCATTTATGTGGATGGGGAACTTAATATCGACGGAACAGTCGGAGCCGCCATTGATCAATCGACGGCGGACCTCTACCTTGGTTTCAAAGCCGACGGCGGCGGCCGTTTCCACGGGATTATTGACGAAGTGCGCATTTCGGATGTTGTTCGCACACAGGATGAAATCAAGGCGTCCATGCTCGGCGGGGCGAGATATCCCTATGCCAGCCAGCCCGAACCCGCGGACGGCACGATCTACGAAAACACCTGGGTCAATCTTCGCTGGAAAGCAGGGGATTTTGCCGTCACCCATGATGCCTATATTGGCGAGAATTTTGACGACGTGAATAATGCGACACGTGATTCCGATCTGTTCCGAGGCAATCAGGTGACAAACTTTATGGTGGTCGGCTTTCCCGGTTTCGCGTATCCGGAAGGTCTGTCGCCAGGAACCGCCTACTACTGGCGCATCGATGAGGTCAATGACGCCAACGTCGCCAGCCCCTGGAAAGGCGAGACATGGAACTTCTTCGTTCCTCCGAGAGAAGCTTATCAGCCTACCCCGGCCGATGGCGCACAATACGTCGATGAGAATATCACGCTGAGCTGGAAGCCGGGATATACGGCAAAACTGCATCATGTCTATTTCGGAGAGACGTTTGATGAGGTGAACGACGCCGCCGGCGCGCCGACTTATACAGAAACGACGTACACGCCTCCGGGGCCCCTGGAACCGGATAAGACGTACTATTGGCGGATCGATGAATTCGACGGCGCCGTCACACATAAAGGCCACGTCTGGAGCTTTACGACCGTGCCGATTATCGAACCCGCCGCAGACCCCAATCTCATCGCCTGGTGGACGTTCGATGAGGCGTCGGGCGATGTCGCCCTCGACTGGTCCGGCCACGGCAATCACGGCGTCCTCTTCGGACCGAGCTGGGTCACGCCCGGTTTGCTCGGCGAAGGCGCCGTGAATTTCACCGGCAGTTCCCGGGTGGCGATTCAAAACATGACCTATGAAGGGACAGACTATCGCGAGGTAACCGTCGGTCTGTGGCTTCGGACGACGGTGTGGAACGAACAGTACATTGCCTCGTTCGACCGCGATCAGTATTGGCGATTGTCGATCGACCTCAACGGCGCCGGCCCCGGCCAAATCGGCTGGCATGTGTCCACCAGCAACGGAATCGTCGATATCAGCAGTGCAACACGCATAGATAACGGCGCCTGGCACCATGCTTGCGGGGTGTTCGATAACGGGCAGATCCTGCTCTATATCGACGGCCGCCTTGATGGCCAGGGATCGGGAGGTCCGACCTTCGGAACCGGCAATGTCCGTTACGGCTTGCTGGGCGCCAACTGTGAAGCCACGACGTTTAATGGCACCACAGGGATCGGCAGCCCCATTGCCGGGGATATCGACGATATGCGCATCTACGACCGGGCCTTGACCGACGAAGAGGTCATCGAGATCATGAGAGGCGATCCGCTCATCGCCTGGGGTCCGAGCCCGTCCGACGGCTCGACGCCGGATATCGACACCGCTCTGCCGCTGAGTTGGTCGCCGGGCGATTCGGCTTCCAGCCATGACGTGTACTTCGGCCTCGACCGAGAGGCCGTGAAGAATGCCGACGCTGGCGATACGACCGGTATCTTCCGCGGCAACCAGGGCGGCACGAATTACACGCCCCCCGAAGGCGTCGAATGGGGTAGCGGACCGTACTACTGGCGCATCGACGAAAACAACACCGACGGAACCGTCAGCAAAGGCAACGTCTGGACGTTCACCGTCGCCGACTTCATTCTGGTGGACGATTTCGAGAGCTATACCGACAACGATCCGGCCGGCGAAGCGATCTGGCAACACTGGATCGACGGCTTTGGCGTCGCCGACAACGGCGCGCAGGTCGGCTACCTGCTCCCGCCATATACCGAGCAGACCATCGTCAATAGTGGTTCCAAGTCCATGCCGTTGATGTACGACAATACGTCCGGCGTGACCAATTCCGAGGCGATGCTGGCCTTGACCGCTCCGCGGGACTGGACCCGGCACGGCCTGACGAACCTCTCGCTCTGGTTCCAGGGCTATCCGGGCTCGGTCGGTAGCTTCGTCGAGGCCCCCGCGGGCACCTATACAATGACCGGCGCGGGCACCGATATCTGGGACGTCGCCGACGAGTTCCACTTTGCGTTCAAGACGCTGACCGGCGCCGGCTCGATCACGGCCCGCGTCAACAGCATCGAGAACACGAACGCCTGGGCGAAGGGCGGCGTCATGATCCGCGAGACGCTGGACGCCGGCTCGAAGCACGCCTTCGCCTGCATCACACCGGGCCAGGGTGTCGCCTCGCAGGGCCGGACCGCAACGGATGGAACCAGCTTCAGTACGAACGAAACCGATATCACAGCACCGCACTGGGTGAAGGTGGAGCGCGATGCGGCCGGCAATTTCACGGTCTCGCACTCGGCCAACGGCTCTACGTGGCAACCGGTCGCCGGCTCGATTCCGACGAATATTTCGATGACGTCGAGCGTTTATATCGGTCTGGCGCTGACCAGCCACGCTCCGGGCCAGGCGTGCCAGGCGGTCTTCTCGAACGTCGCAACGACCGGCAACGTGAGCGGCCAGTGGCAGAACCAGGATATCGGCCTGACCACGAACGCCGCCGTGCCGATGTACGTGGCGATCTCGAACGCCAACGGCGCCGAAGCCGTGGTGGCCAACCCCGATCCCGCCGCGGCCACGATGGATACCTGGACCGAATGGATCATCCCGCTCCAGGCATTCGCCGACCAGGGCGTGAACCTAAGCGACGTGGACATCATCGCCATCGGTTTGGGCACCAAATCGGGCATGGCGTCGCCCGGCGGCTCGGGAACCGTGTACTTCGACGACGTCCGGCTGTACCCGTAACCCTAAATGGTTACATAGCCGTGATTTAGATTGAACATCAATTCAGGGCCTGTGCCAACCCGGCATAGGCCCTTTTTCGGTCTTCCAAGAAAGCCCCCCCTTTCTCCCCCCGAATTGGCTTCGTTTTTTCAAATTCGTTTTCGCAATACGCATCACGCAATACTCAGTACCAAACGAATTGGCTTTGTTCTGCAAAATCGCATTGTGCGAAGCATCCTTTGTTGAGGATTTAGAGCTTCCGACCATATGTCGGCAAATTGGCTTTGTTTTTGTGAAACGGGAACATAGATGAACGTGGTTTTTTCCCTTTTTTTGAAAACAATTCATAAAAAATGATGCAGTTTTATGCATTTTCGTGAATTTTTGTAAATTTTTGCGTTCATCCGGTTAATAGGTAGGTGGCCCGTACAGATCGGAACCCCAGGGTTGAT
>CAYZAT010000260.1:0-5938 GCA_964476475.1 uncultured Pirellulales bacterium
GCGAGGCTACGAAAGCCTATTAGGACCGATGCAGAAGGCAAGCGCCCTGTTTGCTGAAAAGGTGCTGTCCCGTGACATCCCGACGTCACATCCGGCTTACACAAACGCCTTATTCCATCTGATGAATGTACAGACAAGCTGTTTCCGGTACTGGGGCGAAGGGACATGGACGGACTACGGCCGGGAATTATGCCGCCGTTTAACCGATATCCTGAAGCAGGAATTCTGATTCTTCTTACAATCCGACGACGCGTTTGAGTTGTTCCTTCGCGTCGTCTATTGTACCGCGTTCTCTGGCGCGGGTGACACCATGTTTGTCGCACAACTCTATGAAGCGTTCGACTAATGGTCGCATACGCGCGGCTAAAACAGGATCGACCTTTGACTTGTCCTTGATATACCAGATCGGTTCGAGAGCCGCCCGGTAAGCGCAGATGGAGGCCTTTTCCACGCGGGAACGAACCGCATCGTTTTCGGCCAGGTCCATTGCTTCCGCAAAGGCTTTCAAGCCCGCCCGGGCAACAGAGTCATCGACGGCGTAGTCCTTCGCCCTGCCGAAACAGTTCCGATGCAACCCGCTGGCGAGGGCACGCTCGTGAGTCAGGTTAATGAACCGCCGTATTGGATCCGCCGCCCGGCCATAGTGCAAATCAAGAAATTCGTCTATGAGCTTCTGACCGCTTTTGTTTGGATCCCACAACAGGTTCGCCATCACGTAATTACGTAAATCGGACAACTCGGCCCCCAGGGCGTTGCCCGCCGCCTGCATGAATATTCCTATCGCATTGTTGGCGACAAAATAGCGGATGTTCGGTTCGATCACGTGCAGATTCGGGCACGGAAGCAGATAATTACTGAAGTTCGTGTTGTAGTTCCAGATGGAGATGTTCTTGCACATCGAGCCCCAGCGAGCCAGGTCCTGACAAAACTGCACGTTTTTCTCGCAGTTCGGATCGTTGATCGGATGCAAAACGCAACATTCGATACTGCACAATTGAATCTGAACATTCGGTCGGGGCTTGATGGTTTTGGGCGGCTTGCGCGAATACCAGTAAGACAACGTGCCTATCATGACATCCGGATAGTCCTTCGCCACGGCATCGGCGACCGCATTAACAAACGTCAAAATCGAGCCCATCGGTGTGCCTTCCCGCTCATCAATGGCGGCGCATTGAGGGCAGCGACAATACTTATCATTGTCGTTCTGGCTGACGGAGATGTTCTCCATATCGGGGTGTTTCTTGAGAGTATCCAAAACTGCATCGGTCACGATTCGCAGAACGTCGGGATTCGTCAGGCACAGTTCCGGCCCTCCCCCTCCCATTTCCAGTTTGCGTTCGCCGTCAACCAGGGCGAAATATTCCGGATGCTCCTTTCCGTATTTCTGCGCCGGGACGTAATGGAAAAAGCTGTGGTTGATGTTATTCAAGCCCGTCTTGCCGCCCAGCTTGGGATCGTTAGCCACCGTATTAACCCGAATCCGCGTGGCGAAAGCGGGATTTCGGTTGGTCTCGCCGTAATAGCTCCAGCGGAAACGCAGAGGCGGATGATAAAAACGCTCCAACGGTCCGACGATGCGCCAATCTCCGATTGGGGGCACATGCGTGTGGTCAACACTAAGGAATCGCACGCCGACGTAATCTTCGAGGAAGGTGTAAACGCCGTAAAGCGTTCCCCGCGATCCTGCCTGTTTCGATCCGGCGATAGCGATATTCTCATCGCGCACAACGATCCGGAAGTCCTCCTCCCCGAATTCTCTCGTATTGAAGCTTACCCTGCTGGCGCGCATCGCGGGGCTTGCGCCAATAAAGATATGTCGCGGCCCGCTATGTGCGAGGTCCCCCTGCCGGACAATCGGCAGGCGAATACTGCCGGCTCGAGCAAAAAGACCCTGAAACTCTTCCGCGGCGTACATTTCACTCGGTAAGGCATCTTCCGCTACGATGATGTCCCACCCGGCAAGGTTGGCCAGGTTCACACCGCGCGGAACGGAACCGGAAACGGAACACACCATAAAAGTAAACAACACAAATATCTTCATGATAGCATAGCGACACATAAGCTGATCTCCTTTCCTTAGCCGGGCCGTACATATATTCACACAAGAATCTATGAACTGTTTCTTTAACATAATGTGTCCCGACATACTTCGTCAAATCATAATTTTCTTGAGATTGAGGCAAAATCTTCTTAATATAAGATTCGTAGTCGTCAGGAATTTTCTTATGTGAAGTGTAAATAGGAAATCCCGGTCAAAATGCAGAACGCGACCTCTGACTCTAAATGGAAACGAACAATGCAGTCCTCCAATTGCAGAATCACGCGACGGGCAATGCTGATCGGCGCAGCACAGGCAGGGATCGCAGCGTCCGTGGCCTCTCATTACCGGCCGTCCCCTGCCGCGGGGGCGTCTTCAAACCTCCACGACTTCCACGTCTGGGACATGCACGGACATCTGAGCTCGCCCGGGAATACGCCCGAGGAGAAAATTGATAACCTGCTGACGTTTGCCGACCGAATGGGGATCGAGCGGGTGATCGTGTTCATGGGCTATCCGTGGGCCTACGACCCCTCGCCCGATGAGGTCCGGCGTCAGAACGACCAGGTCCTTCAGGCGGTCGAGCACTCTCGCGGGCGGGCGTTTGGCTTTGTTTATCTCAATCCGAAGCACACCGAAGAGAGCCTCGACGAGCTGGATCGCTGCGTTCGTGATGGCCCGATGGTCGGTGTTAAGCTCTGGGTCGCAATACGTTGCCACGAAAAGTGTCTCGACCCAATCATCCGACGCGCCGCCCAACTGAAGGCCCCTGCCCTTCAGCACACTTGGTACAAGATCACCGGTAACCTTCCCGGAGAATCGACGGCCACCGACCTGGCCGCGCTGGCGAGACGTCATCCGAAAGCGTCGTTCATTGCCGCCCACGCCGGCGGGGATTGGGAGCGCGGCATCCGTGCGATCCGCTCTACGCCAAACGTCACGGCGGAGATCTGCGGCGGCGATCCCACGGCAGGATTTGTCGAAATGGCCGTCCGCGAGCTCGGCGCCGAACGCGTGATGTACGGCAGCGACTTCGCCGGCCGAAGCTTTGCCTCCCAATTGGCCAAGGTCCTTGGAGCCAACGTCCCGGAGAATGCCAAGCGACTGATTCTTGCAGGCAATATCAAGAGGATGCTCGCCCCGATCCTTGCTGCAAAGGGGATCCCACTATGATCATCGACGTCAACGTCAATCTATCGCGATGGCCGTTCCGCAGACTCCCTTGCGATGAGCTTCCCGGGCTCATCGAGAAGCTCCGCGAAAGTGGTGTGACCGAAGCCTGGGCGGGGAGTTTCGACGGCGTGTTTCACAAGGACATAGGCGGTGTGAACGCCCGGCTGGTCGATGATTGCCGTAAAGCTCGGACAGTGCTGCTCCGCCCGTTCGGCTCCGTCAATCCCACAGTCCCCGATTGGCGCGAGGATCTCCGCCGTTGTCACGAGGACTACCACATGCCGGGGATCCGCCTCCACCCGGCCTACCACGGCTATCGTCTCGACGATCCCGTCTTTGCCGAGCTTCTTACCCGCGCCCAAGAGCGCGGACTCATCGTACAACTCGTCGTTCGAATCGAAGACCCCCGGATGCAGCATCCCCTGATGCGCGTGCCCGACGTCGATACGAAGCCGCTACCGGGCCTTCTCACGGCTCGTCCAGAGCTGCGTCTGGTTCTACTGGGGGCATTGCAAATCCTTCGCGGCCAAGCCATCACGCAGCTGATTCAAGCCGGTAAAGTCTATTTCGAGATTTCCACGCTGGAAGGAGTCGGCGGTATTTCCAGCCTGTTGAGTCATGTTCCGGGTGACCGGATTCTGTTCGGATCCCATTTTCCACTCTTCATCCTGGAATCTGCCATTCTAAAGCTGCAAGAATCCGAACTCTCTCCCGCAAGAGCCAACGCGATAACCCACGAGAATGCTCAACGCTTACTGAAAACACCAACCGTCACCAAAGATTCGGTTATTTGAGAATTCTCGCAGATCGTAACCGATGCCCGGTCGCAAAGTAGATATCTTTACCCAATATCGGCCCGGCGATATTGATCCCTCTCTCATCACTGATTACCACCTTCACTGCATGAGAATCCGGATCGAACCGATAGATACATGACCGCGTAAAACCGTATATTTGGCCGTCAGGCCCATTCTGTAAACCCAAATCGAGCGGAGCCCCTTCAGGAACAGCGATCTGGGCCACAAACTGAAAGGACTTGGGATCAAAGACGAATATCTCCGGCTTGCTCCCTTTCCCTCTTACGGTGCCGTAGAGCCTTCCGTCCGGTCCGACCAAAAGGGCGTTGAATGAAGCTACCTTGTGGTCCAGGGCGCCGCTCCAGACTTTCTTCTCAGCACGATAGTCCCACATGAACAAAACCGCCTGATCGACCTTCGGTTGCGTTCCCGATCCCCCGGCGATGCTCGTACCTACCGCTATGAGTTTCTGATCCTCCAGGTGGGCGAGGGTATAGCAACTCCCATCCCCAAAAATACGATAATATGCTTTCTTCTCGCCTGTTTCAGGATCGTAATATGAAAGCGGTCCGCCCCACATCCCGTAATCCGGGAGCGAGGCGAGCCAGATTCGTCCCATCGGACCCGCCAGTGTGGACCGTGGACGATAGGAAATATCGTCAATGCGCCCCAGGTCACGGGGGTTGTCTTTCGACTTATTTCCAAAGTGATACGGCTTGCCGGGATTATAGACAGAGAGGCGCGCCCCCGGATAGGACGAAATGTAAATATTGCCTTTGTCAGTCGCCATGGAATAGGCTTCGCCCGTAGAAGCCGAGCATCGACCCAGATCCGCAAGATCCCCGCTCGTTGGATCGAAGCGAAACAGATGGAGCGGGAGATAGCTCGAACCATAGATACAACCGTCGGGACCGGCGTGGATATAGAAGATATCACTCCCGCTGGCCTTGTAATCGAGTTCGTACGTGCGGACTTTGCCGTTGCGCCGGGATATGGCAAGTCTGCGATAGAGTTGTTCGGCGGAATCGGCGAAGGCGAACGTGCTCCCGTCCGGCAGTGTCGGATCGGATTTGGGCTTCGGCACGGCTTCCACCGGAATGGCCCGCATACCCTCGATGCGGAAATGGCCTTCACTGGACGTAATGTAAAGCCAGTCATCTTCACCCTTGACCAGATCAAGACTTCCCTGCCCTTTGGGTACGACCGGTCCGACACCTTCTTTTTGAGCGGTTTCGGGATCAAACACGACGACATGAGGCCGGGTCATGCGAATCAGGCAGGCCACCTTTCCATCCTTGTTGACGAGGGGATAATTGTACATATCGACCTCGTCCATGCGACCATGACGGGTGAACCTGGCTCCATGAGGATCATAACACGTCAGGTCGGCGGTCCCATAGCTGCCGATCCATATCCGGCCCTTCTGATCCTCGTCCAGACGGCAGGGAAACGTTGCCTTGCCGGGATGGATTTCACCGAGATCGTCAAGGACTTCCCGCTTCGGATCGAAACAGAGCAAATGACCCGAATAGGCGGCGCCAATATAGAGTTTGCCGCTACGACTGAGAAGCGTGGCCGTCGGGAAGTTCGAGCTGCGAACGCCGGCAACAAATTGGCGATATGCACCCGTCGCCGGATCGATCTGCAATACAAACAGGTTGTCGGCGGTTTGGCCCATTGTGGCATAAAGGCAAGGTGAATCCCCACCGGTCCGCCCCGGATGTAAACGCACCCAATTGACGGATTGAACGGGTGTTCCGATATCCCGTATGCTGATCGTATGGCCCTCTTCCGCATCACCATAAACCGATCCGCAGACCATCAAACAGGCCAAAGCAACGAAGAATCGTCTGTTGTTTCGTGAAAACATTATCATATTCATCTCTCTCTTAACGGCTTTTCGACATTACGATGCACTATCACAGACATT
>CAYZAT010000261.1:0-5894 GCA_964476475.1 uncultured Pirellulales bacterium
TCACAAGAACCGGTATGATTAAATAGATAGATGGGTACATTATGGAAGACAGCATTATCATCCAGAAGTTCTTAGATTACCTGAAGTTTGAGAGGCGGTTCTCCGAGCATACGGCGAAATGTTACGGGGCGGACCTGACACAGTTCTGCGATTTTCTCAAGGATCGATCGGAAGGTCCTTCGAGAGAGGAGCACCACATGTCGGCGCACCACCACGAAGGCGACCTGGCCACCGCCGTAGCGACGCAGGTGGATATCAACATCGACCGGTTGCTCATGACGACCCAGACGGATTCCGTGCGATCGTACCTGGCGTTTCTCAACGAGAAACAGTATTCGAAAGCGACGATCGCGCGAAAGCTCGCCACGCTCCGCAGCTTTTATAAATTCCTCGTTAAGCGAAACCATATCACGTCGAATCCGGTCGTGTCTATTCGGACGCCGAAGCAGGAAAAGAAACTCCCGCGTCACCTCGAGTACGAGGAAGTGAAAAGACTGCTCAATACACCGCCGGTCAACACGTGGCTGGGTGCGCGGGACAGGGCCATCCTCGAAACGCTTTACAGCACCGGCATCCGCGTCAGCGAGCTGGTCGCGCTCAACATGGACGACATCGACTTCCTCGGAGAAGTCGTGCACATCCGGGGCAAAGGGAAAAAGGAAAGAATCGCTCCCATCGGATCGTCGGCGCTGCAGGTCATTCAGCATTATATGGAATATCGAAACAAGCGGGCGCAAAGCAACAGCAATTTCGACTCGAAGGTCTTGTTCGTCAACAAGCACGGGCGGCGACTGAGCACGCGAAGCGTTCGCCGCAAGATGGACAAGTATTTGAAGATGGCCGGGCTCGATCCGGCGATCAGCCCGCACACCCTGCGGCACAGTTTCGCCACGCACATGCTCAACAACGGCGCCGACCTGAGAAGCGTCCAGGAATTGCTCGGACATCAATCGCTGTCAACGACGCAAATCTATACGCATCTGACCACGTCAAAACTTAAAGAGGTGTACGACGGCGCGCATCCTCGAAATAACGGTCACGATGCGGACGAGTATGCCGATTAAAAATTCGAAGAGCTTTACACTCTTTTTTCGATGATCCCGATTTAATCAATCATCAAAACAGGGCCCATGCCGGAAAACCGACATGGGCCCCAGATATGTTTTCATTTCACCCTTACGCAGCGTTATGAATCATCCGATGCATTCTCAGGGTCGGTATAGCCGGATATCGTCCACGAACACCGTCCCCGAACCGCCGGCGCCGGCCGTTCCGGATTTTGTTCCCAGACCAATCGCGATCTGATCGACATTGCCTAAATTGGTGCCTTGATCGGCGAAGGCCTGGAGCGGGATGCGCCACTCGGTCCAGATGCTGGCCGTCGCGACACTCGGGTCTTCATTGGCTACGACTGCCGGCGCACCGGCGGCGTTGGCGATGGATACATAAAGCGGCTCGGCCGCGTTCGCGGAACCGCCGCGAACCCAAAGCGACAATTCGCTCACGCCCGCCGCCGTCCAGTCGCGTCGATCCGTTAACGTCACTGCGGCCTCGGAATTCGTTACACCGGCTTCGTTGACGTACATCAGCGGCATGGACTGGATCCCGCCGTGCACGATCGTCTGCTCGGCATACGGCGGCATGAGGTAGCCGACCTGCGCGCCGTTATCGGCGACGCCGAAACCGTCGATCCAATGTTGCCAGATGGCCTGGTTGTTCGGATCATCATCAGTGTAGCTCTCGAAATCCTCGACCAGCAGATAAGCACCGACCGTGAAATTCCAGACGGGGCCTTTCACCGTATTCGCGTTATAGACCTCATCTACGCGCCAATAGTACGTGCTGTCCGCTTCGAGCAATCCGGCGTCATAACTTTCGGCGCCGAGCGCCCGGGCGCCTTTGTATTCGGGCGAGCTCGTATCGGCGCTGCGCACGGCGTCCTTATCCGATCCGAGATAAATCTCGTGGGACGCCGCATTATCCGCTGCTGTCCAGTTCAGGACGGTCGCCATCGTCACATCGGTCTCGCTGTTGGCCGGCTGCGGATTTCCAACAGCGCCCGGCGTCGTAAAGGTCCAGACGTCGCCTGGATACGTTCCGGCGCCGTCAAACTCATCCACCCGCCAGTAGTACACTTTCTCCGCCTCGAGCGGACCGGGATCGAAGCTCGTTGTCCCCGCGGGGGTGCCGACGGCGGCGTTGGCCACCGTATCGTAATCGTCGCCGAAATACACGGTATGCAACTTTGAACCATAGCCGGCGGTCCACGTTAAAGTCACTGTGGTTTCCGCAATGCCGGAACCATCGGCCGGGACCGGATCGTACGCCGTCTTCGGTGGAAGTGAGAAGCTCCAGATCGGTCCCTTCCACGGGCTGTCCGGATTCGCTTCGTTGACTTCGTCGATTCGCCAGTAGTACGTCGTTCCCGGCGCGAGACCTTCGGGGTAGGGGTAACCGGGGAAACCAACAATCAACATCGTCGCGGCCTGGTTGGCCTGGTAAACATCCGAATCCCGGGTGGCGTCATTCACCGCGTCGTAATCATCGCCGATGTACACATCATGCGAGAGGGCGAATTCTCCCGCACGCCACATCAAAGTCACCCAGGTATCCAAGTTGACGGCTCCATCCTTCGGCGTGGGGCCGGAGGCATAGGGGAACGGTTCGCCTTGCATCGCCGAAAGAATCTCAACGGCGCTCAAGGAACGATCGTAAAGCTTGACTTCATCGAGAAGGCCGCAAAAGGCCTCATAAGGGCCGGAGCTCCCGTCATTGCCGATGTTGGCGATCGGATGAAGAGCCCCTAATCCCGCATACGTTCCGCCTGAGACTTCCTCGCCGTCCACATACACTGCGTAATTGCCGTTGTCCCAGGTCAGCGCCACATGGAGCCATTGCTCCAAAGGCATTTCCATAATATCCACATCATGCGCGTGGGCGCCCCCCAATCCGATGTCCAGAAGCGTCGAAGGCGTAGTCCCTTCTTGCATATAGATCTGAATACGATTGGTCCACTGCGGCTGGGTCGTATGACCAAAGAAATACCGACCGGATGTCTCGGGCTGTGGATCGAATAGAAGGCCCCACATAGCCACCGTTCCCGACGTCGCCGACATACCTGTTGTTTCAAACTCAACGCAGGCGTCATCCGGCACGCCTGGAAATGACAAAGCGCCGCCGAACTTGCCTGCCGACCATACGAGGTCGTCGCCGATCAACGTGCCGTCATTGTCCGCCCCGGCCATATCGGCGGCCGTCGTGCCCGACGCTTCATCGAATTTCCAGTATCCGACGAGCCCATCTTGTCCCACGGCGGGAAGACCGAATCCCACTAAGATGGCAAGAGTTGCCCAAAAGACCAGTTTTCTGCACATAATAATCCTCCATTCAAAAAGTGTTAGAAAATGAGTTTTTTCACAAAGTCCACCTCAAGACGTGAAATCGACGCATTCACGCCGTGTGTTTTACATAAAAGCTCCTCACAGGCTGAAAAGACGCAAAACCATGAAAGCACAGACCGTCCTTTGATACTCAATTTATACCAAATAAACGGTCTTTCTGTCAAATAATAAATGCAAAAATAACGGACGTAACGATTTAAGTCCGGGCGTGAAAAGGGGATTACTTCTGGCTTCTCAGCGTGAAATGGGACGTGAGGCGGCTGCCGTTCGGGCACAAACAGGTGACCTGGAGGATGTAGTTTTGATTGCCTGCCTGCTCCAGCGGCAAATCGAATTGATACGTGCGCAGGAAATTGTTCCAGGAGTCGTTGTTCGTTACCGGATCGGTCAAATCGATGTCTTCCCAAATGGCGATCCGTTTGCCCTTCGGATTTGCAGAGCGCTGCACATATTCGTATAACTCGATCCGAAAAATTCCCGGGGATATAATCTGCGAGCCAAAGGCATCCAGCAAACTCACATAGAGGTTCAGCCGGGCCCTCTGGACACTGCCCGAGGCAACAAGCTCGGTCAACGGAAGGATATCGATCTTCGTGGGGGCAAAACGCGCGTAGAAGGACGAAACATCATGGTCCTTTTTCACCGGAGTTGGGATCTGAGGAGGGCGTGACGCCGGTTGGCAGCCTGTAAGGATCAGGAATAAACACAAAATCACTCGAAAGTAAATGCGACCCGATGGCATGCTCACAAATCCTCATCCAGCAAATGACCCAGACGGTATTTCTTCGTTCTGAGGTAATTGATATTGTGCTTGCCCGGCTTGGCCCTGAGCGGTATTTGCTCGACAATCTTGATGCCGTACACCTCAAGACGGTTGACCTTCTTGGGATTATTGGTCAAGATCCGAATGTTTCGCAAACCCAGGTCCCGGCAAATCTGGGCGCCGATCCCATAATCACGCCGGTCCGCTCTGAACCCCAACTGCAAATTCGCATCGACCGTATCGAGGCCCTCCTCCTGGAGCTTGTACGCGCGCAGTTTGTTCGCCAGACCAATACCTCGGCCTTCCTGGCGCAGGTAAATCAAAGCCCCTTCACCGACCTGTTCGATCATTTTCATCGCGGTGATGAGTTGATAGCCGCATTCACAACGCTGTGAGTGAAACAAGTCCCCCGTCAAGCACTCCGAATGCACTCGGACCAATACCGGCTCGTCGTGCTCGATCGGCTTGCCCGCGTCGTCAAGCTGGCCAATACTTCCCTTACACAGCGCCAGGTGCGGCTCGGCCGACGTGACACTCTCATAGTCAATCAGTTTAAATTCACCATAGTCGGTCGGGAGATTGATATAATCAAGACGTTTAATCTGGCTTTCGCGCTGTAAGCGATATTCGACGAGCTTGGCTACGGAGGCGATTTTCAGATGATGCGTCTGGCAGAAGGTCAATAATTCCGGCACGCGTGCCATTGAACCGTCTTCATTCATGACTTCGCAGATGACTCCGGCCGGTTTCAGTCCCGCCAAACGCATCAGATCCACGGCGCCCTCGGTCTGTCCCGCCCGGACGAGCACGCCGCCTTCCCGGGCGCGCAAGGGAAAAATATGCCCCGGACGAATTAGGTCGCTCGATCTGGCGTTATCCGCAATGGCCGCTTGAATGGTCTTGGCCCGGTCCGCGGCGCTGATCCCCGTGGTCACGCCTTCGGCGGCGTCGATACTTACAGTAAAGGCCGTCTCGAAACGGGCGGTGTTTTCCACCGTCTGGGGATAGAGTCCCAACGAATCACATTTCTCGGCCGTCAGCGGCAGACAAATCAACCCCCGACCGAATTTGGCCATGAAATTGACAATCTCCGGGGTCACGTGCTCGGCCGCGCAAAGCAGGTCGCCTTCGTTCTCGCGGTCTTCCGCATCAACAAGTACGATCATACGACCCTGGCGAAGTTCCTCAAGGACGTCCGGAATTTCACTAAATGTTAGAGACACCTATACATCCTCAGTTTAAACCACTGGATATAATGCAACAGAAACACCTATGCCTTCGGCCTTTTACGTTCCTGAAACGATACATCATTTTTACCGCTTAGCTTCCGTTTTTGTTCGCCAAGCCTTGTTCATACGCCTCAATATAGCGACTTCCATCGCGAATGTAAATAAGCGTTGCCAAAAGAGCGGTGCCCGCCGCCGACCACCAGAGGATCCGCAGAAGCCAAATCCAGCCCGGCAACACGGCGGACACTTCCGGGGCGATCAGTATCCCTGCTACCATGGATAATTGCAGCATGGTGGCCAGCTTACCGATGAAAGCCGGGGCGATGTGAATCTTCGCGGTAATCAGATACACGATGACAAAACCAATCAGAAGGAATAAGTCCTTGCCCACGATAAAGACCACGACCGTCGGGGGAAGGAGAAAATTCCCGACGTGGCCCGCCTGCGAGGCCAAAAGCAAACAGGCGCTGGTAATAAGCAGCTTGTCGGCGACCGGATCCA
>CAYZAT010000262.1:0-5866 GCA_964476475.1 uncultured Pirellulales bacterium
TCTTTTTCCTGTGGATGCCTTCTCCGTCGATTCTCCCATCCTGCAGATCATCGTACATTTTGTAAAGCGCCCCATCCGGGTCCAGGTTGTTACGGCGTAGCAGGTCCCGGTCCGGCTGCTCGACAAAAATCCGGACGGCCAGATAGCTGCCGTTTCGCCGGACGTGCAATGGGAAAGAAAGGCTGCCGGGCTGGCCGGCGTTCGCATACGTCTCCCAGGCCAGGACCTGGCGGATGTAGGTCGGGTCCGCCCCTCTTTCGTTAAGATTGATTTCGTCCACACGAGGCAGGTTGGGATCGAAAAGAAAATGATGGCCGTCGTTAAATTCAAACTTCCGCCCATGTGTCGTATAGCCGCCGCGCAGCCGAACGAAGACGTTGTCGTAAAATTCATCGCCATAAAATACCGACGCCCGCGTACCTGAACGGGTTCCCGCAGAGCTGATGTTTTGAACAAAGTACTGAAACACCGGCAGAGCCGTCCGGATGGAGGGATCGACTACCACCGTTCCGAAGAATTCAGGCGATTGCCTTCTTCCATCTTTTAATAAAAAGGGGGGATTGTAAGAGATATTGGACTTAGTATCGTATGAGAGAATCTTCCAGCGGACCATGTCACCGGGACCGTATGCACTGGCCGGAACCACCCCGGTGTACAAGCCGTCGGCGGCGGCTTCATCATCATGCAAACCGTCATCGAATAATTGCACACTTCTTCCGGCATCGAAATTGACCCGATAGAACAGCCATACTCCATCGACCGGCCCAAAGGTCTCCGTCACCTCAACCTTGACAACCAGGTCTTCATTGCCGTTCGGTTGCAGCGGATTGGCCGTGACTTCGCGAATGGAAGGTCCGAGGTTGGCAACCACACCACGATTTTTCCCGCCCGGCGTCGGTTCATGAAAATAGCCTTCCGCCGCCGAAGAAAGATTGACCGATTCTATCTCCGTCGCGATCAACTCCGGCAGAATGAGCAAATCTGAACTCCGCGAGCCGAAATTCAGGCCGTGGATCGCCAGGACATTGGTTCCCGGAACGATCAGATCCTTGTAGGGAGTCAGATCAAAATCCCGGGGATTGACCGCCACATCGTCCGGGCGATTGTTCAGGGCGCCCGAATTCCACGCCAGTTCATGTCTACCGGGGGCATTGTCGCCCACTAACTCATGACCGTTCAGATAAGCCACAAAACCGTCATCGTATCTGATCCGCAATGTCAACTCATCGATGACCGAAACATCACCAACAACAAAAGGGATGCGAGCGTAAACCGTTTGATTGACGCCCATCATCGCACCAACATCGAGTCCAATTAACGAACCATAGTCGTAGCCGATACCGACCGCACCCTTAAGCCATGGTGAGTCGTTATATTCCCGCTGGGTCCAACGAAGACCGAGGGAATCATCGGCTGGAATCAGCGCCGTTGCCGGTGCGAACTCGTCGATGAGCATCGTTTCGGTCGCCATGTCGGCTGCATCACTGCTCAGTCCATAAGAAATATCGCCAAATTGCTGCGGGTAGGCGTAAGCGTGCGCGATCGTCACGCCGTCCGGCTCGACGAGAGCGAGAAAGCCGCTGCTTCCGGAGAGCTTAAAGTTGGTATGCAGCTCACTATCCGAATCGTCATGGTCCTTGCCCGAAGCAAAAACAATCTCGAATCCACCGGGTGCAATCTGCACGGACGGAAATACCCACCGGGTCAGATTGTCAACGTCATCCGTCAGATACCATTTATCCAGATCAAGAATTTGGTTCGTAGGATTGTAAATTTCGATCCAATCGGAAGAGTCCCCGTTTTCATCCAGCAGCTCCCCTTGTTCCAGCGGCGGTTTGCTGCCGTTGATCGCCATAAATTCACTGATGAGGGGGCCTGTTGCACCCGCTGATGTGTTTTCCGCCAGAAGGGAGAAAGCGACCAGCATGAGAAGTAGTAATAGAATTCGTATTGTTCTGAGCATTTTCTTTCCAATCTGTGAGTTACGAATCCCCCCCGGCAGAACCTATTGGCCGGGCGAGGGATTGGCAGGGAGCCAGTTTTCCGGATCGTTGCCGTAATCTTCCGGGTCCTTTCGGATCAGCGATGCGCCGAATCCATCCGGATCGACAGGCCACGAGTCCTCACCGGCGGGATGGGAACCGTCACTGTAATTGACACGGTCCACTCGAATGTAAAAGCGTGTGCCTTCGAATTGATCGCCCGGCTTGGACAGTTCCAACTTTTCACCGGCGTTATTGAGCCGGCCGGCGCCCCATTCCATGATCTGCACGTCGTTGGGCACCGTTGGGTATGCCAAATGCAAAGCGTTTCTGTCCTTGACCAGGAGTAACCGTTCACCGGGCGCCAGCATCGTATCAATTGGAAAGTCAAAACTGATTCCGTTACTGTCGTCCGCGAACCGCCAGGGAACTTCTACAAGATTTTCATCGTCATATTCGGCCAACATCACGTAAGAGCCACTGATGTTGAGCAGCTCGACGTACTCCTCGTCCTGATCGCCCGAAGCCGGGTTGTACATCACCTCGCTAATGACAACCGGCCCCACTTTCGGATAGGCGTTTTCGCTGCCGGGCGTATTGATGCTCATCGCCACAAAATTGTACGTGTCGGTACTCTTGCGATGCCGACCGAAAGCGACGCCCGTTTCCGAAGCGCCAAAGGTTTCTTCGTCGCTGTAATTCGTCAACATCCCCTCCCGGCCGGAATTGAAATACAGCGTTTCGCCATTTTCGCTCAGAGCAAAAGGCTCGTGACAACCCATGTTCGAGCGATTTCCGAAATGGAGGTTCTCGTAAAAAACGACGTAACCGCGTGGTGCGATAGACGTCCCGGCGGCTATTTCGTATTTCATCGGGTCCGCCTCACTGTCGCTCAGGAACCAGCCGCCGATATCAATCGTCCCCTCGGTTGTGTTGCGCAGCTCGATCCAGTCCGGCGCCTCGGCGTGCGCATGGGCCAGCAGTTCGTTAATCACGATCTCGCCCTGCGTCGGGATATCTTCCGTATCATCCCAGCCGGGCGAACCGCCGAGATAGACGCTCGGACGCCAGCCGCTCTCGCTGTTCCACTGATTCGGATCGGGACTGGCCGGATCAATGATCGTCAGCGAGAATCCCTCGCCGTCGGTCGTATCATACCAATCGTCCTGATAATCGAAATCGTGTATGATCTGCCCGGCGGCGTCCTCCAATACGATCCGTTCACCGCTATTGCTCAGGCTGCCGGTGTATTCGCCGGCGATCGTCACGTCGCCCCCATGCTGGTCGGCAAACGCATCGAGGTCTTTGACAACAAGAATAAACTCGTCGGGCGCAAGCTCGACACTTGGAAATGTAAAGTCGATCCCATCCGTGAAGCGGACGAGATTCAGATGAATCGTCACCGGCCCGATGTTCGTGAGCTCGATGAATTCTCGATTCGGATCGTCGGGTTCACCCGCATCCAGCGGATTGTACATGAGCTCGGTGATCCTCAAGCTCTCCGCAATGGGCCCAATATTGAAGATCGTCTCGCTCAAGGGACTCCAGGTCACGCCGCTGCGAACGCGCGCTTTGACGAGCGTGCTCTCATAGAGCGTGACAAAACGCGTATAGAGCGTCCCGGCGGGAAGCCCGGTTAGAGATCGACGCGGATCGGTTCCATTCATCGTGTAGTAGATGTGGCCCGAACTGTTCGGATTCGCGATAGTAAACGTCAGGTTGGAAAGGCTTTGATTATTGTGAATATTAAATTCGGGAGGATCGATATCCGGATACAAACCGTCGGATTTCATCTGGTTGAGGACGATCTTCGTCCGCTGCGGGAAGTACGAATTCAGCAGCCAGTTCCGCTGGGCGACCCAATGCTGGTTCCGCGTGTATCTGACACCCCCCTGCTCGATGCGATTATCGCCCCATCGCGCCGATTCGCACACGACGGCCCGGTCCACCTCATCGAGGCGACGCTGATATAGGGCCGTGGCGTTCTCAACCGCGAGGACACCTTCATTGAAAAAGTTTCGATACACATGGTCGGCAAACAGCAAACGATATTCGGCATTGCTTTTGAGCCTTCGATGCAGGTACGTCGGACTCCCGTACCCGTTGTCTTTGCCGACAACGTTATCGTTGATTCCCTGCATCCCCTTCTCGGCATCCCAGGAATGGTATCGCCACCGTCCTTCCGGATCGAAACGGCTCCTCGTGGCGTACCAGTTCTGATGCGCCCAGTCCGTATTGCCGTAATAAAAATTGGTGATCATATAATCGATGAAATTCGGCACATCCAGGTATTGCCGGATCGTTTGATACCGCGTATTCGACGACAGCCCGGACGTCGCGACACCGAACATCTCCCGATAGTCTTGATCGGAGCCGTTGACAATATTGCCTTCGTTGTGCTTAAGTACGTCGTAATCTCTTTTATTGCCGCCGAAATAATAAGCGGCGAAAGATTCATCCGGCCGTTCATGAAGATTATAGAGTCCCCAATACAGGCCGTTGAGATAGAGGTGCACATGCCGACCGTGATGACCGTAACCGCCCATTGCATTCTGGATATCCGAGGTGAACTGGTCACGGGTATATTGGGCTTTTCGCCGCTGCGAATCGTTATTGCCATAGTTCCAGACATTGTTCAGCCGGCCGTCCAGCACAAGCGTATCAAAGGTATCCGCCGCTCCCTGCCCGAAGAGCAGATAATTAAGCTTCGTCGGTCCGTAAGGCTCCTGAAACTTCAGCCGCATCGACAGCTTATCGGATTTCCAGCCGCCCGTGCTGCTGCCTCCCGCAATCCTGACCACGGCATTAATATGAAATTGAACCTCTGCATCATGCGGATCGAAAAATTCCATAGAGACGGCCCTTTCCGCCTCCTCGTCGTAACGGTCCTCCCAATCGGGATGCGAGTAAATGCCGTTCGTCGGGCCAAACCAATCGTCCACGCCCATGACCAGCGACACGGTGGGGACTGATTTCAAATCATTCCGGATCGTGCTGCTATACTGATTCACAACCGCGCGATCCATCGCGTAGTCGGCGCCTTTGTGTCCCCAGGTATCCGGGAAGCCCGATCCATCCTGACGAACCACATCGACCGGAAAGATATACGTTTGCGTATCGACGTTTGTCGGCAATAAATCGGATCTATAAGCGATAGCGCGGAGGCACGTTGTCGTCGTAATGCTAACAGGACCAGTGTATATATGACCGTATGTCCCGGTGGGGATACTGCCATCGGTCGTATAGCGTATTGTCGCACCCTCGGTCTCGGTCGTGACCGTTACGGCAAAGGGAGCATCGTAGAATCCCCGGTGGTGGCTGAATGTCGTATCGGCGACAACCTCGCGAATACACGTTGCAGAATTCGCCGCTCCCGGCGTCGGGTTCTCGAAGTAGCCAACCTCGCCATGACCGGCGCACGCACCGTACGAGACGAATCCGTATTGCCGGGGATACTTCGACCCATATTCGTGAGCGATCGTGATCCCATCGGGCCGCACGAGAGCCAGATACTCACCGTCGCGATTCAGCTCGAAGTTCGTATGGTAGGTCGTTCCGTCATAGTACGGATAGTTGCCTGGACGATATTTTTGCCCCTGTTCGGAAGCAAAAACGACGACGTACTCGTCACCACTTACAATGACACGGGGAAATCTCCACTTGGTCAGATTCGCTTCATCATCCGTTAGATACCAGCCCTCAAGATTGATGCTCGCCCGGTCTCCGTTGTAAATTTCAATCCAGTCGGGCCGAACCGTTTCGCCCTCGACCCGGGTTGTCAGACTGCTTCCCTTGTTGGCCATGAACTCGCTGATGATGACTTGTGCGTTCCCAACCGTTGTACACACCAGACCCATCACCAATAAACTAAACCGCAGAATTGA
>CAYZAT010000263.1:0-5779 GCA_964476475.1 uncultured Pirellulales bacterium
AAATGATCCCAAAACCGGCAAGTTTCAACTTATCATCCCTAATTCTCATAAATTATAAAATCTTTAGGTTTTGCATATGTAAAATTTTAATGAGGAATTTATGAAAGATCGCTCAAGATATCCGATTATAGTATTTATGGTTTTTTGCTGCCTTTGGTTTTCCATAATTTACCCGACGAATGTGAATGGCAAAGGGCAAAACTTTAGCAGCACGGTCAAGGTCGAGGAAGTTGTCACCCTCTATGCGCCGGCCCATAACGGCGCGGGGCCGATGTGGTGCTACGGTTCGACGGTCATTGCACGGCAGAACGATGACGTTTATCTTTCGGTTATTGAAACGGGTAAGGATGTTCCACTGCTTTGCAACACCCGTTGGCAGTTGTGGCGAAAGTCGTCCGATGGCTGGAAGCTGGTGCAAAGCGAAACAGTGTATCGACAACGCGAGCCTTGCCCGATTGCCGTGTTTCAGCAAGGTTCCGTTTTTCTGTCGGTCAATCCCTCCACGGAGCCGGCCGGCACGAAATACGGGCCATGCCAACCGCTGGTCCTCGAATTCGACCCGGCCAATCTCAGTAAGACGGCGAAAATACACGAGCCGAAATGGGCCGACGGGACGTATTTCACCGACCATTCCTACCGGGGTTTTGCCGCCGACGGGGTTAACGGTGAATTGCTGCTTTTGAACATTAATGCCAGGACGAGCGACCAATTCGTTTCCTACCGTGACAGCCTGGGCCGATGGCACCAAAAAGGGACTATCACCTTTCCCATTCGGTCGTGTTATCCCCAGGTGGCCTTGCGAGACGGCTCGGCGCACGTGATGGCGATTGGCGACATCGTCGAGCCGGTCGCGGAATGGCAAAAGCTCAAATTCGAAAAACTGAAACGCAAGTGGGATTATGTCTTCCGCCGGTTATTTTACACCTATACCGACGATATCCGATCCACCGGATTCTGCACGCCGATTGAAATCGATACGGTGGAAGACACATGCGGGCATATTTCTAACCTCGATCTGTACGTGGATCGAATGGGGGCCGCTCACCTGCTTTATCTGAAACGGCCGCACCAATATGGTTTTATCCGAGATAAGTATTTCGCGGGCCAGGCAATGACGGTTCACCTGGAGTATGTTGTGGTCAAAGACGGCAACATCATATCGAGCAGAACATTAGCTCAGACACCTTCGGATGCTACGGGAATAGAACCTTCGTACGGCCGTTTTCACATTAGTGCCGCCGGAGAACTTTATGTTGTTGTAGCGGGTGCCGGTATCGAGAAAGGCCAACGCGTATTCGGCAATTACATCGGTCGAATCGGCACGAACGACGAAAAACCAACGTTTAAGCGAATTGAACTGAAGCATCCGTTTCACAACTTCTTCACGAACACGCCACGCGGCGGATCACCGCCCTCCGACGTGATCGATCTGTTCGGCATCGCCGACGACTCTCCGAACCTGCGCTACGCTCGTATCCGAATCGCGCCTTACAGGGATTGACCATGACACGATCAAAATCAATTCTATTAATAGCATTGATGCTCGGATTTCTTCTGGCAGGTTGCAGCAAGAAAGACGTCCCGGGTGAAAAGGAGCGTTTGACGATTGCCGTGATTCCGAAGGGGACGATTCACGAATTCTGGAAGACCGTTCATGCCGGGGCGGAAAAGGCCGGACGGGAAATGGAGGTGGACGTCCTCTGGAAAGGCTCTCTGAAAGAGGACGACCGCGACGCCCAGATTTCGGTGGTCGAAAATATCATCACACGACAGGTGGATGGCATCGTATTAGCCCCGCTCGACGACGCGGCGCTGCGCCGCCCGGTCGATGAGGCGATACGCGGCGGGATACCCGTCGTCATTTTCGATTCCGGCCTGCAGGGCGACAACTACATCAGCTACGTCGCAACGGATAACTTGAAGGCCGGACAGCTTGCGGGCCAACACATGGCGACACTCCTCGACGGAAAAGGCAAGGTCGCCGTCCTGCGTTATTCGGAAGGTTCCGACAGCACGACTCAGCGGGAAGACGGTTTTCTCGACGCGATTCAAGCCTTTGTCGATATTGAGATAGTGACCTCCAATCAATACGCCGGCGTGACGACGGAAAGCGCGCTGACAGCAACCGAAAACATGCTCTCGCGATTTAGCGGAACCGAAGGGAGCCTGGGATTCGACGGCATCTTTTGTGCGACGGAGCCGACGACGTTGGGGATTCTACGCGCCCTGGAGAACGCCGGATACGCCGGGAAGATCAAGTTTATCGGCTTCGACAGTTCCGAAACCATGATCGCCGCCCTGAAGGCGGGGAAGATGGACGGCTTCGTGGTCCAGAATCCCATGCAGATCGGCTATCTCGGCGTGCAAACCCTGGTCCGGCACATTCGCGGAGAGCAGCCCGCCCGGCGAATCGACACGGGGTCGATCTTCGTCACCGCCGAAAATCTGGGCGATCCCGATATTCATGAACTGCTCCATCCCGACCTAAGCAAATGGCTCAAATGAAAACGATTAAATAAATGTCCGACGGTCCCCCTCAACTCATAAGCTACATCGCCCCGGCGGCGCCGGCGACGCGCCGACCGGCGACCGGACGGGAGCCGTTCTTGCGTCCGGAGATCGGCTTTACTCCCAAATGGTACCACGACGCTATCGGAGTGAAATTCGACCGGCGGTGGCACACCGATCCGTCTTACCGAAAAGATACGATCATCGCTATGCGGAAAGAATTAGCTCGCCGCTTTCCCGGAACCGCGATTGGGAACATAGACCCGCCGGACAAACCGCTCGATCTTCTGACCGGGACTTATGGCGCTTGTAGCGTCGCTGCGATGTATGGTGTTCCGATTCGGTATGCTCAGGACAAATGGCCGGTATGTGAGCACTATGTCCTCAATCCGGATGAAATCGAGAGGCTCGAACCGATTGATCTCGATACGAATCCTTTTTTTCAAGACCTGTTAACTCAAGTGGATTGGATTGCGAAGGACCAGGGGCGTGTCGAAGGCTACATCAACTGGCAAGGCGTGCTCAACAACGCCTGGCGTCTGCGTGGCGAGGCGCTTTTCACCGACTTATTCGATGCGCCGAAGCGCTGTCACCGGCTCTTCGACTGTGTGTGCACGACGATGATCGAAGCGGTCCGGCGACTCCACGAACGCCAGCGAAATACCGGCGTAGAAGTTCACTTCATCACCGTGAGCAATTGTCTGGTCAACATGCTCTCGCCGGAGCAGTATAGTGAATTCCTCCTTCCGTTGGATCAGCGAATGGCGGAAGCCTTCGGCTGTATCGGCGTTCATAACTGCGCCTGGAACGCCGATCCGTATATGAACGATTATGTCCAAATACCCTACCTGGGCTATATCGATATGGGTCTGGAGTCCGACCTGGTGCGAGCGAAGAGACTCTTTCCTCACGCGCGGCGAGCCTTGATGTATAAACCGACAGACCTTGCTAACAAATCCCCGGAGGATATTCGGCGTGATGTAGAACGAATCGCGCGCGAGTACGGCCCCTGCGACATTGTGGCGGCGGATATCGAAGCCGGTACGCCCGGCCGGCGCGTGTGCGAATTGCTGGAGATGTGTGACGCGATCGGGTCTTTGTAGCGCAGACGAAATAAAAGAAACAGCCCGAATTATAAAAGGGGCCTACACAACTTCAGTATAGGCCCCGATTGTACCAACATTCTATTTCATTCCCCTTTCAGGGAATATCATTTGGGTATCGACTCAATAACCCGCAAGGTACAACACCTCGGAAGCCGACAGACCCCGGTTGTATATTGCGACCTCATCAATCGCGCCGATCCAGTCGCTTCTCCATCCATCCGAACCGATCAGCAGGCTGGAAGGCCCGCCGACGATGCTGGTCATGGGGGCCGAATCGGTTTCCATGCCGTCTAAATAACATTTTACGGTCTCGCCGTCATGCGCTCCGGCTACGTGGTACCATTCGCCCACGGCCAGTTCCTGATTGACGTAAACCCAGACTCGGTTATCTGTGCCGTTAAACTGGAATCCCATGATCGTCGGTTTATCCGTGTTCCAGCCGTATCTAAGCTGCCAGCTCCAGCCTCTGACTGCATCCGCCTTAGCTAAGGGCGCCGTCTCTAAACTGCCATCGGTCCCGGGTTGCATCCAAATCGATATCGAGACGGGGCCGGTGACGTCCAGCCTCGGATCGAAACCGCAATCCACGTAGGACTCGCCGTCGAATTCCATCGCCATGCCGTAGTCGGCCGGGCCGTCCACATAGGTTGGATTGCCAACGATGGTCCCATGGAGCTCGTTGCCGGAACTGTCCTCCGTATTGTTCTCCAGGGCGTAATACGCCGCCAGACCGTCGGTGCCCGGATCCACCGGCTCCGGAATCACGGCCAAAATGCCCGTACCCCACTGAGAGGCATCATTCCAGCCTTCGACGGTGGAAATCGAGAGCATCTTGCCTTCGCGCGAATCACCGCCGTCGTCATCGTCGTTGTAGTAACAATCAATACCGATCAAGTCACCGGCCAGGGGCGCTGCGTCCTGTATCGACAACCAGGGCATTTTGATCTCGATCCGCCAACCGGTGTCGGTGGTGACCTGAGCATGCTCGATCCCGTCGGTATATCCCGTAATGTTGGTCCCCTGGATGTCGTCCGCGGTCCACCCGAAGGTATATTGGTGGTCGTCTCCGGACAACGGGGTGTCTAATTTCGTGTTGCCGCCGTCGAAATAGACCTCCACGCTGTCGTCCTGCCAGGCACTGTCCGAATCATTTTGCAGGACGTCGTCGGTCACGTCCAGGATCACATAAAGATTCTCCTCATCGTACAAGACCTGCCAGGTGCCGGAGCCGTCGGCCGGATCCTCCAGGGGAACGAACGACTGCGTTGAGGCAATCGCCCAGATTCCATCGACCTGCCCGTCAATGACCGGGGCGTCCAAGGCGTAGCCGACTTCCATATCAATCCGTTCGACGCCTTTCATGGCGGCCTGAACTTCGAGCTCCGTCAACGCCCGATCGTAGATACGCACGTCACTCATCAAGCCGCTCCAGTTTTCACCATCGGCCCCCTCGTTGTCACCGCCGAAGAAAAGCGGCTGAGGAAAGTCCAGGGGCTGTGTGATCACGCCTGCGCTGGATGCGATACCATCGCGGTAATAGGTCAACTGATCTGCGGTTTTCACGACCGCATGATGGAGCCAGACATCGGCGGGAATGTCGTCATAGTCCAGGTTGTCGTCGCCGTTGCCGTTCATGTGCCACTCGAATTTCGTCGGGGTGAACTTGATAAACTGGCGCGGCACAAAATCGACGGCGTTCTCGTCCTTCCGATTACCGAGAATAATATCGTTGTCCGCCGTGTTATCCGCATTGTGTTTCGCCCAAAAGATCCATGTAAAATCGTTGGTCAGTGTCATTTGAGGGATGCTGCCGGCTCGCACATAGGCCCCGCCGGCCGTGCCGAGAAAGCTAACGACGGTGCCGCGTTCCGCGTCATCCACCCAAACCGAGCCGTCCAGCCCCAGACCTCCATTAAGGTTGTTGATCGTGCCGTCATTACCGTTGCCGGACACGTCAATCACAATGTCCCCGGCGCCATCATCCAGGGGCCACTGCCCCACAAGATTCGGATCAGCCGCTTGCGCCCCGCCGGCGAAAGCCAGGCTGACTACTACAATCATCGAAACGAAACAAAAAATCTTCTTACACATGATTGTCCTCCTTTAAAAAACTACCTCAATTGAAATTGATACCCTGGCCACATACCAAAGCACCTCTTGCCTTC
>CAYZAT010000264.1:0-5617 GCA_964476475.1 uncultured Pirellulales bacterium
GTGGGACCGGCTGGGGGGGAGACCGGTGGACCACACTGCCTCGCCGAGGTCTATCTGCTGCTAAAAAAGCAGCAAAAGTCCAAAAGGAAGCTAACGCTCCCATAAATATCTGTCAAACACAAAAAATAAAAAAGAACGGCAAAACTGCAAGGGGCCTTCCCCACCCCGTGCCCTCTCAATTCTATTATTATACAAGCTCACCCTTGAAAATACAAGGATAAAATTGCGTTTTTCCCCGTTTTTTTTTCAATATGCCCACTCGTCCGCACGTGAGCTATAAAACATTAGCAAACAACTACTTACTCCCGCGGAGAATTCTGAAAAAACCGCCGGAACCGAAAAGCCTGTCGATCCATAAAATGAGTATCGACCCGACAAGTCCATGGCCGGGACGGATGTCTTAAATTTTTTTATACTGGCAAAATCTTCCATTCATTGGTATTTTTAAACTTTCTTTGTATATATTTGTGTTGTTTAGAAATGGATTTAATTCTTTACTTTCAACGATCATCGTATGTCGAAGATTTCTGAGAGAATAAAGCGTGTCAAAGACACCATCGAGGCCGCATGTGCCCGGGCCGGCAGAGAACCGGACGAAGTCAAGCTTGTCGTGGTCACCAAGTCCGCCACGCTCGATGCGGTCCAGGAAGTGATTGATTTGGGTTTCACCCATTTGGGGGAGAACCGGGTCCAGCAATTGAAAAAAGTCTCCGGGCTTGTGGTGGATCTTCTGAAGGAAACCCGAGGGGACCTGGACTTGATCCCCACGATCCACTGGCATATGATCGGCCACCTGCAGCGCAATAAAGTACGCCAGGTTCTCCCGATCGCCGACCTGATTCATTCGGTGGACACGCTCCGGCTGGCCGAAGAGATTAACGTCGCGGCGGTAAAATTAGACCTTCACCCGAGAGTGCTTTTACAAGTTAACGCCTCCGACGAGCCGCAGAAATACGGCGTTCCCGTCGGTGCGGCCACCCACCTGGCCGAGCAGATCGAGACCTTGTCCCATATTCGGCTCGCCGGTTTGATGATGATGGCGCCTTTGACGCACAACAAAGATATCGTGCGCGCGTGTTTCGTTCGAACCCGAGAGCTGTTCGTCGAAATGCGCGGCGAAAGGATCGTCGGTTCGCAGTTCACCGAGCTCAGCATGGGAATGAGTTCCGACTACGAAATCGCCGTCGAGGAAGGCGCGACCATCCTCCGCATCGGCTCGGCGATCTTCGCCGGCTGAATCCGCCGTGATCCTTCATTTCATCGAACGAGCAGGGGGCATCATCTCTGATCCCCTGGTCTCGTGATGCCTTTCACTCTGATTGGCCGCTATTCCGATAACGTTCTTCCATACGTCTTTTTCAGCATATGTACACGACTTAAGAAGAGCCATCCCCATCCCGATATAAGACCATCGGGATGAGGCTGCCACCCATTCCAACACAACACATCCTATTCGTTCAGGTAAAAAGCCGGAAAAATGAAAAGTACCGCCCCTGACAAGCCGAAATTAACTTGTGCTCGTACTATGAGCAGACATTCATCCAACGTCTGATAATGCAACTGAAGGAAATCAAGAGGATGAAAGGCACAGAATCATCTACTGTTATCGAGGTGCTGGGCAGCTACACAGATGTCCTTTATCTGACCGACCAGGATTCCGTGCCCGTCGAGATCGAACGGCTGCTGAGCCAGAAGAAGCTCTCGTACCATGTCCTCCCGATCGATCGGTTCGCGGACGTTCGCGATCATCTCGATCGGGTCGGGACCGCTATTATCGATGTCAAAGACGTGACACGTTCACAGAAGAAATTGACGCGAATCATCGAGCGGCTCGAAAAGGAGCACATCGGCGTGATTCAACTCACGGGCCGGATGAGCCTGCCCGTGGAAAGCTTTTTCCGCACGCCCTCGAGCCTCTGCGTCACCGTGGGCGCTGCGGGCAAGACCATTTCCATCCACGAGCTGTGGACGAGGATGAGCGTGAATCTCGCGCACCGCAAAGGCGGTTCCGCCACGCCGGCCGAGCTTGTGATTCCCCCCAGGCACGTGCATGGGCTTCACAAGAATACACTGGCCGAGCAACTCAAGGAGCAACTGAACATGACGAAAGCATTAGCGGATAACCTCACAGAACAGCTTCGCCTGGCGGGTTTGGTGCAACAGGACTTCTTACCCACTCGCCTGCCCCACAGCGACCAGCTTCGATGGGCGACGGTTTTCCTGCCGGCAGAATGGGTATCCGGCGATATTTACGATATTGTCCGCGTGGACGAGCAGCACATTGGCTTCTACATCGTCGACGTCGTGGGGCACGGCATGCCGGCGGCGCTGTTAACGATCTTTATCAAGCAGGCCCTGGTCATGCGAGAGACCGTTGGAAACAGTTACCGGGTCTTTTCTCCGTCCGAAGTGGTCAAAAATCTTAATCTCCGAATGGCCGCACAGGAATTATCCGGCTACCAGTTTGCGACCGGGTGTTACGGCCTGCTGAACACAAAAACGCTCCAACTCACCTACGCGCGGGCGGGCCATCCGTATCCGATCCTCCTCAGGCCCGGAAATCCGCCGGAGCCGTTGGAAGCACGCGGCTCGCTGCTGGGCATTTTCGAGCAGGCCCAATTCAACGAACGCACCGTCCAGCTCCAGGCCGGAGATAAGCTGTTGCTCTATTCCGACGGCGCCGAACCGTTCATCGGTCAATTCAACGATCAGGGCGGCTTCGATTTCAACGAAGAATTCCACAAGCTCGAAGAGTTGCCGGTTGACGAGATGGTGGACGCGTTGAACGACCACTTTCAGACGCAGGAAATCGATCCCTCGAGAGTGGACGACGTGACCTTAATCGGCCTTGAGATCCTTCCGGACGACCCGTCATAGTAAATCCAAACAATGACGGCTCGTCACCAACTACCATATTATTCCTACAAGTTTACAGGAATTCCTGTAACTTCTGACGAGTCCTATAATTAAAGCTATCTCAGGCATGAAGGATATTTGAAGCGGCAAACCCAAGAAAATTTGACAAAAAAGCCCATTTATACAAAGTTTCGTAATTGATTATGAACACACGAGCATTCCGGGCGTATTAAACCGTGGAAACACATCCTCCTCCTTCAAAGAATAAGGGGCATCGATCATTATCGCTGCCCCTTATTTTGTATTCACGCGGGGCACTCCGATACCCGGAAAAAGCAGAAAGAATCAGGCTTCGGATTCTAAAACCTTTTCTTTTAATAAGATTCGCGTTACGAGACAAAAATCGATTTGATTTTGTTAATCATTGTGGTTATATTGCTCAAAGGAGATTATCGATTTACGGAGACCTGAGTTTCTGTTCTTACACGAAGGAGGAGTATCATGTTGTCAATTCAAAGACATGGGCTGGCGATCCTTATCTCGACGGTTTGTTGTTGTCACCTGTTTGCAGAGCTTTTGCCGGTCATCGCGGACATCCCCATACCTCAAACAGAGGAAATGGTCATCGAAGGTCAGGCCGGCTGGATCTTCTGTAATGTCAGTGGTACGGGAGGTTCCAAGGAAGAACTGTTTACAGGAGGGGATGACGCCGGCGGCAATGCAGGTACGATCGATGTCCGAACGGGCATCGACGTCGATGAGGGCGATGGACGTGATGGCGATCTGGTCGAATCCGTTACTCTGGAATCCGGTGAGTATTACTTCCGCCATGTTGGCATTCCGAATGGAATTTTCGAGCCCGGCTGCCCGCCCTTGTTGATTACCGTTACGGGACACGTCGTGATTCACTGTCAGTATGGTTTTTTCGCCCACATTCAGGGTGATCACTCGCAGGGAACACCACGTTTAGAGATCTATGCAGGAAAGCCCGAACCGATCGTTTGTCAGGTGGAGAACCGTACGATCGGTCACAGCGAGATACCTTTTATGATCGCCGCCGATCTCAATCCGCAACCTACGGAGACGCCCCGCGATGGAGGGACCTTTATTTTTCATTCGGAATATGAAGGCGATCTTCATATCTCTCTTTTGGCGCTTGCGGGTAAAGGCAAAGAACCCGGCCGTATCAATGTGGAGACACGCCAGGGGAATGTTCGTGGGGGAGCCTGGGCCGCTGCAGTATCGGAGGATGTCATGAATCCCAATCCGGCTTCAGCGGGCGAGATCACGATCAAGGCCGGTTCGTACGGTCCGGGGCCGAGCGAAATCCTGGGACAGTTCATCGTCAGCATCATGCAGTTGGGTATCTCACCGATCATTAATCGAGACGGCACGCTTGTTCTCGAGGCCGACCGCGTCACCGAACTGCCGTTGAATGTTTGCTTATCGTTCGCACCTGCACCTGTCCCCGGGGTACGCAAGGAAGATCTGGAACGTTATCTCCCTGAACGGGCTTTGAGCGGCGGCCTTCTTGTCAACGAGATGCTGGCTACCGGAGGCCCCGCACATCCGGGTGGGACCATCGAGGTCAAAACCGGTATGTTTCTGGATACGGGAACCGGCATCCACGGCGCCGTGACCGCCGACCGAACCCTCGCCACCGGGGAGTATCATTTTGAATATGTCGATGACTCGAACGCTCGCGAGATAGACCTCACCCTGACGATAACCGGAGATGTCGTGATTTTCTGCAAGTATCTCTTCGCGGCCAATATCCGGGCGGCCGAGGGATTGAGTGTCTGTCCTAAGATTGAAATCCACGCCGGCCCGCCCATTATTCCCCAGGACGACATGGATCCCGTGGCCCTGGTGTTCGACCTCAACGATTCCCTGGGGGCCTACCATTTTGTCAAGGTCAACCTGACGGGTATCATGGAACCGGAGGACCACGATCCGGGTACTCCGCCGGTACCGATCCCCAACCAAGGCAACCCTCACATCAATGCGCCGGGAGGCACATGCCGATTCTATACGACAGCCTTCGGCGATATCACGGTCGGTCATCTCAATGCAAGCGCAGGCATCGCGGATATGTTCTCCTATGATGCGCCGGGCGCGGAAGGCGGAGAGATCGTCGTGCTCGCGCGTCAGGGAGACATCGAAGTCAATTCACTCCAAGCCGTGGGCGGAGGCGGCCTCATCAGCGATGGCAACGGGGGACGCGTCATGATGCGGGGGAACAACGTCTCGATTTACGAAGGCGTATCAGTGAATGGCGCCGGCATGACAGGCCGGGGCGGAAAGGTCTATATCGAGGCTTCGAATTACCTCACCGGTGAGGCGGGACGCATAGACTGTACAAAAGGCGGTAACCTGGTTGCGATGAATGCCAGCGGTGCGATGATGGGCTGCGGCGGGGACGTGACATTAATTCCCAATACGTTGGAACTCGATGAAATCAACGTTGGACCTGAGATGAATCCGGGTACAATTAATGTGTGGTTCCCCGATATCACGGGTATTTTGGATTACAAGTAAAGAAAACACAGATTCTTCCGTTATCTTCATAGAAGAGCAAAAGGGGTCAGGCTTGAATGGCACTTCCATAAGCAATTTCCCACATTGCCGACCATCGTTTTTGACCCAGAAACGCTGTTTTAAGCCTTACTGGTAACCTTAAGGAAGCACCATTCGGGTCAGGCTTTGGATTTAGGGGTTCCAAGTTTTCGCCACTCCTTTGATCGTTTCCGTCCGGATCGGA
>CAYZAT010000265.1:0-5587 GCA_964476475.1 uncultured Pirellulales bacterium
GATTCTTACTGGCGCAGGCCTCGGCCCGGCAGATGATAATGCAGTTGACGATAATCAAAGGGACATAAGGCCCGAGCGTCTCGCTCATCTGCGGCAGAAACGCCTTGAGAAACAGATCCGCAATCGTGACAAAGGTCGCGATGGTCAACGTAAACATCAGGATGCGCAGGTGCGGCTTAAGCAGGTTGCGCATGAGGCTGACGATGATATTGCTGCACAGCAGCACGAAGATCACGCAGCATCCCATCGTGAAGGCGGGCTTGACCGCGGCGGTGACCGCCAGCGTCGGACACATCCCTAAAAGCAAACGAAAGACCGGATTCTCACGCCACAACCCGGCCAACAGCGTTTGCGAATAGAGTTTGGATTTGGCTTCATTACTCGGAGCCATCTGTCATGATCCCTTTCTCTTGGATTTGTTCTTTAATCTGAGTGATCGCATTGCTCACGATCTCAACGACGGCCTCGCTGCTCACGGTCGCGCCGCTGATGGCGACAATCTGCGCATCGATGTCCGTCGGCTCACCGACGCTGACGAGCTTCAGCGCATCGGCCGGGGCGCCTTCGAACTGGCTACGAAAATAGTCATACTTGATTTGATCGCCGAAGCCGGGTGTTTCATTACTTGAAAGAACATCGAAACCGGCGATCTTCTCAAAATTCGCATCGACCGCCACGACCAATTCGATTTTGTCGGCAAAGCCCGGCCCGGCGGCGTTAAAACTCCACCCGACGCGCTCACCGGATTCCGCGAGCGCCTGGAATACCTCGACGCGCGATTCTTTCCCATCAATCGACTGAATGACGATCTCCGAATCGACGGGAACGAAATTCTTCGCATCCGGCAAAAGCCCCGTGACCAGTTGATTACGCTTGTTGATCTTATTCTGGATGATTCGCGGCGACAAACCGGCGTTGGCGACGGCAATCAACAAGCCGAAAAAAAACGACGCGACGATGAGTAACCAGCTTTGGGCTATGAAATACTTAAGGCTTTTCACATTGTTATCCTTTTTAAGTGACTAAAGTGAGCGAAAGTGAGCTAAAGTGAACTAAAGTTATAGAGATCATTATACTTAGCCTTTCGTTTGAAACTACTTGTTTGCGGCCGTTGTAAAAATCCCAAGCAACTCGCCGCATTCTTCGTATTCCCACTTTATTTTAGCCCACGTTAACCATTTCACTTTGACAATCACTTCCAGCCAGTATTGCGTCTCACTGGCTTCACCTTCACAAATATGCATTTTGTTTTTGAAATCTGCTTTGCTTCTTGCTCGATTCGCTTCTCGATAATTAGCTCCAACGGACGTTCCGGATTTAGTGATTTGCGTCCTTATGACTCTTGCTTCAGGCGTATTGGGCAAAGTTCTTGATAAACGAATAATGCGCACGGCAAATTCCCGCGCCCGTTTTTCAAGTTCTCGCGCAAATTCTTTATTATCCAAAACTTTAGCTCACTTCAGGCACTTTAGCTCACTCTATTATCCTCCCGGCTTTCCTCCTATGGGCACGCGTTTAAACAATCTATCGATTAAAGGCGTCACCGCGTTCATCAGAAGAATCGCAAACATGATGCCTTCCGGGTATTCTCCCACAATGCGAATGAGCATAGTGATCGTCCCGACGCCGATACCGAAAAGCCACATCCCCCGGCGCGTCAGCGGCGCCGTCACGGGATCGGTCGCAATGAAAAAGGCACATAACAACAGACCGCCGCTGGTTAGATGAAAAAACGGGGCAACGTAAGCGTACGAATCGACGAAAAACGCAACGGACGCGAAAATAAAAGCCGAGGCCAAAACGGCTAACGGAATATGAAAACTGATCGTTCGACGTATCAGAAGATAAAGACCGCCGAGCAATAAGGCGATACCGCACGTTTCCCCCAGGCAGCCGCCGATTTCACCCGTGAACGTCTCTTTGAATTGTTCCTCGCCGTAAATATCAGCACCCAGTTCGTTTTTGATGGCCATCTTGCTCCAGGCCAACGGCGTCGCCTGGGTCCTCATGTCGAGCGCGTTTTCCTGGGCGACGGCGGGCATAGCGGGGTCGAGCGTGGCCGGCACCGTCCAGCTCGTCATCAACACACCGAAAGAAACGCTCAGAAAGGTCCTACCGACCATCGCCGGATTGAAAATATTCGCCCCCAGACCTCCGAAGACCATTTTGCCGATGGCGATTGAAAAGGCACCACCTACGATTGCGGCCCAAAGGGGCAGTTGCGGCGGAAGAGATAAAGCCAGAAGAACGCCGGTGACGACGGCACTAAAATCGCCGAGCGAATGGGCCCTTTTGCAGATCGCATTACAGAGCCATTCCGTCGCCACGCATGAAAGGACACACGTTGCCATCAGAACAACCGCATGAATGCGAAAGTAATAAGTCGCCGCGATCATCGCCGGCGCCAAACCGATAACGACATCGATCATCACGCTGCGTGTGGAGAACCGCTCGCTAATATGCGGTGAACACGAAACTCTTATGTCTTTTAACATTATTTATTTCTCACACGACGTATCCCCCAACGTCAGGAGATACGCAGCTCGGCGCTCTATTGCGACATTCGTTTTCGTTGTCTGGCGACGTAGATTTTTCCGGTTTTGATATATCCTGTCAATTCGATGTTGGCCGGGCAGACATAGCTGCAACAGCCGCACTCGATACATGCACTCATATAATACCGCTCGGCGACATCCAGCAGATTGTGTTTAACGGCGTGGGCGATTTTCGTCGGGTTCAGATTTTCCGGACATGCCTCCAAGCATCGTCCGCAACGGATGCACAGCGTTTGACGCCGGGCAAATTTCGCCCGGCCGATTTGCTCTTTCGTCAGGAACGTGACGGCATTGGTCGTTTTCGTCACGGGTGTCTTCAAATCGGAGATGGCAATGCCCATCATCGGGCCGCCGAGCACGACTTTCGCACAGCGTTCGGTCACGCCCTCACAGAATTCCAGAAGATCCTCGATGGATGTCCCGATCGGCACGTAGTAATTGCCCGGCCGCGCGATGGCCTCGCCCGTGACGGTCACGACCCGGTGCGTCAGGGGTAAATTGCCAATCACGGCTTCCGCGATCGCGGCGGCGGTCGCGACGTTCAGAACGACCACGCCGATCATGGGCGGAATACCGCCGGTCGGCACATTCCTGTTGAGAACCGCCTTGATAAGCTGTCTCTCGCCGCCCTGCGGATACTTGGTCTTCAGGGGCAAAACCTCGATGTTGTCGCCGTCGGCATACTTCTTTACCGCGGCACCCATCAACTCGATAGCCTCCGGCTTGTTGTCTTCGATGGCGATCAGCGCCCGGGCGCAGCCGGAGGCCTTTCTGGCCAGTTGTACGCCGGCAACAATCTGACGGGTCCATTCGAGCATGATACGATAATCGCACGTGATATACGGCTCGCATTCACACCCGTTGATAATCAGACTTTGTTTAGGCAACCGGGGATTCGGCTCGATCTTGACCCGTGTTGGAAATCCCGCTCCGCCCATCCCGACGAGTCCCGCTTCGCGGACGGCCTCGCATATCCGTTCGACCGAATAGCGAGCCTCATCGAAATCGTCCTCCATAGCGAAATAAGACCGCTTCGTGGGATGGTACGGCAGCGCCTCGATAATAACGGCCTGCCTCCGGCCCAGGACGGGATGCGAACGCAAAGCAATATCCTTGACCTTGCCGTTGATCGGCGAATGAACGGGGGCCGAGACAAAGGCCTCACAATCGCCGATCTTTTGTCCGACCTGAACAGCCTGAGCCTTCCTGACCAGGGGTTGGCAGACCGTCCCAAGATGCTGGCTCAGCATCACCGCGACTTCGGTAATCGTCGGTCCCGGCTGTATCCGCCTGTCGGACGTTAAATCTTTTTTTTCCGGAGGATGCACACCGCCGGGAAATGAATATCGACCTCTCGCACACACGTTTACACACTCAATATCAAATTATCCACCTTGACAACATCTTCTCCGGATCCTCCTTGTCAACACGACGCAAGCGAAGGTAGCCGACAGGGCCAGCAAAAAGCTTACGGCCGTCAATACGTTCTCTCTCTGTACGACTTCTGCGAGCATTCTTTCGGAAACCCCCAAAGACACGATGAACACAACAAGCGGCAATAAAAAAGCAAGCACAACCTTCGCCGTAACCGGCGGGCTTTCAGCATGCCCCACGGTCCGGTACACGTTCCGGCAGTCGTTCTTCTGCTTGCATGTGTGACAGAATCCTTGCTCGTCCATAGGTTTTTCTACCGTTGGATTAAATCCACCTTATAAAACAGCCGGCGGAAATTTACAAGCAGAACTTTGAAAATATCTTAAAGACCCGAAAACAAATTAGAAACGATTAGATGAAATCGGTTAATATCATTGACGCAGTGGATTGAATGCCGTTACAATTTTTTTTTCGCTTGCGGGTGGCGCAGGCGGCGGTTGTTTGATAAATCTCAAATCAGAAAGGGAACAACCATGAAGAGTCCATGTAAAAACATCATCGTCCTGGCGTTTGCGTCCCTTATTTTCGCCGGGATGCTTCAGGCCGAGCAGCGTGGCAGAAACGAGGCGGTTCGGGGCATCTTTGTCCGCCTCACCGAGCAAAAAATCGGCGATCAAGAGTATCTGGGTATCGTGGTCAAGCCCTTTGACCGCGACGATCATCTGACCTTCCTCGTCGCGAGAAATCGCGCGGAACTCATTCAGACCGCTCGAAAGCTGGACGCAGGCGCGCGACTGGGAATTTCTTTCGTCAGCGAGGGCGGGCACAAGTTTATCAAAGGTATGGAAGCCGAAATGCGGCGGGAAATACGCGATCAAGGACCTGAAGGTGAAAAACAGGTTATTCTCCGCCGACAAGTCGTTCGGGAATCGTCCGAAGGTCAAAGGCCGGAAAGCCGGCGATCTCGGAGCACTCGCCGGGATTTGGAGCCGGAACGTCCTCGCGGCCGGGAAGAACGCCAAGACAGAGGCCCGGCGGCCCAACTGGACCAGTTGCAGCGCCAACTCAGGCAAGTCGTCTCCGGGCACCTGGATCGGATGAGCAAATCCGTGCGAGAAGTCATGGCGGACCATCTGTGGCGGATGGACGCGGAATTCAGGGAACTCCGTGCCCGCGTGGACCGAATCGAGCGTCAATTGGACCAACTTCGCGCGGAAAACGAGCGATTACGAAGAGAGCTCCGTGAACGAACCCGCCCAAGGAAAGAACGCGAAGAACAGGTTCGGGAGCGAAAAGAAAACCGGGAAAGAGAGCAACGCGAGGAGCCGAGAAACAACACCCCTTGATTTCGATGGAATGAAATTCATTTTTCTCGGGAATATTCTCTCTTTTCATCCAAGCCTTAACGTGTTATAATAACACCGTTATTGGGGGTACGCCCGGCCGAGAGCAGCCGGGATGAAATTGAGTGTTAATTCAGGAGGGAAAGTAAGTATGGGGCGATCATTCAGCTTCGCGATCACGATTCTTACTTGCCTGTTGGTTACTACTATCGTCAGAAGCGCAGAGACACATGCGCCTTTTGCGACGGCGCCCTTTGATGCCGCAATGGCAGGTGATTTACAGGACCAAACCGCGTCCTACCTCGATATCCCCCT
>CAYZAT010000266.1:0-5573 GCA_964476475.1 uncultured Pirellulales bacterium
TAAACCTCAGTGGATGGTCATGGAGGTCATCCCTGTTATTCCACCGGATTTGCGACCGCTGGTCTTGCTCGAGAGGGATAATTTTGCCACCAGCGATTTGAACGATCTCTACCGCAGAATTATCAACCGGAACAACCGATTGAAAAAGCTGATGGATCTGAATGCGCCTGAGGTCATTATCCGCAATGAGAAGCGCATGCTTCAACAGGCGGTGGATTCGTTGATGGATAACGGTCGCTGTCGACGATCCGTCCTCGGGAGCAACAACCGGCCGCTTAAGTCCTTGACGGACATGATCAAGGGCAAGCAGGGGCGTTTTCGAGAAAACCTGCTCGGCAAGCGCGTCGATTACTCGGCCCGGTCGGTCATTGTCGTCGGCCCGGACCTGAAACTCTACCAGTGCGGCTTACCCAAGAAGATCGCACTGGAGCTCTATCAGCCGTTTATTATTCGAAAGCTCAAACAGCACGGATTGGCCGATACCATTAAAAGTGCCAAGCGGATGATCGAAAGACGCGACGAACAGGTCTGGGATATCCTTGAAGAAGTCATCCATCAGCATCCGGTCTTACTCAACCGTGCTCCCACTCTCCACCGAATGGGCGTTCAGGCTTTTGAACCTGTGCTTGTCGAGGGCAATGCGATTATGCTCCACCCGTTGGCATGCAAAGGGTTCAATGCCGACTTTGACGGCGACCAGATGGCGGTCCATTTGCCGTTGAGTGTTGAGGCGCAGGCGGAAACCCATATCCTCATGATGACGACGGCCAATATTTTCTCCCCGGCCAACGGCTCGCCGATGGTGGGACCGTCTCAGGATATGGTCATGGGCAACTATTACCTGACGAATATCGCCCCCGGGGCGGGCTCCGAATCCGAAGAGATCCGTGTGTTCAAGGATTCGTTTGAGGCCATGATGGCCTATGATATGGGCAAGGTCGGTTTGCATGCAAAAATTAAGGTTCGACTCAACAAAGATCGAATTGTGACCGAGTCCGGCGAAACGGAAAGGCCGCCGCTCGTAGAGACGACCGTGGGCCGGTGCATATTTAATGATATTCTGCCGGACGGGATGCCCTTTTATAACCTGACGATGTCCCAGAAGAAGCTCAGCCGGGTGATCAGTGATTGTTTCAAATACGCCGGCTCCGCCGAAACGGTTGATTTGCTCGATCGAATCAAGAATTTGGGGTTCAAGCACGCGACATTGGCGGGGTTGAGTTTCGGGATTACGGATCTTAAAATTCCCGCCCGGAAAGCGGACATTATCGAAGAGACCGAGAAAAGGATCAATAAAATCAGCAGGAACTATAACGATGGCGTTTTGACCGAGGGTGAAAGGTATAATCAGGTTATCGATGCCTGGACAAATGCCCGAGTGGCCGTCACCAATGAAATGATGCGAGGTCTCAAAGAAGATAAGAAAGATGACGGCACGCCGTACCTGAATCCCATTTACCTTATGAGTGATTCCGGGGCTCGAGGCAGTGTGGATCAGATTCAGCAGCTTGCCGGGATGAGAGCGCTGATGGCCAAGCCCAGCGGCGAGATTATTGAAACGCCTATTAAGTCTAACTTCCGAGAGGGTCTGACCGTTCTTGAATACTTCAGCTCGACGCACGGGGCGCGCAAAGGTTTGGCGGATACCGCCTTGAAGACGGCCAATTCCGGCTACCTGACCCGTAAATTGATCGACGTGGCCCAAAACGTTATTGTGATTGAACGGGATTGTCAAACCCTGCAGGGAATCACCAAGGGAATCGTCACTCGCGGCGAGCAAGTGGATATTCCTCTCTCTCAATTGGTCATTGGACGAACGGCGCGAGATAATATTCGCAATCCGATTACCGACGAAATGATTATCCGTGAGAACGAGGTGATTAGCCCGGAAGCGGCCGCCAAAATCGAGGCGTTAGGTCTTGATGCCGTTCGCGTTCGTAGTCCGCTGACGTGCGACAGCCCGTTCGGCGTGTGTGCGAAATGCTACGGCTGGGACATGAGTACCGGCCGGTTGGTCGAAGAAGGCTCGGCGGTCGGCATCGTGGCCGCCCAATCCATCGGCGAGCCGGGAACGCAGCTTACGTTAAGGACATTCCATACCGGCGGCGTGGCGGAAAGAGCCATTCTCGAGAGAGAACAAAGGGCCACACATACCGGCAAAGTTCAATATCGTGATATCAATGCCGTTCAGATCAAACAGAGCGATGGCCGAGAGGCTACCGTGGCGCTCAAGCGTAATGGTGAAATTGCCATTCTTGATGCCAAAGATCGGGAACTTGATCGGTTCAAAGTGCCGTATGGCGCGATTGTGTTGGTTGAAGATAATCAGAAAGTCAAAGTCGGGCTTTCGTTGTTCACCTGGGATCCGCACCGTACACCCATTTTGGCGGAAGTGGCCGGGTTGATCCGGTTCGTTGATGTCATCGAAGGTGAAACCATTGGCATTGAGGAAGAGCGAAAAGGGCAAGCCGGAAAACCGGTCGTTATCGAACATAAAGGGGATAAACATCCGCAGATCATCATCGAAGATCCGGACGGGAAGATCCTGGACGTTCACTATTTGCCTGCCGGAGCTCGCATCGAAGTGGTTGAAGCCCAGCAGGTTCAGGCGGGGCAGTTGCTCGCTCATCAACCCAGGGCGAGCGGCGGAACGCAGGACATCACCGGAGGTCTGCCCCGAGTGACGGAAGTTTTTGAGGCCCGCAAACCGAAAGATCCGGCCGCGATGGCCGAGATCAGCGGGAGGGTCGAGCTGCGAAGCGACAAACGCAAGGGCAAGATGACGATTACCATCCGCAGTGAATCCGGCATGGAAAAGGAGCACCACGTGCCTCGCGACAGGCATCTGAACGTTCACACCGGGGACTATGCCGAGGCCGGAGATGCTCTGACGGACGGCCCCCTGGTGCCGCATGATATTCTGCGGATCAAAGGCGAAGAAGCCTTGCAGAGATATTTGACGATCGAAATTCAAAACGTCTATCGTTCGCAGAATGTGAATATTAACGACAAGCATATTGAGATTATCTGTTCGCAAATGATGCGAAAGGTCGAAATCGAATCTGTCGGCGATAGCTCATTCCTGCCGGGCGAGGTTGTAGATAAGTTTGTCTTCAAAAAAGAAAACGAAAAGCTGACCAACAGCCTCAAGATTGCCGATATCGGCGATTCCAATGATTTGGAGGTCGGGCAGATTGTTGACAAAAGAGAGTTGACCACGATCAACGAGAAAATCGCGAGCCTTTCCGGTCAGCCCGCGACGGGCAAAAAGCCGAAGCCGGCGACGGCAAAGACGTTGCTTCTGGGAATTACCAAGGCATCCTTATGGTCGGAAAGCTTCATCGCCGCGGCCAGCTTCCAGGAAACCACCAAGGTTCTTACGGAAGCTTCCCTGGCCGGTAAAACGGATGAACTCTATGGTCTGAAGGAAAATGTGATTCTTGGTCATCTGATCCCGGCCGGAACGGCGTTCAAGCCCTATCTGGATATCAAGGTCAAGCATCTTGTTGAGGCACCTTTACCGAAGGAATTTGAAGAGGCCGAGGAAATCAAGGAAGCCAAGGAAGCCGAAGCCAAAGCCGATGCCGCCATCAGGGAAGCGCTGGGAATCAAATGATTCGATGCGGCGAAGTTGTAGGCGTTTCGCGACGGTTATTGTGATGAATTTTTACACAAATATTGCGTTGTTGGAAAAAATTTAACCTGGAATTGTAAAATAGCTTGGAATTGAGGCGATTTCTATTACAATGAGGGGCTGTTTTCAAAAAGTCATGGAATCTAAAGATCAGGGATTATGTGAATTATGCCCACAATAAATCAGTTAGTTAGGCGTCCCAGAGCAAAATCAAAGGGTCAGAAGCGAATATCAGACATCAGCGGTTCCCCGCAGAAGCGGGGGGTATGTTTGATTGTGAGAACGCAGACGCCCAAGAAGCCAAACTCCGCTTTGCGTAAAATCGCGCGTGTCAGGCTAACCAATGGCAAAGAGGTGACCGCTTATATTCCGGGCATCGATCATAACCTTCAGGAGCATAGTACGGTGATTATACGCGGCGGTCGCGTTCGCGACCTGCCGGGCGTAAGGTATCATATTGTTCGCGGCGTTCTGGATTGCGCCGGGGTCTCCAATCGAAAACAGGGTCGAAGCAAATACGGGGCTAAGAAAGCGAAATAAAGCGGTCATTTAGCGGTTGTTTCTTTTTCGGCCGCGAATAACCTGAATGAGGAAAACATGGCAAAAAAGTTTACCGCATCGAGTCAACAACTGAAACCGGATCCGAAGTATAGCAGTCGGCTGGCTTCGAAATTCATCAATTGCTTAATGCTGGACGGTAAAAAGAGTACGGCCCAGAAGGTCTTTTACGACGCGTTGGATATCATTGGTAAAAAGGTCGAAGATGCGGGCGCTCTTGAGGTCTTCGAGAAAGCGGTGAATAATGTAAAGCCTATGATTGAAGTTCGCAGCAAGCGCGTCGGTGGCGCCAGTTATCAAGTCCCGATGCAAGTGAGTTCCAAACGGCAGCAATCCCTTGCTTTCAGGTGGATTCTCGCCTCGGCCAGGTCCAAAAAGGGCAAGCCGATGTCCCAACGTTTGGCGTCTGAGCTTATGGATGCGTACAAAGAGAGTGGCGCCGCTATGACGACTCGAGAGAATGTTCACAGAATGGCCGAGGCGAATAAGGCATTTGCTCACTTTGCCTGGTAAAGACGGTTGCTTTGAACTGCCACGGAACGTTTTGAGAATGACCGTGGCAGTTTTTTTATCGTTAGTGATGACATGAAGATTGCCGTCTGGGACAGGTTTATCCGCCTGTCGGGGGCCTTATTAGCGGCTGTGTGTCTATGAAATATGTGAAGACGTATGCCCGGAACTCTGGAAAAATTACGCAATATCGGCATCATGGCTCATATCGACGCCGGAAAAACAACGGTGACCGAGCGTATTCTTTACTATACGGGTAAGACGTACAAGATGGGGGAGGTCCACGACGGTACGGCCGTGATGGACTTTATGGAGGAGGAGCAAAAGAGAGGGATAACGATCACGTCTGCGGCGACGAAATGCCCCTGGAAGAATTTTGAGATTAATCTGATTGATACCCCGGGGCATATCGACTTCACCGCCGAGGTTGAAAGGTCGTTGCGAGTCCTCGATAGTGCCGTAGCGGTATTCGACGGCAGCGAAGGGGTTCAGGCACAGAGCGAGACGGTCTGGCGTCAAGGGCAGAAATATGACCTGCCCTGCATGTGCTTCGTGAACAAGATGGACAAGATCGGCGCCGATTTTGACATGACCATTGACAGCATTCGCGACAAACTCCTGGCCAATCCAATCATCGTGCAGATTCCTATCGGGGCCGAGGACTCTTTCGCGGGGATTATCGATCTGATTAAGATGCAGGCCGTCTTTTATCAGAGTGATAAAATGGGGGCCACCTTTGAAGAAATTGAGATTCCCGCGGAATTGAGCGAGCGAGCCCGTCAGCACAGAAATGAGATGATAGAGCTTGCGGCCGAATATGATGCCGAGCTCATGGACAATTACGTTCACGATAAACCGATCAATGCCGAGA
>CAYZAT010000267.1:0-5496 GCA_964476475.1 uncultured Pirellulales bacterium
GGCCGTTCTTTGCGAAGTATCCATATTGAGGCAGCCTTTTGCCCGCGATCATCCAATCCTCGTCGCCTCGATTGACGATCACACGAGCGCCGGACTTCCACGTGATGATCTGCCGGTGGATATCGCCGGCGACACATTCCACCTTTTCAATCCGGTCGAGGGCGATGCTCCGAACGAAATCCTGCGCCAGCCAATACTTCCGCACGGCGCCGCGTCCGAACGCCCCGCGGTCGATCATGAGCGCGTGCCCTTCTAAAATCTCGGCGCTGATATAATCGTCGCTTTCGATACCGTGCTCGCGCCGGTCGCGTCCGCCCTGATAGCGGCCGGAATAGCCGACGCCGTGCAGACTGAATTTATCATGCAACACGGCATCGAACCACGGTACGCGCTCCCAGTCCTTACAGTTAATCTTTATGCAAAAGCGATTACTTTCAGGCGTAATCTGCAAGTGCTGGCAATCCGATCCATCCAGGTACCCGATCAACTGATCGTGCCCCGCTTCCGACGTCATCGGGGCGTTGTCGCCGAGATAATCCCGTATCCACGCGAAGGCCTCGCCCCAGCATTTGCGGGTTTCGAGCATCGGATGATATTGGCCGGTCTTGTCGTAAAAATCGAAACACGTCAGCGATGTAAAAACGTCGATGAAATAGTGCGTCGGCTTGAGATTCGGCTCGATGAGCCTGAGGTTCCGCTGTACGAACGGCATAATCTTGTCCGGTCGCCAGCGATAGCTCTGGGCGTCCCGGCCGCGATTGATCCAGGCCTTGATCGGCTCGCCCTGCTCGGTGAAACAGATACAATCGTAGCTGTAATCCGCCGCATCCGGATAAAAATCAATGTAGTTATCATGCAAACCCCAGGGGATATCGTGCCCGCGGCAGACCTCGGCAATCTTTTGCATATCCTCAACCGTACCCAACTGGGGCTGAGGCGGATAGATATCCGGCAAACGATAGTCATAGCCCCAACGTTGCCAGACGTGCACGGTCAACAGCGAATCCGTCAGGCCGTAGGCGATCATGCGTTTCATCGTCTCGGCGATGTCGGCATAGCGCCCGCCCCAGATATCGAAGACAAACCGCCCCGCCTTGTTCTTCAAACCCTCCGAAGGTTTTTTGTCGTAGAGCGGTCGATACTTCCGGGCACAATCGAACGCTCCATCGACACTCGGAACCAATGCCAACGTCGCATCCAGATGCGTATGAAGCGTATAAAGCTTCTGTTCGGGATTGACTTCCAGATGGTCCGGCGGATGATCGCAGGCCATCAGCAGCGATAGTCCGCCATCGAAATCGAATCCGACGTGACTGGTCGATAGATTATGCCCGCCGAAATTCGCCCTGAACGCCTCCGGCTCCACAATGCAGTACCCGTGTCCATAATAAACGCGCGGGGCTCTTTGGTCCGCCGGACCGATCGCGAAATCCGTGATTCGCTTCGGACACTCGAGTTTTATACGCAAGCCGCTTTTGTCTTGCCATAATACTGCGGTTAAGTCGAATTCTTCACCATCCAGCGCAAGATGATGTTTTACGATGAGTCTTCCCGACGACTCATTCTTCTCTGCGCTTACATCCCGAACGACAATCCGCGACGGTCCCGAGCCGATTTTGTGCTTGAGCACGGAAATCTGCACGCCATCAAAAGCCACACATCGATCCCCATGACCGAAGGCAATAGCTGAATCGACTAATCCGCTTCGCCCCAGGATAACACCGACCGTGAAATCATCCTCAAGCTCGAAAACACATTCACCTTCGCCGGATAGCTTTTTTAACGCGGCCGCGTCTATGGCGCGTCTGCGGAGCGCCCGGCGCTCGGCATCTGTCGGCTCCGAAGGCACGGTTCCCGCGACAATAACCGGCTCACCCCAATAGGACGAATCGCACACGGTATTGCGCTTCGGCCCCGGATGGCTTTCCAATCGCAACAGGATTCTCTGACCGGCGAACGCGCTCAGGTTAACCTCGCCGGCCACCCATTTCTTGCTGTCTGTATGGCGTTCGAAAAGTTTGATATTCCCGGTCCATACGCGAAACGTCACACCGTCGCTGGCCGGCTCGGTGGCGCTATGGTCGCGGATGGCATTGGCGAAGCTTAACTTTATCGGTTTAACCTTCGGAAGCTGGAGAAGGTACTCAGTGAAAATCGTCCCCCCGCCCGGCTTCCACGGCGGGTGCATCGTTATCGCATCTTTTGTGGCGCCTCGCGAAACTCGACCATAGGTCATATGCGCTGAGGATTGAACCGACGAACCTTGCCAGCCAACGGGCATATAGATTAAGGGCTTATCGTAGTAGCCCCATGCGACGCGTTGTGTCCGCAAATGCCAGAGCGGCAACGCCCCGTTAAACGGCACGATATTAACCGGCATCTCAGACGGAACGCCGGATGATTGAGCCGCCCTTTCGAAATTCGAGGTGACTATCTGAACAGCGTGCGCCGTTACGTTACGACCTTGCTCTCGAAAATGAGCATATATATGAACCGGATACAACGCCGAACACGCTCCTTCTCGCGCCGCAATGTGGAACGTCGCCGTGACTTCCTTACCTGGCGCAATAGTGACGCTTGTTTCCGCCGGACCCACGGCAACCCATTCGTCCACAAGATCGGCCATTCGCAAGCGGACGTTGAGCGGTGACTCGCCTTGGTTGCGCAAGGTGACGTCCACCTCCCGCGGCGTGTCGATCTGCGCCACCTCCGCAATGTCACCAATTCTCAGCTCCAGCGGACCTTCCGTGACGAGATGCCCGTTGAAGGCAAACGCCGTACCGACCGCCGACACTAAGAAAAAGATGAAACCGACATAACGAGCCTTAGACATAATCCTCTCTCCTATCGCGTCAAAAGATACCACATCGTTCCGTACTCCGGCGAGAGCTTAATAGCGCCGCTGCTGACCGGCACCTCGTGTTTCGGCAGCCCGTCCGAGCCGAGGGCCCGGCACGTCCATCGCCCTTCCGGCAGGGTCACGGTGCCCGTCACGGCCTCGATCCGTACCGGCGGACCGCCCCAGTTTCGCCCAACCGTCCGTCGGTCCTCGGAAAATTGCATGCCGGTATTCTCACACCGCCCGCACGCGGTAATCAGTATTTTTGCAGCGCTCCAAACAGGCATGCCATCAAGAGATGTCATCGTCATAACGGCAAAAGAAGGCTTGTCGATACGGATATCATCCGTGACTTGCCTAAATCGACTCGTGTGTCCCGCTAAAACACCCGCGCCCCCTTGAGCAACAAATAATCCCCTACCCTCTTCAACGGACCATTCCAGCTTTGTCGAACCCACGGAGGACTGCATAGGCTTGTTTTTCTTCTGACTGTCGAATGTGAGACTCACGGTCCTTTCAAGCATGTCCCGCCAGCTTGTCTTCGCTTCGCCCGCCAGCATCTCCGCCATATTGCGATCATATTTCCGATAGAGCCGTTCCAGCGACGCCAAAAGACCTTCGGACCGCTCGTGCATTTGAAACAATTCAACGCGATCCACGGGCCCGATGCCGGCATCGCGAAAGATAGCCGCCCCGGCCCGCATGAAGCCCCATTTGGCGGGATTCGTATCAATGTCAAAATAGCTATTCATGTGCTCACGATACCAATCGTCCGTGCCGTGACTGTAGGTATAGAACCAGATGCCGTCCCAGTCCTGGGCGGCGGCGAAGGACGCCATCATGGGAACGCACGCGGCTTGCGAGTCGAGCGGTGCGGGATGGTTGTATTCGCTGACGGTAAAGGGCTTTCCGGCCAGGCGCTCGGCCGCTAAACGAAACAGCGTCGCTTCGGCGGGATAATCGGTCATGGGCTTTTGATTGATGAGCCAATTACCCTGGTCCCAGGGCCGGCCCGGGAAACGCGGATGCTGCCAGTAGGCGTGGGCGTCGATGAAGTCCATATCGCTTTGCGCGTACAATCCCAGCGGCCCGAAAACGATCGTACCGGTGACCAGCGCCTTACAGCCCAAATCGTTTTTGACAAAGTTGCGCATCCCATCGAAAAACTGCTTTTCCGTCTCGGCCAGAAAACACATGCGGTCCGTTACACGTTGCGGGCTTTCGTTATCGGCATACAGTTTCACGCTGCCGGACCCGACGGATTCGTCCGCGGTCAATCCCAGCCTGCCGCCCGGTCGAAATTCGACATTCGTCAAATAGATCGGGACATCACTTTCGCCGAAAGCAAAACTGACCCGGGCGTTGTCATCATCGGCACGGGCCACAAAACCGAAACGAAACGATTGCCATTTCGTTGTTAACTCAGCCTGCCGGGATAAACCCAGATTGCCCCACGGATCGTGCGCCTGAGATACGCTGCAACTGATACTCCTCGACCGTTCCGCGGCTGCGTCAAACATCACGGTATAGTACTTTCCCTCCCTGACAGGAAATCCGCCCTGGGTCAACTGGAGATGCCACCCGGTGCCATCCGATTTGCTAATCTTGATTTGCAATGAATCTTTGGACTGATAGCGCCGGCGAGACGTTGACGCCTTGCATCCGGCATGTTGTTCCAGGTTCCATTGGCTCGGAATATTCGCACGCTGCGAGATCTTGCGGAAGTTGCCGTTGGCCAGGAGATTACGTCCAAGCGGTCCAGCCCCTTCGGCCCAGGCGGTAAGTAACTTATCATTCGAGCCGTACTTCTTTTGAAGCCACGCATTATACTGCGTCTGAAGGATTTTCGCGTAGTACGGTGGAAGCGTCCGGAGCGTGTCCTCGTTGCTCCACATGAAGAAGCTGTTCTCGTTGGTGATCTCGACAATCGCCACGGCCGGATCGTCCGCGTAACGAACCTGGCGATAACGATTCACGTGCGTCAACAATTCACGGGCGAACTGTTTCTGTGCATCAATCAGAGCGGGTGTAAAAATATTGAAAATCTTATCGTACTGGCGATTCGCCTCGGGCAAGCCCAGGTATTCACTATGCGCCCGGCCGACGTGGAGGTTAATATTGACACAAATCCCCCGGCGAGCTAATTGTTCGATGAAAAAGTCCAGCCGGTCGAGCGCTTCCGGCTCGACGGTCTTTCCGTCTTCGGCGTTCCACAACCCCCGGGGCCATCGCGCCGTATCCATATGGTGACACCGAACGGTATTCACCCCGGCGGCGGCCAACCGGGCGGCCACATGCGGCGCATCTTCTTTTTTGGGAAAATTCGCTCCAAACGAGAGATTCACGCCCCACAGGCGCACCCGCTGATCGCCCCGCGCAAAGTGGCCGGAACGCACGGTAAGGCGCTTGGACGCGGGACAGATCGGCTCGCCGGGAGCCGACGCGATGAGCGAATCGGGATTCGGTTTGCCGGGAATGACGAACGGAACAAAATCGTCCGCCATCGCGCCGGTGCAGATCATAACACTCCAGATAATGAAGCTTTTGTAGAATTTAAGACGGTTCATAACGACCTCCCGTTTATGTCAACCTGTTGTTTCATGCATAGGACTTTCATTGGAAATGATATAACCTGCGCCCGTGACAATCAATGGAAA
>CAYZAT010000268.1:0-5482 GCA_964476475.1 uncultured Pirellulales bacterium
TCTTTCCGCCCCTTTAGGTAGCTATCATATCAAGGAAAATACGTAGTCACCACAATTGACACATCGCGCAAACATGTCAAAATCACTGGATAAGAGTGAGCGACTCATTGAGATATTAGGGGAAACTTCGGAAAGCTGTCAAATTAATCGCGGTCGTGAGTGCGCGAGAATTGGTGGCTGTTCCTGCTATTTCGGGGATATACCACAACAATTGAAAGGAGAGAATCATGGCAATTGACCAGACGCCGGCAACAACAGCAAAGAGCCTGCTTAATGGGATCGATTACGCGGGCTTGATCGGGGGTCCCTTGAATGCGGCCATCAATGCACAGGTGATGGCCGCGAAATCGACCTGGGAATTCATCAAGGAAGTGGGATTGAATGAGGATAAGGACACGGGTGAGAAAACCGCCGTCACCGTGGAATTCGCCTATTTCAAGGATGGCGAGATGATGAAGCTCATCGTCCCGATTCTGGCCATCGTTCCGATTCCCTGCATCGAGGTCTCGGAGATCGACATCAACTTCAAGGCGAAAATCAACGCCTCCTCGTCGTCGAGCAGTGAACAGTCTTCCAGCACGGCGGTCAACGCCAAGTTATCCGGCGGCGGCAAGGCCGGCTGGGGCCCGTTCAGTCTGAGCGTTAAATTCTCGGCGGGCTTTTCGGCGAAGAAAGACTCGAAATCGACCCAGGAATCCCAATATTCGGTGGAATACACCCAGGACGTCGCGGTCAAAGCCGTCCAGGCAGGAATGCCGGACGGGTTGCAGACCATCTTGAATATCCTGTCATCGAGCGTCACCGGCGCCAGCCCCCATGGCGAGATTATGTACAGTCCTGTCGATGGTTCGCTGGACCTGAACAATGTCGGTAAAGCCAACAAACGTGACTTTGAACTGAACCTGCGCGACGAATCGAACCTGAAGGTCCCCAACGCCGATGTGACACTGAAATGTGAACAGCACGACTTGAGCGAGACCGGCCCCAACAGTGTCAAGCTGCTGACCGCCGGCGATTCGGACCTCCCGGTCCATCTCGGTGTTGGCCTGCTGGCAGATAACAAGGATTGGGGCTGGACTGGCCCGACCGATAGCAATGGCAAGTTGAGGTTTTCCGTCTGGATCATCAAGGATAAAGCGCACACGATCACCAACGACACGGTGTTTCAGGTCACCGCATCGACGACGATCCATGAGAAAGAACAAACGATAACGATTCCGGTCTCTGTTGTCGGGCAGTTACCGGCCCCGGCCATAAAAATCGATCCGTCAAGCGTAACACTGGACAACACAGGTGAGAATCCCAGCGTCAATCCCCAATCCGTAACCCTGACGTTGACTGGAACCGATGTGTCCGGAAAAGAGCCGCAATTGACGATCCAGAATGATCTAAAGAACGGCCTTAAAGCAACCTGTGACCCAACTAAGACTGGAGACGATGGCACGACTACAATCAAGCTGAATATTACAGACAAAACTCAATTACCCACAGATAATAGTAACTACCCAGACGGTATCACTGTCAAAGTTGATGATCTGGACCTAACGGCGAACATAGCCATAAACTGCAAAAAAACTAATCCATAATGATATGTTGGCTCATATACCCGTATAATTACGGGTATATGAGCAATTATTCAGGAAAACACGATGCCGGATTTATCCTCACTTGTCGCAACGGTTCTTGAGGAAATAGAAAAAGCCCAGGACCAGGCCAACCTGTACAGCCGCCAGCTTGCCGAGAAATACCGAAACGATAAGATACTCCGGGTATTTCCCGTGCCGAACTCTCTGTTGACCGAGGTCGATGTGGACTTTGTTTTCGGCCTGGAAGAGGGTATGGAGATGGCCCGAGAAACGCTTCAACCGGAACTGTTACCCGGCAGCCCCTTGTTCCGCGAGCCATTGCGTCATATCACCGAACATATTATCAGAAAAATACGCACGACCCTATCCGCGACTCAACAGCCGTCAGCGACAGATTCCGACAAGACCGATACCTTATTGAAAAACCTCAAGAGCGGGCGTGTGGACAAACGCATTGTCGATAAGGCCGCAAGCAATCTCAGCACGATTCTCATGGGTAAAAAGAAACGGAAGAGAGAGAATCAGTTGGCCCAACTGATCACCTGTTACAGCCATGTCCTGGAAGAAACCGTCTTCAGCGATAAACCCTTTCTGGATCACCTGGCCACACTTGGCCTGAACGGCAAACAAATGCTCAAGAGTCTCATGGAGGCCCCAGAGACGTCCGACCTGTTCAAGAACCTTATCGAAACCCACGAAAAGGCAAAGAAGGATTTTACCGCATCCTACCTCCTCCAGCATTCGAAAATCACTATCGACTCACAAAAACTGTCGGGCCTGCCCGTGGAAAGCCTCAATCATCTCCACCTTAAACTTCGTCTCGAGGGCTATAAATGGGTCGTGCTGGAGAAGACGGAAGAACTAACGAATGTGGACCGGACATAGCGTGATAACCGGCTAATACGAGAGAAAGAGATGCCAGAGAAGAATCTTAAAATTATCGATCTCGGTCAGTTGTTCAGTGTACCGCTGCTGGCGATTGTCGAGGCCGACTTCATGACCGCCGAACGCTTCCTGTATTACATCTCCGAATTCGGCTTCAGCAAGAAGAAACCAACGGACCTGCAAATCGAAGACAGGGGCATACCACCGGTTACGGATCCAAATGCCGTCGCCCCCGATGAATGGGACAAGATCAAAATGGTGTCGTTCTCGTTCCATCGAGAAAATGCACAGGGTCAGCCGGAAAAGATAAAGGTGGAGATACCCGCCCTTTCGCTTGTGCCCCTGCCGCTCTTGCAGGTCAAAGAGGCCACATTTGATTTTGAAGTCAATATCCTGGAAGCCATCGAGAACGAGTCGGAAACGACGCGACCGGGGCTCATGGAAGATCCCGACAAGCGCCTCTTGCCCGATCCTTTGCGATATCGCTGGAATGCCATGTTCGTCAAAGATGTAAAGGATAAGAGTAAGATCGACCCGCACATCTCCAGCAACCTGAAGGCCACGGTAAAGATCGCCCAGGCGGACCTGCCGGCCGGCATCAACACACTGCTGCAGTTGATGGATGAACACACTCAAAGTATGACGACCGTGTTTCCCCGTCTGGACATCGATTGCGGCAACGACATTTCCATAAGCATAGGGGACAAGACCGAGAAGTACTGTTGTATCACAGTCATCGGAAAGAACGGACATCCAGCGGCAGATCACCCCCTCGAATTCAGCATGGATGCAACCGTGTTTAAGGCATTCAAGTTCATGGCCAATGGTCGAACCATCCCGTCATCCACAACCCCGCCATTCACCAGTAGGACAAATTCTCAAGGGCTGATGATCCTCGGCATAAAGCTAAATCCGAAACACACCCGCTTGCTGGATAACCGCCTGGTCGTTCATATGGGAATCGCCTGTGAAGTGGAGGGGCAATCGCTCCAATCCATACTCAACATTACAATAGAACAGAAACCTGAACCCAGCCAGTGAGGTCATCACGATGAGAAAAAAGCACGGGACTATCTCAAAGCACTCTAAAGAAGAGAATCAGGTTCCCGGTATCCCCTGTCCGAACTGTGGTGTTTTTCGAATTAGGCTATCCTTAGAACAACTTTTGTATTCACCCACTGTCACCTGCGGCAACTGCGGCTTGTCAATGAGCATCGATCGAAGTAAGAGCACCAAGATAATGGAGAAACTCCAGGACGTATTGATCGCCAAACAGAATGTCGATATGTTGAGGAATCAGCAGTTGTAATTGAGACTTTTTTTATCGCACCTTCAGGACGGCGGCGGCGCGGAGTCTGGAATGCTTAATCGAGTCAAGGACCTCGTTGGCTTGCTCTAAGGGGAATTCCTCGATGGTCGGAACGATAGGGATTTGGGCGGCTAAAGGCAGAAACTCCTCCGCATCCGCGCGCGTTACGTTCGCGACGGACTTGATTTCTCTTTCGAGCCAGAGATATTCGGCATAATCGAGCGGTGGAACGGGCGTTTCCTTGCGAATCGCGTTAATCACCAGCCGGCCGCCCCTTTCCAGAACGCCCAGGGCATCACGGTCGCACTCGCCAACCGGTGTGAAATCCATAATCTTGTTCAGCCTCTCCGGCGGCTGATCGCCGGAGCGACCCGTCCAGACGGCGCCGAGACGCTCGGCCAGTTCGGCATGTTTGGCCGTTTTTGTAAAGACAAAGACGGGGCTGTTGGGAAATTTATGCTTGATAATCTGAATGACAATGTGGGCCGAAGCCCCGAAACCGAACAGACCGACCTTCTGGCCATCCGTGATATCCGCCAGCCGAAGCGTACGATACCCGATAACCCCGGCACATAATAACGGAGCGGCTTGTGAATCCGAGAAGCGATCCGGGATCGGATAAGCAAAATCCTCACCGATGACGGTGAATTCCGCATAGCCGCCATGGGCATCTTTACCCGTCCATTGGGCCTTCTCGCAAAGATTCTCGCTGCCCGCCCGACAGAATTCGCATTGGCCGCAACTGGAGAACAACCAAGTGATGCCTACCCTCCGGCCGATCTCGAACTTAGTTACGGCTTTACCTTTATCGATCACGTTACCGACAATTTGGTGGCCGGGGATAATGGGGGATAAGGTGGGTTCGAGCCGGCCCTCAACCTCATCGAGGTCCGTATGACAGGCGCCGCAGACCGACACCTTAACAAGAATCTGATGATCGTCCGGCGTGGGCGTCGGTAAATCGGCCATTTTCAAAGGCTTCTGTTCGACCGGCGCTTGTCGATCCAGGACCACTGCTTTCATTTTGAGGTTTCCTTCTCAAGTTGTTTTTCAAATACCTCGTAGCTGTCCCGACCGAAAAGACAGAAAACGACCCTCTCCAGACCGGTTTGGCCTTCAAGATAGCTCTTGGCGGTTTCGAGCATGATTTTGGCGCAGCGTTCGATGGGAAAACCGAAAATCCCGGCACTGATCGCCGGGAAAGAAATGCTCTTCAGATTGTTCTGATCGGCCGCTTTCAGCGAATTCAGAGTCGCATTTTTCAGCTTTCGATCCTCGTCGCCCTCGCCCATCCGCGGCCCGACGGCATGAATAACGTGTTTGGCTTTGAGCTTGCCGGCGGTCGTGATGACCGCTCCGCCGACAAATGTACCCCCGATTTTATGACATTCGGCCTGGATCTCCGGCCCGCCTTTTCGCCTGATCGCCCCGGCGACTCCCCCGCCCAGAATCAACTGGGCGTTAGCCGCATTGACGATAGCCTCCGTATCCATCTCGGTTATATCGCCCTCGATAAGCTCCAGGACGCCTTTTCCAACGTTCACTTTCATGGTTCAAACCATCCTTATTAGAGATGTGAATTTCGGAATCCTTTGCAGAAAAGGACTTTTTTCAGGTGATTGTAAGATTTAGTCCAAATTTAAGGACAACAGGCGGCGGCCGGATTCGAACCGGCGAATAACGGTTTTGCAAACCGTCGCCT
>CAYZAT010000269.1:0-5449 GCA_964476475.1 uncultured Pirellulales bacterium
GTTATAAACATAGATGAGCAGTCTCCCTCCAACATCGATTCTGTGAGCAATCCACAGGTTTTCCTGAATCCGGATATTCTCAGCGCACTCGATTTGCTGAAATACTTCTTCCGGGCAAGTGCAACCCAGTATGTCTCTTACAAACGATTTGATATTCTCATTCGTCATGAACGGCCAAACTCCTTGTGACTGTGACATCGCGTAGGGTGCGATATTTCGCATCGTTCTATTCTATTAGATTAACCACGAAGGGCCAGGAAGACAATGCATATTATTGTTGAAAAGGGAGCAGGTCAAAGAAAGGGTCATTCAGGTGCTAATCCGCCTTGTTTCTGAAGAATCATCATACTTTCTACGGCAAATACTTCAAGGTTGAAACGCGAAATGAACCGCGCCGGGGTTAAAGGGAAATGACATATTTGAAGATCGCTTCGTGCCTCGCGATGACAACTATCTTCTTATGAATCAAGTGTGGCATTCTTCCTAAATTCTCATTTGCGATCGACGGGTTGCACTCATTTCTTCTGTGCTTCGATCAATCGGATGAATGCCCTTCCCTCCTATTACGAAGTGCACAAATTGGACCAGCCGAGATGCCCCTTGACAAAACATCCCGGCTGGTTTCCAAAGACTCCACGGTGCGCTTCACTGGCGGCTACTTCTTTGGACCGTACGCGATTGCAAAGCAAACTCTTATGTTCGTGAAAAACTTCGTTTTCCACTTAAACACATATATCGACCCCCTTAAGTCTATTCGGATAGCATAAAATCCCGGGAGTGACAACAGTATGGCACTCTGAGTGAAAAAAGTCGCGTTTTGCCCGATTTTTGATTAAATACGCCCGACGGGGCTGCGTTCGAGGACGATACCGGAGAATCGCCAGATTTTCTCAAACTCCCCATGCGGCATCCGTCGGACCCCCGTGACCGGGTCGGCTACGGTTACGGCGTTCTCCGAAACGTCCAGGACGGTCAGGCAGTGATCTTTCAAAAACGCTTCCCTCACGACGGCTAATGTGAGTCCGGCGCGTTTGAGCTGATCAATCGATGCGAAGCGTTGATATCGACATCGCAAACCGTCCTTCCGATAACGATTTTGAAGCGCCGCGGACAGGCACGCCGGGAGCGTTCCTGTGACCGGACTGGCATACGACAGCACGGCCAGTTCCCCTTCCTCAGCGGCTAAGCCCAATCGTCCCAGCGCCGTGACCGCCGCGGCGGGTCCGCACGTATAACCCGTCGTCTGGCGGCAGACGCCGTTCTTGTCGTAATGGGTTTCAAGATTCGCCAGCCTCCCGCGAAAGACGGCCGGGATGAGAAACGGTAAAACCGAAAACCATAGCACAAATCCCGCCATCAGGAGGCAAACGACGAGTTTCTCGGCCTTATAAGGCAGCCGCGACAGCGGAACCGTCAGGCCCATCGAGACCGCCAGGGATAACGTGACGAACCGAATCCGCCCGGCGGTCATCCAGACAAACGGCCGGACGAACGCCAGAGCGGGATAAAACCGAACCAGGGCCAGCATGGCGATCAGCCCGGCGGGGAGGAGATAGCCCAAGACCCAATAAGGCTTGTGAAAACGCGAAAAGAATCGGCCCGCAAAAGCACCGAATATTGCGATAAGGACGACCCCTGCTGTTTCAAACCACGGATTCATATCCCCCCTATTTCCACAATTCCCACACTCACACTGTGAATTTTAGCAGATTATCGATTGAAAGTCAAGCGAATTGTTGTCTTGCCGATGGCAATACGAATCGTTAAAATCCGTGTCGATAGACCGCAAATCGAAGTTTGAGATTTGTTATAATGCGTTTATTTCTACTAAATGCGTATTATTATCGGAATTTATTTAGGCAATCTTTGGATCATGGCATATAATTCGCCGGAAAGGATTCGTATGAGTGCACTAAAAGGACGTGGTATGAGACAGACAATTCAGATGTCCATTTTTCCATTGATTCTCCTTGCGACGGCTTCGAGTTGGAGTTTGGATGCGGCTGCGAGTGATTCTACGCAGAGAATTGAGATCTATCCGGCCAATCCGTCTTATTGGCAATACGGCGGCAAACCGACCTTGCTGTTCGGGGGCAGCCGGGAGGACAATCTCTTTCAGATTCCGGACCTCAAGGACCATCTGGACCTGCTCAAGTCCGTGGGGGGCAATTACGTCCGCAATACCATGTCCTGCCGGGATGAAGGGAACGTCTGGCCGTTCAGGAAAATCAACGATAAGTACGACCTGGACCAGTGGAACGACGAGTTCTGGCGGCGGTTCGAGACCTTCCTCAAGCTAACGCAAGAGCGGGATATTATCGTCCAGATCGAGGTATGGGCGACGTTCGATTATTATCGCGATAATTGGGCCGTCAATCCCTTCAATGCGAAAAACAACATCAACTACACCACCGGGCAAAGCGGGCTACTTGAGCAAGTCAATTCGCACCCGATCCGGGTCGGAAACAATTTCTTCTGGTCCGTGCCCGCCGAACGCAACCAGAAGACCGTGCTGAAATATCAACAGCGCTTCGTCGATAAGATCCTCTCTTACTCCCTGCACTACGGCAACGTTCTCTACTGCATGGACAACGAAACCTCCGTCACGCCCGCCTGGGGCAAATACTGGTCCGACTACATCAAGGCCAAGGCCAAAGCGGCTCACGTTACGGCTCAGACGACGGAAATGTGGGATAAATGGGATTTGGCCCATGCACAGCATAACGCCACATTCGACCACCCGGAAACCTATGCGTTTGTCGATATTTCTCAGAACAACCATCAGAAGGGCCAAACGCACTGGGATAACGCCCAGCGCCAGCGAGCGCGTATCGCCGGACACATTCGCCCGCTCAATAATGTCAAGATCTACGGCGCGGATACGGGCCGATTCGGCAATAGCCGGGACGGTATGGAGCGATTCTGGCGCAATATTTTCGGCGGCCTGGCCTCGGCGAGGTTCCATCGTCCGGGCTCAGGTTTAGGATTGGGCGAACAGGCCCAGGCGAACATCCGGAGCATGCGGCTTATGACCGACCGCATGGATGTCTTTACGTGCGCTCCGCATAATGACCTGCTCTCGGACAGAGACCAAAACGAGGCGTATTGTATCGCGCATCCGGGCCGGGAATACGCCGTGTATTTTCCCGACGGCGGCGACGTCCTCCTCGACATCAGCCGCCTCGAAAAACCGGCCGCGCTCACCTGGCTGAATATCCTGAAATCCCGCTGGTCGCAGGCTCGGCCCATTCGGGGGCAGAACAAGATAAAATTAGCGTGCCCATCCAGAGATTATTGGGCCGTGCTCATTAAATAATCAGAAGACCCAGGCAGGTAGAGCCGATATTTCTTCGGTTTTACATTGGGAAACGCGGCTTTTCCTGGATACGGCGTTGCGGCGTCTAATTTTGCACTTTTTTTGTCGATTTATCGACGGATGAAGTTGATCCGCATTGAACATCTGTCGATAAAAGCATAAACGAGACAATTGAACGAAACGGGTGAATGGAAGTCCAAGAATACGAAACTTAGAAAGGAGAATTTCAATGAAGTTCGCGAGGCCGATAACCTTAATTCTTTTATCCCTTTTGACGGTGGCGCTCACCGGCTGTTTTTCATCGAATCCCCGAGACATCGAAGCCTTCACGATGCCCTACATGGTTGAGGTCTCCTCCAAGAACTACGTCCTGGGCCCGCCGGATGAAATCGAGGTCCATTGCTCGAAAGCGCCCGAAATCGACCTGCAAATGCAGCAGATTCGCCCGGACGGCAGGATTAGCTTCGAAGGCGTCGGCGAATTGGACGCCGCGGGTAAAACGCCCGCTCAAGTGGCGGCGGAACTGCGTCAAAAGATCCTGAACCTTTACCAGGAGGATTTGGTCGGTGAAAAGGACGTGGACGTTCGAGTCACGGCCTTTCGAAGCAAAAGATATTACGTCTTAGGCGAAGTAGGAACGCCGGGCGCCCAAACCTATTCCGGGCGCGACACGGTTCTGGGCGCGATCGCCCTGGCCGGCAGCCCGACCGTCCTGGCGTGGAAAGAACGCATCCAGATCGTTCGACCGCCCAGAACCAGGAACGGCAAGCCCAGGATCATCGAGTGTAATTTTGATCGCCTGGCGGTTCACGGCGACATAAGCAAAAACGTTCTATTGGAAGAAGGCGATATCGTTTATGTCCCGCCAACGGTCTTGGCGGCTATCGCCATGAAGATCGAAGAATTTATCCGGCCCGTCGCCCGAGCCTTCTCCGGCTACTATATCGTCTCGCAACCCGGTGCGACTCCCGCCGGTGCGGCCGCAGGCGCCTACTAAGACAGAGACGTGTTGAGTGCGCCTGAGACGGCGTGACGTTATAAAAAATTGAGAGGAGTGGTTTGAAATGAGGCGGCGCGATGAATTGAGAAAGGCGCATATAGCCGGCACGATCTGGTTCGTCCTGGCGGTCGGCTATATTCTCGTCCTGGCCCTCAGGCAGGCCGGCGTCCGATGGTGGGTTGTCTTTTCCCTGTCCGGCCACGGCGTCCTGATCGTCTCGGTCCTGGTCAGTCTGTACCTGTTCGCCATCTTCAGGGGCATCAGCAGCAGCCAGAACGTCGAAATCGAGCACCCGCTCACCAGCTCGACGTACTACGCGGCCTTCTACCTCCTCACGCCCTTCCTGGGCGGCATGGCCGGCTGCCTTGGGATGATCGGCACCTTTTCCCTGAACCAGTTCTTCCTGGGCATCGCCCTGGGCACGCTGGGCGTTACGTTCCTGGTCTGGGTCGTTCTCGATCCCGTCATCGGCCTGCTGGAGATGCTGCTGCCCACCAGCCGCAAGCATCGTTCGATCCGCCTGGCCGAAGCCAGAGCCGAGCGGGAACGCAAACAACGAGATCGCGACCGCCTGCTCAACGAGGTGGTCGAGCAGGAAGAAACGAATCGCCGCCGCTGGCGCAAGATCTTGGAGCCGGAGGCCGAACGGCTGGCCGGGCTGTTAGTGGACAACGGAACCGATTTGAAGAAGGCGGAGCGCGAAGCCGTCGGCATCGGCGTTCGCGCCTGGCAAACCGGCGGCGTCGTGTGCATGAGGGAATTGCGCGATACGGCCATTCGCCTGTGCCAGCACAAAAAGCCCGACAAGACCGTGATCGACTACATCAACTTCTGGTGGAACGGCATCGGAAACTGGCGAGCCAAACCCCTCGGTTCGTAAACGATTTTTAGACTTCGACATTGGACATTTCAACATTCAATTTTTGATGCTCAAGGTTCTTCCCCGCTTTTGTCATCTTGAATAGCCCGTTCCTGCATGAAATGAGGCTTACCATTCGGAAAAATCTCCTTTTTATACTTGACAGGAAGCATCTGATTATAATAAAAAGGATGTATTCTCGAAAGTTAAGTCGTTTTCTGCCCATTAGAGTCTGTGCGGTATCGAGTGGGAACCGCCGCACGAGGAGTGGTGA
>CAYZAT010000270.1:0-5404 GCA_964476475.1 uncultured Pirellulales bacterium
GAATAGAATCTTTGGCACAGAAGGATATGTACCTCACTGTTTGCGTGGCCCAAAAGGCTATAAAATCAAAATGGAACTGCATTTAAACAGTAAATGATGACTATTATTTGGAGGATTTGACAATGAAATGTTTGAACCTGAAAGTAGCCTTGGCTTGCGTGCTGGTTTTGCTGCTCGGCTCGGCTCAAATGGCCCTGGGCGTGCCCAACGACGATTGCGAAGACGCGCTGCCCGTTGGCGATGGTGAGTCTATTGATTTCGATACAAGAGGCGCCACATTCGACGGCCCCGGTGGGTGTAATTACGGGCCCAACGTATGGTTTTGCTACACGGCCCCGTGTACGGGTGATGTCACCGTAACTTTGTTTGACGCTTACTACGACACCGTGCTCGCAGTTTATAACGGTTGTGATTGCGATATTACAACAAGCGATCGGGTCGGCTGCAACGACGATTCCGGCGACAGTTGGCTATCGCAAGTCACATTTGAAGCCGTCGCGGGTAACAAGTATCTGATCGAAATTGGAGGCTATCAAGATTATACCGGCGAAGGAAGCATGAGTATCCGTTGTGTCGGGCAACCCGGGCAACCGGCCAAGGACGATTGCGAGAATGCCCAGGCGGTCGGCGATGTCGCGAATTTGGCCTTCGACACCTCTGATGCGACGTTTGACGGTCCCGGCCTCTGTATGACCAGTCCCAATATCTGGTATCTTTATACGGCCTCATGCACGGGCGAAGCCACCGTCAGCCTCCTGGGCAGCAGCTTTGACACAATGCTCGCGGTCTATGGGGGCGAGAATTGCAATTTGAACTCGGATGATTTGATTGCCTGCAATGACGATTACCCGCCGGGCCATCAGTCACAAATCACTTTCGCAACGGTTGCCGACAACAAGTACTTGATTGAGGTCGGCGGCTATAGCTCTATTACCGGTGAAGGCCTACTCAACATTAGTTGCGAACCGACAGGCCAACCGTCCAAGGACGATTGCGAACACGCACAAGCCGTCGGCGAAGTAAAAGACCTGGTATTCAATACGACAGAGGCAACATTCGACGGCTCCGGCCATTGTATGACGAGCCCGAACATCTGGTACGTTTATACGCCCACATGCACGGGCGAAGCCACGATTAGTCTCCTGGGCAGCAGTTATGATACGATGCTCGCCGTCTATGATGGCGATGATTGCTATCCCACCTCAGGCGATTTGATCGAATGTAATGATGATTACCCCCCGGGTTTTACGTCACAAATTACCCTTTCTGTAATCGCCGGTCATAAATACCTGGTTGAGATCGGCGGCTATGGCCCCAACACCGGTGAAGGCTTGCTCAATATCGATTGCCAGCCGTCAGGCCAACCGTCCAAAGACGATTGCGCCAACGCCCAAGCCATCGGCGAAGTAAAAGACCTCGCGTTCGATACGACCGATGCGACATTTGACGGTCCCGGCCTCTGCCTGACCAGTCCGAACATCTGGTTCCTTTACACAGCTTCGTGTACCGGTGATGCCACAGTAAGCCTCTTAGGCAGCAGCTTCGACACGATGCTCGCCGTCTATGAGGGTGACGATTGCGACCTGGCCTCGAAAGATCTGATCGAATGCAACGACGATGCACCGGGAGCATATCAGTCTGAAATCACTTTCGCCGCTACGGCCGGCGCCAAATACCTGATTGAAATCGGGGGCTACGGCTCCAACACGGGTGAAGGCATCCTGAATATCACCTGCGAATCGGGCGCCGTCTCGGATAAACCGGACCTCGGCGACGCTCCCGACAGCACCAATAACGACGGCAGAAATATGTACGCGTATTCCGGCGTCAAAGCCAATTTCCCGACCGTTTACAACGACGGCACCGGCAGCGGGCCTTTCGGACCGGCTCACCTGAATGACATCATCGTGGCCTATCTGGGCAAGAGCATCACGCGTGAAACCGAAGCCGACTCGGGTGCGGATGAGGACGGCGTCAATAACATTAATCCCTGGTCCTCCTTGTCGGACGACGACGGCGGCGATGATGGAATTGAATTGCCTCTCAATCTGCCCGATTGCCAGTGGGCCACGTTCGATTATACGGTCACCGTCGTCGATCCCGCTGTCGATCTCTGGGTCAATATCTGGCTCGACTGGAACCGCGACGGCGACTGGGACGACACGGTGGAATGCGCCCAGGGAGCCGCACCGGAATGGGCGGTCCAGAACCAGTTCCTGTTCGACCTGGCCGCCGGCGCCAATCAGATGACGACTCCGGCGATTCTCTCCTGGCATCCGGAAAACGGGCCGGAAAAAATCTGGATGCGCATTACGCTTTCGGAGGAGCCCTGGAAGGGCGGCAGCAATCCGGGCGTCAAAGGCAATGCCGGCTCCGGACCGGACGGCAAGTATCAATACGGCGAAACGGAAGATTACCTGTTCACTCCGGACACCAGCTATACGATCTGCCAGGACTTCAATGGCGACGGCGTCATTAACACGGACGACCTGGTTGATTTCACGGCCGCATGGCTGGAGAATTGTCCCGACTAAGCAGTCACCTCTTTTAAAATGTTCTATCAGGGCTGTGGGCCAAAAACTCACAGCCCTTTTCTTATGCGCCCACGATCTTCATATAGCATTTGATCCGGCCGAGTTTTTTCAATAGAATAGCGTGGCTTTACTTGGTAAGTGCGGACTCGAAACGAATCATGACGGACGTAACTCGCATATTAGACGCCATTGAACGAGGCAATGCGAAGGCGGCCAATGAACTGCTTCCGGTTGTATATGAGGAACTACGCCTGCTGGCCGCTCAGAGAATGTCTCTGGAACATCCCGGCCAGACGCTCCAGGCCACGGCCCTGGTCCATGAAGCCTACGTCCGCTTAGTTGGCGAGGCTCCCCCCCGAAACTGGGATAGTCGAGGTCATTTCTTCGCCGCCGCGGCCCAAGCGATGAGACGGATTCTGATTGAAAACGCACGACGTAAAAAAAGCCGGAAATCGGGCGGAGATCGAAAGAAAGTCGAACTGAACGAGGCGGTGCTCATCCCTCAGGATGAATCTCAGGCCGATGAGTTGATTGGCCTCAACGACGCCCTGGATAAACTTGCCGAACAGGATAAGACCAAGGCGGAATTGATCAAGCTGCGTTTTTTCGCCGGACTGACAATCGAGCAAACCGCGGAAGTACTGGGCATATCCAGCGCCACAGCCAAACGGCACTGGGCCTATGCTCGAGCCTGGCTCATTCGGGAAATCGGTCGGGACAAATAGATGCTTTCGACTTAAAACAGGTCGATTGTTTTTTTCAAAGAAATTTGAGCCACTTCAATTCTAATTTTCGCATTGTAGATAAGGAGCCAAACCGTGACAAGTGAAGTGAAAAAAGAAGAACTGATTTTTGACGCCGCCATCCGGCTGAAAAGCGACGCCGAACGCCTTGCCTATCTCATGCAAGCTTGCGGGGACGACAGGAAACTGAGAAACAGTGTTGAGTCTTTACTCCAGGCCCACGAGAGCCAAAGCCTTCTGGATGAACAGGTTATTGACCTTGGAATAACTTTGGACGAATCTCCCTTAATCGGGCAGCCCGGCACGGTCATTGGACGCTATAAACTCTTAGAGCAAATCGGCGAAGGGGGCATGGCGGTCGTCTATATGGCCGAGCAGCAAGAGCCGATCCGCCGGAAAGTCGCACTGAAGATCATTAAATTAGGAATGGACACCAAGTCGGTGATCGCTCGATTCGAGGCGGAACGCCAGGCCCTGGCCATGATGAATCATCCGAATATCGCCAAGGTTCTTGACGCCGGGGCGACCGAGACGGGCCGGCCGTACTTCGTCATGGAGCTCGTCAAAGGGGCCTCGATCACCGACTTTTGTGATGCGAACAGTCTAAGCACTCACGAGCGTCTAAAGTTGTTCGTCCAGGTCTGTCAAGCCGTCCAGCACGCCCATCAAAAAGGTATAATCCACCGCGATATCAAGCCCACGAACGTCATGGTCACGCTCCACGACGGCGTGCCGGTCCCCAAAGTCATCGACTTTGGCATTGCCAAGGCGATCAACCGCCAACTGACGGAAAAGACACTCTTCACTCGTTACGCCCAAATCATCGGCACCCCGGCCTACATGAGTCCCGAACAAGCCGAGATGAGCGGCCTCGATATCGATATCCGCACGGACGTTTACTCTTTAGGCACGCTTATATATGAACTGTTGACCGGCTCACCGCCGTTTACCTCCGAATATCTTCTGAGCAAGAGTTACGAAGAGATGCAACGGATTATCCGCGAGGAGGAACCCACTCGCCCCTCCACGAAGATCAGCACCCTCGGCCAGGCCCTCATCGAGGTGGCAAAATATCGCAATATCAGCCCGGAGGCCCTCCATAAGCTGATCCGTAACGACCTGGACTGGATCGTGATGAAAACGTTGGAGAAAGATCGCGACCGTCGCTACGATTCCGTCGGCGAATTCGCCGCCGATATCAGGCGTTACCTTAGTAACGAGCCGGTCTTAGCCGGCCCGCCCAACACGCTATACCGCATCAAGAAATTCATCAAACGACACCGCGTATTCGTTACAGCAAGTACGGCCATCGTGGCATCAATCCTTATAGGCTTGTTTATCAGCACATCATTGTATCTCCGCATGCGACAAGCTCTTAACACTGTAGTGCAGCTCGAAAATAAGGTCGAAATCGATAGCAGGCTTTCCACCGCCCAAAGGTTATACGCCGAAGGTCGATACCAAGCGGCTTTGAATGAAATCGAAGCAACGGTCGACGCCCAGAATCCGGAACCCGAAGCGCAACTGTTGAAGGCCCGATTGCTCGTTGAGTTGGGCCAGAAAAATGAAGCCGAAACGCAACTGCAACCCCTTACAAAAAGTGAACCGGAGATCGCCGGAGCCGCCTATGGTCTCCTGGCTCGAATCTATATGGGCGTTGATGATGCTAAAGTGAATGAATATGAAGCCCTTGCCGCCTCGAACTTGCCGGAGACAGCGGATGCATATTTCCTACGGGCCATGACTGCACCGAATCCTGAAAAGGCCCTGCAATGGCTGGATCGTGCCATCGCACTCGATCCGTCTCATTATCCATCCCGTAAGGCGCGTGTACTAACCTATTATAGTCTGGCTGAAGATGACAAGATGGTCGAAGATGTCGAAGCGCTGATCGCACTGCGTCCGGCAGATTCTTTAGGCTATGCGATACGAGCCATCTTGCGGCGGGAATCCGGTCGTTTCGAGGAAGCCGTTGCGGACCATACACGCACGATTGAGTTGTGCGAGAGTGAGCAAGATCTGTGCGAACTCTATCACCAAAGGTATAAGACCTATACGATCATGGGCCATCATGCCTCCGCACTCGCCGATGCCCGGCATTGTGCTGAATTGAATCCCAAAAAACGC
>CAYZAT010000271.1:0-5376 GCA_964476475.1 uncultured Pirellulales bacterium
CTTACGCAATTGCGGTCCAGGGCCGGCTGAACGAGCCGGACGTAGTTGAACGGATTCGAGCCGTCCACATCGGTTCGAATGTCCGACGGCGCCCGCTGAAGGGCCAGCGGCGTGACATTCGATTGACTCGACGTGCGCCCTTTAGGCTCGTGACAGCCCAGGCAGGTCAATTGTTCACCGGGATGTACATACGTACCCGACCGCATCGACTGAATGGCCATCCCCCGTTCGTCCAGGGCCTGGAAATAGATCAATTTGCCGACGGGCGCCTCGAAATGCGCGCTGCCGTCGGCCTCGACGGGGACGGTGCCCAGAACCGCCCGGGCATTCGTTTGATTGCCGATACCGATGCGGGGCTGGTTCGGCGGGGGGGTTGTCTTCGGCAAGACCTGGATGATCCGCAGTGCGGCGACGCTCGCCCCGGCGGGCCATTGAAAATCGCTGTCGTAAACATTGACGACGGTGATGGTTTCCTTCGGGATGATACCGCCGGCTTTCGCGATGTCGGCGGCGGTTTGGACGGTGTGGGTGGGAATGACCGGCGGCTTGAGACGCGGCCTCAGTGGAATCGGACTCATGCACGGGATCGACGGATCGCGGTAAATCAGCTCTTTGTTGCCAAACCGATCGATCCAGTAAATCCCGTGGTTCTTGGCATTCTTATCATAGACGCAGAGATAATCATCCTCACTGAGCGGCCAGGGCGTCCCGTACACCATGCATTCTTTGATCGGCTTGATGTGCTTTTCGGCCTCGGGGAAAGGCACGTCCGGCGTCAGGCGAGTTAACTGCGACGATGCATTGTCGTCGTCGAGGCGGTGATCGATCAAAACGAGCGAGCCGAAAGCGTTGCCGTGATGGGCGGCGGCGGTCGCAATGAATGTGTGCGAATCCGGGATGGCGCGGATGCTCATTTCCATCCAGGGCCGGGTTTCCCGCCGGATGGGATAGTTGCCGTGGAACGAGCGCGGATCGCGACCGTCGGGAAAGCACGTCCAGATATGATGCGCGACGTTCGTGTCGCGGTCCACATAATCCCAGCGGGTATAGACGACCATCCCGTCGTTCGTGACGCTCGGGTGCCACTCGTGCGTTTCGTGGTAGCTGAAGAGGATAATGTCACTGCCGTCCGGCGCCATGGAGTGGAGGGCATAGGTCGGGCAATGCCGGCCGCAGCGAAGGTAGCCGCCCCGGCGCTCCGAGTTGAAAACGATTCGACCGTTGGGTAAAAAGCACGGATCGAAATCGTTCCACGGCCCGTCGGTCAGTTGAACCAGTCCGGTGCCGTCGGCGTTGACCTTGAAAAGGTGGAAACAACTTTCCGGCGTCCATTCCAGATCCTTGCCTTTGCCCTCGGTGTAGGCAAAGAGAATCGTCTTGCCATCGAATGATAGCTCGGGTGAAAGGAATCCGCCGGGTTCGAGCTTGCGTCCTCGAAGCCGGCCTTTCTCTACAACCGCCTCGGCCAGAAGATTCGTCAATTTCGGCTCAGCACCGAACGGATCGGACAAAACGAACAATCCCCCGCCGGCAATGGCGTTAAATCCATAATACTGATCGCACATATGGAAAACGCCGCCGGGATGGTGGCGTTTGATGAACAGAATTTTGTCCATATTGAGTAAAGGATTGCAAAACGCGATTAGGCGATTTGCCCGGCGAACGTCGAAGTAGATCTCCCGGCGTTGCTCCAAAGGGACAGCCGTCGATTCCATATCCGCCAGAAGCGTTTCAATCTGCTGCAACTCAGCGGCTAATATTCTCAGTTGGGACTTAGAGGCCGAGAGGCGCCGCAGACGTGCGGCGAGGGTGTACCCTTGCTTTATACATTGCCGAGTGGTTTCCAGTGAAAAATCGTCGCCCTTCTCCGGTTGATCAATCCAGTCCGCTTCGACCCATCGGCGCATTGAAGCCCCGACGTCAATCGTATGAGCCGAGCTAAAGGATATACAGAATGCGATTATGCACGAGACCATCACCCATGTACGCCCAATCCTTCGTTTTCTCATATCGGATCCTCAGTAGATATCTTTTCACTTGATTATACCACAATCCAGCGATGGCATGTAGCGAAGAATCCGACACGATGACGGCTATATATACTCAACCGTCGCCGGGGGCTTGGGCGTCAGGTCGTACAGGCACCGGTTGACGTCGTCGATTTCGTTCACGATCCGCTCGCAAAGCCGGTTCAGCTTGTCCCAGGGCAATTCGGTCGCCGTCGCGGTCCGCGCGTCGATACTTTCGATACATCGCACGACGATAATCTGGCCGAACTCGCGTTTGTTGTCCCGGATGCCGGTGGCCCGGTCATTAAGCAGGACGGCCAGGTACTGGAAGGCCCCGCTATCGGCAAGCTCTTCTTCGACGATGGCCGTGGCGGCCCGTACGGTCGCCAGTCGTTCTTGCGTTACTTCCCCGACGATACGCGTGGCCAGCGCCGGGCCGGGGAAGGGAATTCGATGCGAAATTTCGGCGGGGAGCTTGAGAAACTCGCAGACTTCACGAACGCCGTCCTTTCGCAGGGTCTTGAGCGGCTCGATAATCGAATAGCCGTACGTTTCTTCAGGATCGATGCCAAGCTGAGACAGGATATTATGCTGTCGCTTAATGCCGGCCACGGTCTCTTCGATATCGGTCAGAATCGTGCCGTGGAACAAAAACTTCGCCCCCGATTCCCTAACCAATCGGCCGAAGACCTTGGCGTAAAACGTATCGGTGACGGCTTGACGCTTCTGTTCCGGGTCCGTCAGACCCGCCAATGCGGAAAGGAAATCTTCCTGGGCATCGACTAATTCAACCGGAATATCCATATCGGCAAACATTTTGACCACGCATTGCGGTTCCCCTTCCCGCATCAGGGCGCTGTCGATGAAGACCGTTTTGAGCTGCTCTCCCAGGGCGCGGTGGCCGAGCACGGTCACCAGGGAACTGTCCACGCCTCCGCTGAGAGCGTTGATCGCGGTGGCCTTGCCTACCGTTTGCTTGATTTGGGCGATTTGTTCTTCGACAAATAAGTTGCAATCCATAGCATACTCCTTAAAAAACAATGACTGTACTTCTGCGGCGGTTATGGTATCATACCCGCGACTTGAGGACAACATAAAGGATTGTTTTATGAACGCCGTCGTGCTCGGTGATGTGTGCAAAGATTTCGGCCAGGTCCACGCCGTGGATCATCTGAATGTAACCGTCCCGGCGGGGGCCATTTACGGGTTTCTCGGTCCCAACGGCGCCGGCAAGACCACGACCATTCGTATGATTATGAATATCATCCGCCCCGACAGCGGGCACATCTCGCTGTTCGAGGGACGTTCCGTCGAGCAGGCCAAAAGCCGGATCGGCTATATGCCGGAAGAGCGGGGATTGTATCGAAAGATGACAACCCGCAACGTGCTGGCATATTTCGGGGCGATCAAGGGCGTTGCCAAGAATGAGCTGGCTCAACGCGTAGCGGAATGGCTCAAGCGGGTCGAGCTGGCGGATTGGGCGGACAAAAAAGTCGAGGAGTTGTCGCGGGGCATGCACCAGAAATTGCAGTTTGCCGTTACGGCGATCAACAATCCGGAATTGTTCATCCTCGATGAACCGTTTTCAGGTCTCGATCCAATTAATACCGACCTGCTCAAAAACATTATTCTCCAGATGCGACAGGAAGGCAAGACGATCATTTTCTCTACGCACGTGATGCACGAAGCGGAAAAGCTGTGCGAATTTATCCTGCTCGTGAACAAGGGAAAGGTCGTTCTGGACGACCGGCTGGATCAGATCCGATCGCGGCAGACGTCCGACATTATGTCCGTCGAGCTTGAGGGTGAAACGAGTTTCATCGAGGAACTCCCGAACGTCATGAAAGTGATGTCGGAGGGGAAGCGGCTGGATATTAAACTCGCTCCGGACGCCGATCCGCAGGAATTGCTGCGGTCCCTCATGGACCGCGTGCGCGTGCAGGCCTTCGAAGTGAAGGTGCCTTCGTTACATGAAATTTTCGTAGATTTGGTAGGCAAAAGCGATGCTGAAGCTGCTTAGAGTCGCCCAGCGCGAATATATCGAGACGGCCAAGACCAAGACGTTTATTCTTTCGATTGTGATGCTGCCGGTCATTCTCGTTATCATGGTCTTTTTCATAAAACGGCTCAATCGCCGCACAACCGTGGCCCGACCGCCGATGAAAGTAGCCGTGGCGGATTTATCGAACCAGCTTTCGCCCCAGATCAAAACATCGTTCGACGAATATAATAAGAAACATCCGAACAGAGAAATCACACTTCAGGAACTTCAAGCGTCCGAAGATCCCGAGTCCACTGACAAACAAGCGAAGGACAAGCTCCGTCGCGGTACGCTCGATGCCTACATCGTGCTCGACAAAGACCTTGTGGGCGGGACCGGCAAGATACGTTTTTATTCCCATAAACCCAAACCGGCGGATACCGACGCCTTTGAAACGATCAAACGCTCTTTGCATATGATCGTTGAGAATCAGCGATGCGAACGGCATAATCTGTCACGACAACTGCTGAACGATCTTCGATACGTACCGATTGAAGAAATCGACGTCGGCTCGACCGATAAGGAGGAACGCGTTCAGAAAAAAAGCGACTTCATCGTCAGGATGATGACGCCGTTCTTTTTTATGTATCTGCTGTTCCTGGGGATCATGACAATGGGCCAGCAGATGCTCAGCAGCATCATTGAAGAGAAGAGTTCGCGGGTCATCGAAGTCCTGCTCTCGGCGGTCAGTCCCTTCCAACTGATGGCCGGCAAGATTCTGGGCTTGGTCAGCATCGGCCTGACGGTCGTGTGTCTGTGGGGCGTCGCGGCTATCGGCACGGCCCGCTGGCAGGGCCTGAACGTCGGGATCGCCCCGTCGTTATTGCCTTACTTCGTCCTTTATTATATCCTTGCGTTTTTGTTGTTCGGCTCGACGATGGTGGGGATCGGCTCGGTCTGCAATACGATCAAGGAAACCCAAAGCCTGATGACACCGGTCATGCTTTTTTGCATTATGCCGCTGGTAGCCTGGCAGAACATCGTCCAGGATTCGAACGGCATGCTGGCCCGGGGCTTATCGTTCTTTCCGCCGACCGCGCCGATGATCATGATCTTGCGGCTGTCCGGCGGTTCGGATATTTGGTCGGTCGAAATTCTGGCCTCGATTATTATATTGGCTGCGGCGGTGCTGGTGGCGATGGCAATAGCGGCCAAGGTCTTTCGAATCGGCATTCTCATGTACGGCAAACGCCCCGGCCTGATGGAAGTTGTCCGGTGGTTGAAACAAACATAACCGAAAACGGAAGCACGAATTTCTAAATCCTAAATTCTAAACAATATCGAATGTTCAAAATTCAAATGTTCTAAACAGTATTTTGCTGGATG
>CAYZAT010000272.1:0-5280 GCA_964476475.1 uncultured Pirellulales bacterium
GAGCTGCTTCGCTTCGAGGGTAATTTTCTGTGCCGGGTGCGCTCTAAGGATGGGGCGGAAGGGATTTCGGTCGGTCACGGTACACTGAGCTCGCTCTATCCGATTTTTGTCAACCGGCTGCAACCTTTCTTTATCGGCAAAGATGCGCGCGACCTGGACCTGCTGCTTGAAAAGGTTTATATCTACAGCCTCAATTTCCGGTTGAGCGGCCTGGCTCTCGGGATTCCCCTGGCCACGATTGAGTTTGCCATTCTCGACATGCTGGGACGCATGGCCAACACACCTATGGGCGAGTTGATCGGAGAGATCCACCACCGGCGCGTGGGGGTTTATCAGGCCACCGAATTCCGCGAGAAATCCGTCGAGGAGTCCCTGGAACTGATCAAGAGGGCTGTCGCGGAGAACAACGCCCACGCCGTCAAGATCAAAGTCGGCGGGCTGATGTTCATGACGAAGGATATCCATGCCATCGGTCCCAAGGGAAGAACGGAGACAATGATTCCGCTTATCCGCGAGACCTTCGGGGAGGACATGGCCCTTTACGCCGATGCGAACGGTTTTTATCGCGTTGAAGAGGCCATACGCGCGGGTAAGTTGCTGGAAGAGTACCGTTATGGCTTTTTCGAAGAACCCGTTCTTTTCGACTGGTACGAAGAGACGAAACAGGTCGCCGATGCGCTGACCATTCCCGTCGCGGGCGGCGAGCAGGAATACAGCCTGCACGGATTTCGCTGGCTGATTGCTAATGATGGGCTTGAGATTGTCCAGCCCGACAACTACTATTTCGGAGGAATGGTGCGTTCGATGAAAGTGGCGCGCATGGCCAACGCATTCGGAAAAGCGTGTACGCCCCATATGTCCGGCGGAGGGCTCGGATTCCTCTACATGATGCATTTTGTATCGGCGCTGCCCAATGCCTGTCCGCATCACGAATTCAAAGGATTCCGAACGAACGTACAGTTTGAATGCAAAACGTCACCTTTGGCCGTCGTCGATGGGAGGGTTAAAGTTCCCACCGGTCCGGGATTAGGCGTGGAGATTGATCCTGATTACATTAAAAAGCACCAACGGGTAAAAGCATAGTTATGTTTCGGAATTTTCGGGTGGTTCTAAATATGTCATTGCGAACGCAGTGAAGCAATCTTCGAATTATAGAAATCTTTCCAATACGGATTGATACTTTCTATGAGTGCGATCTTTTTCGCTCGGGAGCCGGATTTGATTTTCTTCTCTGCAGCTATCGCGTCCACAATACGATTGAAAAATTCATAATAAACCAACATCGTAATATTATACCTCTTTGTAAACGAACAGCCTTTTTTGTCTCTATGTTCCTGAACTCTTCTTTTGAGATCATTCGTCACACCGGTATAGATGACTGTTTTATTACGATTAGTCATCATGTAAACCCAGTATTGTTTCATAAGGATCTCATAATTTCATGGAAGATTGCCGCGTCGGCCTGTCGGCCTCCTCGCAATGACAAGGACTCGACATATGTCATTGCGAGTGCAACGAAGCAATCTTCAAATCATTTTTGCCCTCTAATCTTATTGACTACCCAGATTGCCGCGTCGGCCTATCATTTTGCTCGCAATGACTTCGTCACTTCATCGAATTCTTTTAGGATCATCACATTCTTCTGGCCGACGAAGTAGTTCACAAGCATAATTGTGACGCAATTTGCGGCGAAGCCGGGGACGATTTCGTACATGGTGTCGCCTAATCCAATCTGTTTCCACAATACCAGCACCACCGTTCCGGTGACCATCCCGGCCAGAGCGGATTGCCAACTGGTCTTGCGAGAGAATAACGCAAAAAGAATGAGGGGACCGAACGCCGCCCCGAATCCACCCCAGGCATAAGAGACGATCCCCAGGATCGTGTTGTTGCGGTTCAGCGCCATGACCAATGCGATAATGGAGATAACCACCACACATCCTCTCCCGACCAGAACGATCTCCTTCTCGGAGGCTTGTTTCTTTATTGCTTTGAGATAGAAATCCTCCGACAGGGCCGAGGATGAGACCAGTAGCTGGGAGTCTATGGTGGACATGATCGCTGAGAAAATGGCCGCGAGCAATATTCCTCCGAACCACGGATTGAATAGATCCCGAATCATAAAGATGAAGACCTTTTCCTCCTGGCCGCCGCTCAAATTCTCGTACATCGCCATACTGATGAACCCCACGAAGACCGCCCCGGCTAATGAAAGGAGCACCCAGACAATCGCAATCGTCACCGATTCTCGCAGCTTACCTACCGATTTGATGCTCATGAACCGTACGAGGATATGCGGCTGGCCGAAGTATCCCAAACCCCACGCCATGCTGGAAACGATCATACACAGGGCAATGGGCAGTGTCTCGCCTTGCGGCACCAGGCTCGATGAGATATCTCGCCGCGTCATTGCTTCGCTGATTGCTTCAACGCCCCCGACGCGATGATAGGTCAGCAGAGGCACGATAATAATCGCAAAGACCATCAGTGCTCCCTGGAGCAGGTCGGTCCAGCATACGGCCATAAAGCCGCCCAGGAATGTGTAGGCGACGACGATGAATCCGCCGATGATCACGGCGACGTGATATTGGACGTTGAACGTGGACTCGAATAACTTGCCCGCCGCCACAAGTCCCGAGGAGGCGTAGATGGCAAAGAAGATCAGTATGATGATCGCCGAGACGATCCTCAATAAGCCCGTGGGATCTTTGAAACGCGCCTCGAAGAAACAGGGCAGGGTAATCGCATTGGTCTTTTGCGTATAGACCCTCAACCGGGCCGAGACAAGCCGCCAGTTCAAAGCCGTCCCGATAAAAAGCCCGACCGCGATCCACACGTTACCCGTCCCGGCCAGGTAGATGGCTCCGGGCAACCCCATGAGCAGCCAGCCGCTCATATCGCTGGCCTGGGCCGAGAGGGCCGTGACCCACGAACCCATGCCCCGGCCGCCCAGTAAATAGTCCTCGATGCTGACCGACCGGCGATAAAAACAAAGACCGATGCCCAACAGGATGATGAAATAGGCTATAAATGTAATCAACGTCGGGATCGACATTAAAGAATCACTCTAAAATCTCAGGCAGTCGGTTATAGTTTTTTTGAGAATTCATTCAGCACATTGACGATTCCCTGAATGGTTTCTTTATTGGGCATGGGTATTTTCAAATGTTGTTGTCCCGTGGTTTCATCAATTTCGATTTTCGGGCCCGAGGAGGATTTCGTACGCGGTGTGGTCGATTCACCTTTTCCTGCGAGAAGTGTCTGTCCGAGTTTCTCAAGAAGCGTTGCCCCGGCGGTGATGATATCGTTCCACGCCTGCTCCTGAGGGGATTTCGTAACCTTGCCCTGTTCGTTAGCCATCGCGGCAACTTCCTCGATTTGATCCGCTTCCAAGTCGGCTTTGGATTCCCGGGGCATCGACTCCGGGATAGCGCTCGTAGCCCGGTCAACCGAATCCATGAAACGTTTCAATCGCGTTCCACCGAGAAACACTTCGTCCTTTCCCTTGTCGAGGACGCCCGTGAAAAGCGATTGTTTGAAGGATAACAGCGAGAGCATACCGTGCTCGATGGTTCCCTGGGCGACGAAGTTGACGACGCGGACCGGCCGGTGCTGGCCGAGACGATGAATCCGCCCGATACGCTGCTCGAGCACCGCCGGATTCCAGGGTAAATCCATATTGACGACAGTTGAAGCGTTCTGGAGGTTTAGCCCCACGCCGCCGGCATCGGTTGAGAGGAATACCCGGCATTGGGGGTCGTTTTTGAATTGCTTGATCAGGTCCTTTCTTTTTCTGCCGGCTACTCCGCCGTGGAACAACACGTAATCGAGCTTGGACGATTCAAAACGATCCACGAGCAGTTTGTGCGTTCCCAGCCATTGACTGAAAACGACCACTTTCATTTCCGGCCGCTCGAAGGTTTCTTCGAGAACGGAAATAAGCTCGTCCGCCTTAACACCGAAATCGGTCTTCTTATCGAGAAGATACGTACTGTTGCAGCTCATCCGCATATTTTGAAGGGCGATCATCAGGCGTCTCTGGTCGGTTTCGGACAAGAAGCCCATTCGCCGCCATTTGGCCACGATGCGCGCGACGATCTCGCCGTTCTCCTCGTGATGTTTCATTTGCTCTTTCGTCATCGGAACGAAGTAGTTCTTATCCAACCGGTCCGGCAACTCTTTCAGAACGTCGCGCTTCGTGCGCCGAACGAGGATCGGCTCGAGGGATTTGGCGATTTTGGAGAGGTTATGATATCCGATCACCTTGCCGACGTCGTCCACGTGCTGATGCTCGGCGAGAAAGCGGAACATCGGCCCCAGGCGGAAGCGATCGACAAACTCGACGATGGAGTGCAATTCCTCCAGGCGGTTCTCCAGCGGCGTTCCGGTCAGGACAATGGCGTATTTGGATTCGAGCTTCTTGACGCTTTGGGCCCGTCGTGTTTTCCAATTCTTAATTCGCTGGGCCTCGTCGAGAATAATCATCTCCGGCGCCCAGTTGCGGATAAGCTCATGATCGCGGTGGATAACTTCGTAGTTCGTGATTTTGTAAAACGAACCGGAGGCGTACAATGCCGCTCGTTTTGCGAAAAGCCCCTCGACGACATCGACCGACCGGTCGGAGAATTTTTCGATTTCCTCTTTCCATTGATGCTTCACCGATGTGGGCGCAATGATGAGTACACGCTCGATGCCGACCGTCCGGGCCAAGATCTCGACCGCCGCGATGGCTTGGATCGTCTTGCCGAGCCCCATATCGTCGGCGATCAGGCTTCGTCCCGCTTTTGCGGCGAAAAGCGACCCTTGTCGCTGATACGGATAGAGTTGCACCTTCAGCAATTTTTTGAACGGCTTGCTGTCGAGGCCTTTTGGAAACATTTTGTCGATCCGTTTTTTCAAATTCAACTGATCCCGGACCTCGGCGATGAATGCGATCGTGTCATCGTAGCAGCATATATCGTGGTCGAAATGGCCGGCTTCCCGAATAAAAACATCGAATTTTCCGTAAGCATTCGGCTTCAAAAGCCCGTTTTTGTCGAAGTAACGGATAGCGAGCTTAATAAGTGCAGAGGGACATTCTGTTCCCGGTCGAAAGATCACGTCACGTTTGGCGCCGTAACGCAGATAAATTTCGGAGTAGGGCGGTTGGAATCCGTCGGTAAAGGCTTTTTTGCCTCCTCGTTTTCGCTGAAGTTTGCCCAACGCGTATTCGATATGTTTGCACGTACCGAGCGTATTGACGGCAAAATCAGGACACGAGCAGAAATTGTCTCCAAGCCC
>CAYZAT010000273.1:0-5237 GCA_964476475.1 uncultured Pirellulales bacterium
ATACTTTTGGAAAGAAAAAATCTTGTCTCTTGATTTTTTCTTTCTAAAAAACCGATGTGTAATGTCGCACGGGGCAACATGTTATGATCTGACCGCCGATTATTGTCAGAAAATCATGAAATCGATTTTCTGAAATAATATATGCCTAACTTCAATTTTGCAAAACTCTTGTTTTGAAGAAAGGAGGTAGTGGCATATCGAGGGCATTTTCCCGAACAACGTATGATCTCTTTGAAAATGTTAACACCCTCATTGAGAAGTTCCGGTGCGTTGCCGGAGCATGATGATTGTAATTCTTGTTTAATCATTTTAAGAAAGGCGAATTTTATGTGTAGGCACTTGATGTTCCTTGTATCTATGATTTTGCTCATGGCCCTCAGCGGCAATGCCATGGCCCAGATCGATCCGGCGGCGATTGATGACGGCCATGTGTACTTGTTGGACAACGTCAGCGGCGCTCAAGTCCCGGATGACTCAGCAAACAACAATGCAGGCACTATTGTGGGCGATCCGCAGGTTGTTAGTGGCATGAAAAGTAATGCGCTGCAATTCGACGGCGTCGATGACGGCATTGACATCCCGGATTCCGACTTTTTTAACGTGAACGCCGGTCCGTTTCCCAATCGGTCGATTGTCGCCGTCTTTAAGTGCGATGACGTCGATAAACCGGGCAAACAGACGATCTTCGACGAAGGCGGCACCACGCGTGGAATGGTCACTTATGTCTCCGAGGGACAGCTTTACGTCGCGGCCTGGAACCGGGCGGAATATATGTGGGACGGGGCCTGGCTCTCGACGCCGATTCTATCCAATGCCTGGTATGCTGTGGCGATGATTATCAGGGACGGCACCGAAGCGGTCGAAGACGATAAGTTCGAGATGTGGTTGAACGGACAACTCATCGCCACCGCTCCCGGCGGTCACCTCCACAATCATGGGGATGACGGAGCGATTGGTTATACAAAACAGAACGCTGTTTTCCATGACGGTAATGCCTCTCCTGCGAACGGCCATTACTTCGGAGGCGCCATTGATGAGGTCTGGATTCTCAACCAGGCACTGACACAGGTCGAGTTAAGTCAATGGGCGGGTAAACCCTGGCCTTACGCGTATGGACCCGAACCATCGGATGGAGCCTTGCATGAAGGCACCTGGGTGAACCTTTCCTGGAAGCCGGGACAACTGGCCGTTTCCCATGATATCTATATGGGCGTTGATTTCGACAATGTGAACAACGCTACACGAGATTCAGGGCTATTCCGCGGCAATCAGGCGACTGATTTTTATGTGGCCGGCTTTCCCGGTTTTGCCTATCCCGAGGGACTCGTTCCGGGTACGACCTACTACTGGCGCATCGACGAAGTCAACGAGGCCGATCCGAACAGCCCATGGAAAGGGGATGTCTGGAGCTTTTCCATTCCTCCGCTCACGGCCTACGATCCCGATCCGGCGGACGGTCTCGCCTACGTGAATCCGACGGATGTGACGTTGAGCTGGACGCCCGGATTCGGTGCGAAACTCCATCATGTGTACTTCGGTGACGATTTCGATCAGGTCAGTAACGCCGCCGGTGCCTTGCCGTCGGCAGAGACAACGTACAGCCCCGGCCCGCTTGAAGGCGATACCACGTACTATTGGCGGATCGATGAGTTCGACGGCTTCACCACGCACAAAGGCGACGTCTGGAGCTTTTCGACGATCCCCACCGTGCCGATGACAGACGATCCCAGCCTGGTCCTCTGGTGGACACTCGATGAGGGCGCCGGCAGGACGGTCATCGATTGGTCCGGCAACGGCCATCACGGCGCGCTGTACGGCGACCCGCAATGGGTCGAGGGATATGACGTGAGTGCCCTGGAGTTTGACGGTTCGGGCGGTCATTACGTCGAAGCCTTCGATTACGAAGGCATCACGGGTACGAATCCCCGAACCTGTTGCGCCTGGGTCAGGACCGACGTAGCCAACACGAACCTGACCATCATGTCCTGGGGCGAGAACTACACGGGAGAAAAGTGGAGAGTGCGTCAGGATACCACAGGCGGTCTTCGGGCCGAGGTCGAGGGCGGATATCATTACGGTGTCACGAGCATCGGCGACGACGCCTGGCATCACGTGGCGGTGACGTTCGAAGATGACGGTTCGCCCGACGTGGTGGATACCCTCCTCTATGTGGACGGTCATTTGGATGAGACGCTCGCCTCGCAGGCCACCGTCGTCAATACCGCCGCCACGGGCCGCGTCCGAATCGGCCAAACCCCCTGGTACAACTCTGGCTGGAACGGTGCCATCGACGATACACGCATCTACAACAGGGCGCTCAGCGAAGAGGAACTCCAGGTAGTCATGAGAATCGATCCGAAGCTCGCCTGGGAGCCGAATCCGAAGGACGGTTCGACGCCGGACGTTGATGCGGCGATACCTTTGAGCTGGCGAACCGGCGATAGTGCCTCACAACATGATGTGTACTTCAGCCTGGACGAAGCCGCGGTCGAGAACGCCGATAGCTCGGATACGACCGGCGTGTACCGAGGCCGTCAGAACGCAACCGCCTACACGCCCACCGAAGGTCTCGAATGGGGCGGCGGCCCGTACTACTGGCGCGTCGATGAAGTCAATACCGACGGAACCCTCACCCAGGGTCGCGTCTGGAGCTTTTCTGTCGCCGACTTCATTCTGGTAGAGGATTTCGAGAGTTATACCGACGACGATGCGAACGGCGAAGCGATCTGGCAGCACTGGATCGACGGCTTCGGCGTGGCGACCAACGGTGCGCAGGTCGGTTATCTCTTACCTCCGTATGCCGAGCAGACGATTGTCAATAACGGCACTCAATCCATGCCGCTGCTTTATGACAACACCGCCGGCGTGTCGAATTCGGAAGCCGTGCTGGCCTTGACCGCGCCGCGAAACTGGTCTCGGCACGGCCTGACGGACCTGTCGTTGTGGTTCCGCGGGTATCCGGGTTCCGTCGGCAGCTTTGTCGAAGCCCCGGCCGACACCTACACGATGACCGGATCCGGCACCGATATTACAGGAGCCGCCGACGAATTCCACTATGCGTTCAAGACGCTCACCGGCCCCGGCTCGATTGTCGCACGGGTCAACAGCGTCTCGAATACGAACGTATGGGCGAAGGCCGGCGTGATGATTCGCGAAACGCTGGATGCCGGCTCGAAGCATGCCTTTGTCTGTGTCACCCCCGGCAGCGGTGCGGCCTTCCAGCGCCGCACGGATACGGATATAGCCATGACCGGCTCGACCGAGGCCGATATCACGGCGCCGCATTGGGTTAAGATCGAACGCGACGTGATGGGTAACTTCACGCCTTCACGCTCAGCCAACGGCACCACGTGGGAACAGGTTGCCGGCGCTATCGCGGTTAGCATTCCGATGACATCGAATGTGTATATCGGTTTGGCGCTCACCAGCCATGACACCGCTCAGACGTGTCAGGCGGCGTTCTCGAACGTCACGACGACCGGCAACGTGAGCGGCCAATGGGCCAATCAGGACGTCGGGATCACCAGCAACGCGGCTGAACCGATGTACGTCGCCCTGTCGAATAAGACCGGCTCACCCGCTGTCGTGGCTAACGAAGATCCCGCCGCGGCGACGATCGACACATGGACCGAGTGGCGGATTCCGCTCCAGGCCTTTGCCGATCAGGGCGTCAACCTGGCCGACGTGGATAGCATTGCGATCGGCTTAGGCTCGAAAGCCAGCGTGGCAAGCTCCGGCGGCTCGGGAACGGTGTTCTTCGACGATATCCGTCTCTATCCTCCTATATCGGAACCACAGCCGTAAGATGTAAGCATTAGTGAATGCGAATTCGGGGCCCATATTCTTGAATATAGGCCCCGTTTTTTGAACACACGGCCCTTGACAGAAACAGTGGAAATGTGCTATAAAGGCTTATAAGTGGATGACATACATAGTTTTTCCATTTTCCGATGAGTTGGAATTTCAGCCTACTTGGAAAGATGCCGATGAGGAGAGAGGTTTTCTTATGAATCATTAACTCAATGTAACTGTTTTGAAGGAGGTCCATTATGTGTAAGAGATTGTCTTGTCTAACCTTAACTTTGATCATGCTGGCATGGGCCGGTAACGCCGCGGCTCAGATCGAGCCGGGTACGGTGACCGACGGGCACGTCTATCTGTTCGAAAACGTCGGCGCTGATGTACCGGACGACTCCCCCAACGGCAATACGGCCAACCTTATTGGAGATCCTCAAATCATCGACGGCCTCAAGGGGCAAGCATTACAGTTCGACGGCGTCGATGACGGCGTGCACATCCCCGACTCAGCGATGATCAACTTGAGCACCCACCAAAATCATACGGTGGTGGCGGTCTTTAAATGCGACAATGCCGATAAAACAGAAAAACAGGTGGTCTATGAGGAAGGGGGCACCACTCGAGGACTCACCATCTACGTCCATGAAGGCCTCGTTTATGCCGGCGGATGGAACCTGAGCGACTATACACCGGAATGGACCGGGACATTCATCTCGGCGCCGATTAGCTCCAACGCGTGGGTGGCGGTCGCGGCGATTCTCCGGGACGGCACCGGAGCCCAGGAAGACGACAAGTTCGAAATGTGGGTGAACGGAGAACTCGCGGGTAAGGGCCCCGGGGCTGAATTGAGGAGTCGCTCGAATGATAACGCGATGGGGTATCACAATTCACAAGTGAAATTTCATGACGGTAATGTGAGCGCTACCGGTAGTTATTTCGAGGGGGCGATTGACGAAGTCTGGATCATCAACCGGGCTTTGACACAAGTTGACTTGAGTCAATGGGCGGGCAAGCCCTGGCCTTATGCTTACGGTCCCGATCCGGCGGATGGGGCTTTACACGAAGGCACATGGGTGAGTCTTTCCTGGAAGGCGGGAAAGCTGGCCGTCTCTCACGACGTGTATATAGGCGAGAATTTCGACGACGTCAACGATGCCGCACAGGACTCCGACGTGTTCAGAGGTAATCAGACCGCGGACTTTTATGTCGCCGGCTTCCCCGGATATGCGTATCCGGAGGGTCTCGTTCCCGGTACGACCTATTATTGGCGCATCGACGAGGTCAACGACGCCGATCCGAACAGCCCGTGGAAAGGCGAAGTTTGGAGCTTTAGCATTCCTTCCTTGATCGCCTACAATCCCAATCCAAAGAATGAAGCCACGCTGGTGACTCCGGACGATGTCACCTTGAGCTGGACGCCCGGATTCAATGCCAAATTA
>CAYZAT010000274.1:0-5182 GCA_964476475.1 uncultured Pirellulales bacterium
CACTTGCGGCTTACCACATCGGCCAGACGAGCTTATTCAACCACTCGTCCGCCAGAATGGCAAAGTCCTTCAGATTAACGCTCTTGGAATTCGCCGGCTCCTCATCGGAGATATTGGCCGGGGACGTCAGCGGATGATATTTGTCGTCGATTCCCATCACGCCCATAATTTCAGAATCCGCCAGAGCATAGTCGTAAATCCGCACGTCGTCAATCTGACCGACGAAGTACTTAATCAGCGCGCCATCCCTGTTATCGGTAATGACGCCGACATAGACGTTATGCTGGGATGTTCCCGAAAGATCATACCCGGCCGGTACGGCCCCGGAGGCTTCCAGGTTACCATCCACATAGACACGCAACTGCGTATCGCTTCTCATGCCCACGACATGGTGCCACACATCGTCATTCACCGGTGTCGTCCCCGTCGCCTGAATCTTCGCGGCGTCGTCGTCCGTGGTCACGGTCATCATGCCGGATTGCGTTTCATTGACGGCCAGTGTATATCGTACGCCGCCGGTTTGATCGCCGCCGTTGGCAATAACCGTTCCCTTGTTTTCATCGCCTGTACCCGTCTGGGTCGTCTTAATCCACGCACACAGGGTCCAATCGGACGTACTGAAATCGAGGGACGCCGGGTTGCCAAAGTCCACGTAGTCGTCGCCATCGAGTTGGATCGCCTGATTGATTTTACCGGCGCCGTAGGCCGGATTGCCGTGCGTCGCGCCGTTGTTGTTTCCGGCGCTGTCGTCGGCACTGTTGTCAAATTTCCACCTTGCAACAGCGGCCAGCGGCTCAACGGCAACCTCCGTGGAATCCGCCAGTAGCCAGTCGTCCATCATCATCTTCAAGTCCCTGAAGTCCACGACGCCGTCATCGGTGAAATCAGCCACAAGCGGCTTCACTTTGTCCGGCACATACCGAGGTGGGTACAGGGCAATATCATCAAAGAACACCGTTCCCGATCCGTCCAACTGCGGAGTGCTTTTATCACCGACACCGAGAGCGATGCTGTCCACGTCCGTCAGGTCCACGCCCTGATCGCTGAAGTCTCTCAGGTCGATATTCCAGTTCGTCCAGTTGCTGATGAGGGTCGCCTCCGGATCGTCATAGTAAACCGTCGCTGTCGCACCGTTACGGTTCGCGACAGCCACGTACACCGGCTGAGGATCGTTACTCATCAAACCGATATCCCGGTGATCCCACGGGCCGGAACCACTCGCGGTGACGTTCGAGAAAACGGCTTCACACGGCACACCGGAATTGTGGCTGGTCAGCGCCAGACCGACATGCAAAGGCAAATTCATGGTGACGGTTGACGTCGTCCCCATTTGAGTCCATGTCGCGCCATCCGCCGAGTAAAAAGCCCGAATGAGCCCGCCGATCGTTCGCTCCAATTTGACCCACTGAGGCGCCGTGATCCCGGCTTGCGTTGCGTCGGTGACGGCCTGGCCGGCTCCGTTTCGGTAGCCGAACCAAACGCCGCTCCCCGGCGTGACGGCCACCATGGCGTGCGCCGAATCCGCGTCAAGGGTATTGCGAATCATGACGCCGGCTTTCGCGTCATTACTGGTGTTCTGCATACTCTCGATTTTCGCGACGATCTCGACGGCGCCGGAAGCTTCCTTGCAGGCGAAATGGAACTGATCCGACGTCCCGGCGATATCCGCGCCTTCGCCCGTCATCGTGAACGTGCCGGCGGGACCTTCCGTGAAGCTGCCCAGAGCCGGCGGGTATCCTCTGAACCATAACGACAGCGCCTTGACGCCCTGCTCGGTCCAATCCCGTTGCGTATCGAGCGCCTTAACCGCCTCTGAATATAAGGCCGGAGAGGCGTTGTTAAACATAAACGGCATGGCCTGTGAGCCGCCGTTCACAATGGTTCGCTCGGCATACGGGGGCAATAAATAGCCGACCTGCGCCCCATTCTCATCGACACCAAAGCCGTCAATCCACGTCTGCCAGATGGCATCACCCGCCAGATCATCATCGGTATAGCTCTCGAAGTCATCGATAGGAAGATGATCGAGGACGGTAAAGCTCCAGACAGTTCCTTTATGGATCGTGGTGCCGACGATTTCATCGACACGCCAATAATAGGTCTGACCCAATTCAAGCGCCTCTGACGGAGTGTAGATAGGCACGTTGAGCCGGCCCTGATAGAGCCCCGTCGTATCCGAGGCATCGGCATCGTTCACATCGGCTTCCCCAGTCCCGAGATACATATCATGCTGTACGGCCCCTTCGCCGGGCGTCCAGCCAAAGGGAATTGCGTCGTTCAAGGAGACAGTCGCCCCGGGGGCCGGATTGACGGCGCGGGCCAGGAATGGATTGGAAGCAACGGGAGTCACGATACCTTCTTTATAGGCCATAAAATCAACATCGACGGCCCCGGCCTGCGGCGTGGCGCCGAGGCCCAGTGAAATATAGCTTTCCGTGAAATCCCCGCCCGTTCCGCTGGTTACGTGGAATTCCGAAGGTGTGGACGAGCCATCGACATAGACCAAGACCTTGTGCGTACCGCCTCCACTCGTATCCGGCTCGATTGTGATCCAAAATTCATGCCAAACCGTCATATCCTCCATCTCAAGGATATTCAATGTGCCGGGTTCATCGCCTTGGATGTCCACATCCCCCGATGGAGCCAGCCCGTTGAGCTTGTTCATAGTCAGGCCGTTGGCGGGAAGCTCATCATCATCCGAAGCCACCGAAAGATTAAAGCTAATCATCTGGTCGCCGCCGGCCTCCTGATGAACGCCGAAGCTGCCTTTGCCTCCGTCATGGTTCACATACCCATCCCCCCCGGCCGGCCAGAGGGTCACTGCCCCGCCTGCGTCCGGATGAACATCGTCCAGCGGCGGGGTTGTAGAAAGACGAGCACGAAACGAAATCGTAATACCATGCAGCGTCAGGATCTCATCCGCGACGGCCTGGTCGATCTCGTCAATAAGCTGGTGACCAAAGAAGATTTTGCGGTTGCTGGGATCGCTTTCGCCATGATCCCTGGGGTCCCCGGTTTCCTGCAAACGAACGAATGTGACACCATCGTCGGTCAGCACATTGACACCCCCGGGCAAGCCAGAGCCAATCTGAGACTCATCCCATGAATCCGAGCCGTTGTCGTGGCTCCAGGTTCCATCCAGTGCGGTGAAATCCGCACCGGGATTGCCTGCATCTCCGGTATAAACATACGTCCAGCCGCCGTCCGGGTCTCCGAACTCAACGCCTGCCTTCACCCATCCGGTACTCAGAATGAACATCAAGATAAAAGCTATCCCCAAATACAAAGTTCTACACACAACAATATTCCTTCAATAACAAAAGTAAATGAAGGTTACGACGCCATTTCGGATGCTCACAAAGAGGAGCTAACTGAACGTCAAACAACAAATGGAGCTTACATATCTCCATTGAAGAAAGAAGGTTACACCCGATTTGATCTTACCTCCTTCCTTTTGAAGCCCTGAAACGAGCTCTCGTCATCATGTACGAAGATCCAACCACCAAGTCTATGTTTTCTTTATGTATTTATAGCAAATTCATCCCCGTCATTCAAGGAAATTCCCGTCCCGACTTTGAATTGGCCATGGGTCGGCTCCCTCTTAGGTTTGGAGAACCACGATTCCGAGAAATTTCCTGTTGCAGTCCGCGTGTTTAGGGTGTATAATATGATGCAGTGTGCAAGGATATTGCAAGAAAGTTATGTAATGGATAGAACAGAGTACGAGCCTTGCGCATCCTGATAACATCAGAGATCCTTTAAGGAGTGTGATTATGCACAAACGACGTGGATTTACCCTCATTGAGCTTTTGGTGGTCATCGCGATCATTGCGTTGCTTATGGCGATTTTAATGCCGGCCCTCCAGCGTGTGAAACGCCAAGCCAGAAGCGTCGCTTGCCTGAGCAAGCTAAAACAATGGGGCCTGTTCTTCTCAATGTATGCCGATGATTGGAACGGCAAATTCAATCGGGGCTTCACAGCCAGCCCGCGGGCCAATCGATGGGTTTATGCGCTCGGGGACTACTATAAATGGGATGACGAGTTTACCTGCTGTCCGAACGCGCTCAAGCCCTGGGTGGACGAATACGGGGTGAATTCAGGTGCCGAAGGTCACGCCTCCGGCACCGGCGTGACCATGGCCTGGGGCTATATGAACCAGGGACATTGGGAAAAACAGATGAAAGGAAGCTATGGGATGAACGGCTGGTGCGTCGATCCAAAGGCGGGCGAGGAACCTCATCCCGAGCGGGGAGATGCGACATTTTTCTGGCGCAGTCCAACGGTCGCCGGGGCCGGGTATGTCCCCTTATTCACAGAGGCCCAGCGCTATAACGGCGTACCGTTACATACCGACAGCCCCCCCAGCTACAGCGGCGAACGATGGAACGACAACGCCCAGATGGGCCGATTTTGCCTGAATCGCCATGATGGATTTACCGGTTGTTTGTTTTTGGACTGGTCGGCTCGCAAGGTCGGCCTCAAAGAGCTCTGGACCCTCAAATGGCACAGAAAATACAATCAAACAGGTCCCTGGACCCTCGGCGGCGGCACCCTCTCGAGCGACTGGCCCGCCTGGATGCAGGCTTTTAAAGATTATTGATGTTATCACTTTAGCAAGAAGCTAAAACGAATTATCCCCGACAGATCGCTTCTCAGGTGATCGTTTATCGCACTTTTCAATCACGAAAGGTGTATCTTTACTTTTGCACAAGTCTGATTTATCTTTTGTGCTGAGACTATTACTTAAGGGAGCGTTTGCAAAATCGCATACCTACAGGATACACCATAAACCGTTTTTTCTTGATAGACACTCTGCTATGTAGTACAATGATTTTAAACGGCCTGTGAAATCGACCACACCTCATAAGTGCTCTGGTTTCACCGCAAATGGGCCTTCTTGATTGACGGCTATCAAACAAGATTCAGGGGTCGTGATGTTCTGATGAAGGGAGCGATACCATGGACAAGCGAAGGGGTTTCACCTTAATCGAGCTTTTAGTCGTTATTGCCATTATCGCCTTGCTTATGGCGATTTTAATGCCCGCACTGCAGCGTGTAAAGCGACAAGGCAAAAGCGTCGCCTGCCTGAGCAAGCTTAAACAGTGGGGCCTGTTTTTCTCGATGTACGCCGACGATCACGACGGCAAGTTTATGGCCGGCTTCACCGCCCAGCCTCAGGCT
>CAYZAT010000275.1:0-5095 GCA_964476475.1 uncultured Pirellulales bacterium
ATGAATATCTTTATCCTTCAGATAGGGCCACATGGGACCGGCGAGGTCCGGCCTCTCATTCAGACTCATGTCGGCATCGTGGTAGCGGCATCCTGTCCCGCCGTCCTTGTAGAGCCAACTGAATGAATAGGGGAAGCTATAGTCGTTGTCGTCCAGGTACAGCCTTCCCGCCATACCGTAGTTTTTCAGATTATGTCTGCACAGAAGATCCCTGGCCTGCTTTTTCACCCGCTGCAGGGCCGGCATGAGGATGGCCAGCAGGATAGCAATGATGGCGATAACAACCAACAATTCGATTAAAGTGAAGGCTTTTCGTTTTTCCATGATGTTGCTCCCACATAATCTGTTCTTAAAAAACAGCCATACGACACCTATCTTAAGGATAAACTGTTATACCCACCCAGTCAAGAGAAAAACCCATATTCGAGCTAACATTTTCGGACGGTTAATGTGACGTTACGAACGAAAAACCGCGTTTTATTCATCTGGCCAGATTTGCTCGGCCGTCCGGGCGATGGCGGTGTATTTCTGTCTGGCTTCTTTGTAGATGGCTTGAACTTCCACCCGTTCCGCGTCGGACGAGTATCGGCCGGATTTTTCCGAGACGTCGAGCAACCGGTCGATCCAGCGAATCATATATTCCGCATCGGCTTTAGACACCGTCGGTTTACCGTCCACTGTGATATACACCGGGCTGGTATGGGCCTGGCGCAACCGGTCGTCCGGGCTTCTAAAGATCGCTCGGGCGGCGATCCAGCCGCTGCGCTTGGGTTGATAGGCCAGCGTGAGCAATTCTTCAAGGACCGGTGAAGCCTCTCGGTTTTTCAGATCGATCTTCTCGATCACATTCGCATCGGCAATCAATTCAAGCGAGTCCATCGGCTGGATGCTTCGCAGTTCGGCTTTGATTTGAATCGGGTTGCTGCGGCCGGTTCGGTACTGTATCCGTTCTCCGCAGTCCAGGTCGTTAGCGGTGAGGATAAGGATCGGGCCGCTTGTGGCGAATGTCCGGCCGGCTCGGATCGCCTTGAGATAGGTGGCCTCGGTCAAAGAGCCGTCCAGCTTGGCGTACGTTCGGTTGTAACCAAGCGGTACCGGCATCACGCCCATCGCCGAGCCGCCCGTGACGGCCAGCTTGAAGCCGCAGTTCAAGAAGCGATAGTACGTCTGGTTCGTTCTGTGAAAAAGCTCATCTTCGCCCCAGTCCTCCGGTTCGTCTCCGGCGATAGCCCCGGCCATGCCCCATCCCATGCGCAGCGTGGCTTCGCGATGAAAGTGATTATGGCAGACCTGAACGGAATCGAACAATCCCAGGGCGACGCCGACCACGTTCTCGCCCCAGATCGGCTTGTCGGCGTCGATGACGCAATCCGGCGATGCTTCTTTGGCCATTCGGGCCAGCACGGCGTCGCAGGGATAGAGGCTGTTGCCCGCCGGCATCTTGACGGGCCGGGTTAATCCGAACATCAGGAGCGCCCCGACGGACTCGAATGCGTCCCCGCCGATGCGTTCGATCTCCTGGTTTCGCAATGTGACGATATGTTGTCCGCCGGCGCGAAAACTGGAGCCGGTCTCCCAGTTCGGCCAGGCATCGTCTGTCGTATCAGTCTGCTGGTGATTCCAAAGCGTCAGGATCGGCTCCAGGTTGATATCGTCGGCTATTGCAAGCTGTTTAAGGACCGTCGGGTGATCCAGGCCGAAGTGGCAATGCGTATCCGCAGAATACCAGCCCTCCCGGGACATATTGATCCATCGCTTAAGAGTGATTTCCACGTAGGTCGTTTGGTTTGTTTCGACGGTGACCTCGTTGTCCACGGGCCGGTACTCTTTACCCCGCTCGATATGAATCGTGGCCGTGCTGGCGGGGACCGTGATGAGGAAGTAGCCGTTGCAGGAGAAGCTGCGATCTTTCGCATACGGCGTGCAGGATTTCGTAGCCGGATTGAAAAACCGTTCTTCTCCGACGCTTACCCAAGCCCGACAGGGCCGCGGCACCAGGGAACCCGATTCATAGACCGCTACAGAAATATCGCCGGTCTCGGCGCCCAGGCCCGACCGGTACGCCAGCAGCCCCACAAAAAAAATCACCCACGTCAGCCATCGCCTCTTATGATTTTGCATGTCTGTATTTTAATACATTGGCCGGCGAGTGCAAATCCTTTTGAATTGAATATCGGGTATGAAAAGTAAGAATTCCTTTTCTCTATTTCGTGTGGGTTATCTGGTCTTAAACGGAAAAACTTCATGAAAAATAGACTCGAGTGTGTTAAAACTCTTGTTAAAAATAAGGTTCCGGAATTTCAGAAACCTATTATGATGATGAACAGATTATCTTTATTGATCCTTTTGTGCACGGCGGCGTTATGTTTTTCGAAGGATACAATTACGCCGGCTATCCGCAAGGTCTCCGAGGTTAAAACCCGCGCCCGCCGGGTGATTGAGCGGTACTCAGAGCCTCAAATCATCTCGTATGGGATTCTCGACGTGACGAAACCTCCGTATTCGGTCGATAACACCGGCGTACGAGACGTCACCGCCCCCCTGCAGCAAGCTATCATTGATGCCCGAGATGCGCAGCTTGTCTGTTATTTGCCCGCCGGACGTTACAAGGTATCGGATACGCTTGAGGGAATTATTGGGGTCATCGAATGGGATGACTGGCCTTACGCCGGCTACTCCGATCCGTGGGTGGCCGAGGCGTCTTTTCACTATCCCTGTGTGCTCGCCGGTTCCAGCGGCGACGCTCGGACGCGAATTGTATTGCGTGACAAAGCCCCCGGCTTCGATGATCCGTCTCATCCGAAGCCCGTCATCTATTTCTGGGCCCGTTCGATGCAATCCTTCGGACCGCGCGATCCCAATACGCCCCAGGGCAACATTAACTTCAATCAAAAGATCATGAGCCTCGACATCGACCTGGGTCGGGGCAATCCCGGCGCTATCGGTATCGATCATCGCGGCGCCGAGGGGGCAACTATCGAGGACATTCGAATCACTGCGAACGGCGCCTTCGCCGGCTTGCGGAATGCTCCCGGTTCCGGAGGAGCGATGCACGGCATCGAAGTCACGGGCGGTCGATACGGCCTATATCTATCAGGAAGTCAACCTTCTCCGCTGGTCAGCGATGTTAAACTAATCGGCCAGACGGAAGCCTCGATTCTCTGCCGAACCCGCGGGCCGTTAACCATCGTGGGCGCCGAAATCGGCGGTGCCGGTATTCAGGGACAACTTGCCAACGCCGCCTGGAGCGGGGCTATCAGTCTCATTGACAGTATCATTCGCCTGCGCGGAAGGGAACCCGTGATCGACGCCAGGCGGTCCGTCGTGATGGACAACGTATGGTTACACCGTTGCGAGCGGATCGCGGTTGTTGGCGATAATCCGCCGCTCATGGGTGATGCGCAAGGTTGGACCCATGTTCGCCGATACGTCGCCGGAGGGATTCAAAACTATCCCGAAGATCTCCGCGCACAAACGGACAAAGATCCGATCTGGGTGGACCGTAGGCAGATAAAAGATCCTATTGTAGTTATGGAATCTTCTCAAGAACCTCCGCCTCAAGAATTGCTCTCCCGACATAAGTTGCCAAACCTGCCCGACTGGGCCAATCCCGATGTTGTGAATGTTAAGACTCCGCTTTTCAACGCTAAAGGCGACGGAAAGACCGACGATACCAACGCCATCCAATCCGCTATCGACCGGCATCGGTATATCTTTCTGCCCAAGGGCCGGTATTGCATTTCGAAGCCTCTGAGACTCAGGGCTGATACCGCACTGTTCGGTCTGACCAATATACTCACGCAAATTACGAGCATTGACGGTGCGCCGGCCTTCTCCGATGTGGAGCATCCCCGCCCGCTGATCGAGACGCTTGACTGCCCCGAAGCGACGACGAGTCTGCAAATGATGACGTTGGACGTTCCGGTCACCAATCCCTGTGTATATGCCTTGCATTGGAAGGTCGGCGACGAGGCTTTCGTTCGCAACATCTATCCGATTCGTCCCATCTGGCATCCCCACGCCATCGCCATGAGTCACCCAATGGTGCGCATCTCCGGCTCCGGCGGCGGTCGCTGGTACACCCAGACGCTGCTCGGTTGGTGGTCGCAGGGGCCGGATTATCGACATTTGCTCGTCGAGGGCACAAGCCGACCGCTTCGCTTCTACCACCTCCAACCTCAGCACGCCCGAAGCGAGGCTATGATCGAGTTCCGCAATGCCCGGAACATCGACGTGTATTCGATGAAGGCCGAGGGCGATGTCACAATCGTATGGCTGAATCGTTGCCGGGCCGTTCGCCTGTTCGGCTATGGAGGCAACGCCTCTCCGAGCCCCGGCCGGGCGATCTTTCGACTCGATAACTGCTCGGATATCCAACTGATCAACGTCAATCCGCAGATGTGGGGCGCTGGTAAATGGGGCGCTCTGGGTGTTCATTACGAACCGGAAAGCTGGAATATTCTCAGGGATGCCTCATTCACGTTGAACGGCATGGAGCAGTTCGCACTTTATCAATTGAAATAAGTCCGGCTATTTCGGATTTTTTTAGTCGTGAAAATCCGATGGCAAATTTTTTGACTTATGGTGTGTTATCATGTAGTCTTAGCGTCGAGTTATGGATAACTGTGCATATTGACGTGTGAATATCAATGGGGATGATATCTAATGGGGTGTTGTCATTTACACAGGCGTATTCTTCTTGTCCTATTCATTGCGGGGTATTCCTTTTGTTTAGCCGCATTCGCTGAAGGGAAACTCGGCGACGGATTGCCCGAATCCGGGCGCGCGCTGTATCGCGTTTCCTGTGCGGCCTGTCATGGTCCGGACGGCCGGGGCGCTTCGGCGGGGATCGTGGGATTCGATACGCCCCTCCCGGATTTTACCGATTGCAATTTTTCCACCCGTGAAGCCCAGGCCGACTGGGTTCTCGTCGTAATGGAAGGGGGGACGATTAGGGCGTTTTCGGAGATCATGCCGGCTTTCGGCGACGCGCTGACCGCCGAACAGATCGAGAAGATTTTACAGTATATCCGATCTTTATCTGATTGTAGCGATTGGCCCCGGGGAGAATTTAACCTGCCTCGCGCCCTTTACA
>CAYZAT010000276.1:0-5082 GCA_964476475.1 uncultured Pirellulales bacterium
CGACATGCTGCAAAATGTCGATGTTCTCGTTTTCGATATCCAGGATATCGGCGCCCGCTTTTACACCTATATCTATACGATGTCACTGGCGATGGAAGCGGCCGCTGAGAATGGAAAGACTTTTGTCGTGCTGGATCGCCCGAATCCCATCAACGGTACTTGTGTGGAGGGTAATCTTCTCGAACCGACGCAGGCCAGTTTCGTAGGGCTCTACCCGATTCCGGTCCAGCACGGCATGACAGTGGGCGAGCTGGCGACAATGTTCAATCGGCGGGGCTGGCTGGCCGGCCATGTGAAGACCGAATTGGTCGTTGTCCCAATGGAAGGCTGGCGCCGACAGTTGTGGTATGACCAGACCGGTCTGCGTTTTATCAAGACCTCGCCAAATATGCCCGATCTGGAGACCGCTGCCATCTATCCGGGATTGTGCCTGTTGGAAGGGACAAATGTCTCCGAAGGTAGGGGAACAGCGATGCCGTTCAGGCAGTTCGGCGCGCCCTGGATCGATTCAACACGCTTGGTGGAGCGGTTGAATGCGCTGAACCTGCCGGGTATGCGTTTTAGAACGACCTGTTTTAAGCCTATAAGCTCAAAGCATCGGGGAAAGGCGTGTAACGGTGTGCGGATTATCGTCACGGACAGAGATGCGCTTGAGGCCTATTACGCCGGGATTAGAATTGTCGATACCGTTTTCCGAATGTACCCGGATGACTTCCAGTGGCGAACCGGGCACTTCGACCGTCTGTGCGGTACGTCGGACGTTCGCAAGGCCATCGTAAACGGTTCGTCTTTGGATGATCTTCGTAACAAATGGCAGACGGAACTGACGTCTTTTAGGAACATCAGGAACAAATACCTGATCTACCGGGATTAACCGCTTCAGAGCCGCTGGATAGCCAGCGCGACCGGTGAGGGAACCTCTCGGCCTTTTTGTTGTGCGGCTTCCACCTCTTCCATCGCGATGTGAAGGGCGATACAGGCCTGTTCGTAACTGCAATCCGTCTGCTGAGCGATGAGACGGCAGCCGCGATCGATCAGTTTTTTATTGCTCGGCGACAGCCAGACCATCGCATTGCCGAAGACCCGGCCCATACAGACCATCGTCGCCGTGGAGAGCGTGTTCAGGATAAGCTTAACGGCCAGATGATGCCATAGCTGCAAAGGCGAATCGGGCGGATTGTAAGCGAACCGGAACGTTTCATCGATACCGGCGACGGGGACCTCAGAGCCGATGAGCAACGCCGCTTTCTTCTTATACGGCGTTTCAGATTCCTGAAGTACTGCATCAATCAAATGATCCGTTTTATCACCGACAGTGACGGCGATCAGCGCCGAATCCGGGGCATCCGTTCGGGAAGGATCAGGCTCGTTGCCGATCATAAATTTGTATATCTCGGCGTTATCCAGCTTGGGCGGCTTGGCTTTCAGATTCTTCGGCGCCTTCAGTTTTTCGTAAATCGCACGTTCCCAATCCAACCCGCGCGGCTCGCGTTGTAGAAGGTCGTACCAGGCCTGTTCCGTCGTGCGAAACGGATCCTTGACGAACGCCCAGGAGATGGGTGAACGGTTATCATCACATTTTCGAAAAGGCGGCAACATAAACGTCGGTGAGCGCTCCGTTGTATCCGTCAGGACGTCCAACAAAAACGAATCGCCCAGGTAGGTCACAAGACCTTTTCGGCGATAAACGTTTTCTTCGAAATCCGTTGCACGAACCAGTACGTCAACGGCCTCAGGGGTTGAGAGTTGCTTGATAAGCTCGGACAATAGCCGAAAATAATCGCTGGTTTCCCGCTTCTCGAGTTGCAATTGTTCCACAAGCGCTGGCGAGAGCTTCTCGTAAAGAAAACGCACGAGCGCGATCTCAAAGGCACTGCCGACAATGAACAGTTCCGCCGTGGTAGCTTGCATTCGCGTCGAGCCGGTGATCGCCATCGGCCCGGTCGTCAGATCGAGCTTGGTCATTCGCGGCTCCTCAATCACTTCCCGCGATCGCTTGACATGTTGGCACAACAGTTTCGAAGGATTATTATAGACAAAAAAGACGTTCGCCCCGGCTTTTAATCCTTCCCAGGCGGTACCGATGACGAAAGGCGTCTCGCCGCCTTCCGTGATGGCGACGACAACGTCGCCGGTCTGGACGCCTCTTTCCCTCAACTGATATCGACCGAAGACGGGGAAATCCTCGTACCCTTCGACCGATTTGATCAGGGCGAAATCGCCCCCGGCCATGACGCTACAGACCCGGTCCTCCATGTCGGGAAAATCGGTTGCCGTTTCCGGATGTGTTTGTTGAAGTTGTCGCCAGAACCGCCGCCACATCGCTTCCAGCAGGATGCTCAGCCGGCCCGTCGACCCACATCCCGTAAAGAAGATTGTCTTGCCGGCACTCATCGCTTCGCCGAACGCATCGACAAGCCGGTTGAACGAATCCTGTCGGAGCGCCTTCTCCATCGCGGGCGGGATGTCGTCGTCCACCGATTGCAGCAGCCGGATTGCGGCGGGCAGATCCGTCTCCACCGTTTGCGAAAGCGTCCGGGTCTTCGGATGAGATGCCTCCGTGACCAGTTCACCCAACCGAAACGCCCGTTCGCGGCTCAAAAATTCTTCAGCTTTCTTTGTTGCATCCGACATTACAGTTCCTTGTCAATAAAACGTAGGGCTTGCCCCACCATGATCGAATCGGTGGGCCAAGGCCCACCCTACGAGTTTTAATGGTTATGTTTTTATCACTTTATATGGAAAATGTAAATGTACTTCTTGCCGGACGAGTCAGTTGCCGGCGGTGTGATTCTGTTGTATGATCTTGAACGGTTTCTTTGTGTTTGTTCATGTGGTGAGACAAATAGTGAATCAAAGAATTCAAGAAATGGCACGTCAGGGCACAGTAAGAGTAGCCGGTTTGATGTCGGGGACATCTGCCGACGGAGTGGATGCTGCGGTGGTTGATATCGACAGAGGAAAAGTTCGTTTGCTGGCGTTTGAAATGTTTCCGTATCCGGCTACGTTGCGGCGACAGATTCTAAAGCTGTGCCAACCTGAATCAGCCCGGTTGAATGAAATTTGTCACTACAATGTTGTCTTAGGAGAGGTATTTGCCGATGCAGTTGTGAAACTCTGTTCCAAAAAGGATATCTCGCTCAACTCCATCGATTTGATCGGCTCTCACGGCCAAACGATTTATCATAATCCGCGCGGTAAGCGGTATGGCCGGGTTACGATTCGTTCCACATTACAAATTGGCGAACCTTCCGTTATTGCCCAGCGGACGGGCATTACAACGATCGCGGATTTCAGGCCCCGCGACATGGCCGCCGGGGGCGAAGGCGCGCCGTTGGTTCCCTATGCGGATTATATTCTGTACGGTCACAAACGACTTAATCGCGCCGTGCAAAATATCGGGGGTATTGCCAATGTTACTTTCCTTCCGTCTGGATGTGAGCAAGATGACATTATTGCTTTCGATACAGGCCCGGGGAATATGGTCATCGACGGTATCGTTCGATTACTGAGTGAAGGTAAGCGACATTATGATCGCGGAGGAAAGATGGCGGCACGGGGCACGGTGGACAAAACACTTCTGAATGAGATGCTCCGGCACCCTTTTCTTCGTCGCCGTCCTCCAAAATCCACCGGCCGGGAAGAGTTCGGGATGTTCTTCGCGGAGCAAATCTTTCGACGCGGTATCAAAAAAGGTCTGGCGCATGCCGATATCGTGGCGACCGTGACGGTTTTTACTGCGCGTACGATCGCTCAGGCGTATCGAAAGTTTCTACCGGTGATCCCGGACGAGATGATTCTCTGCGGAGGGGGGGCGCACAACCGCACGCTGGTCGAGATGTTGCATAGTGAGCTGCCGGAGGTTAAGATGCTCTCGACCGATGATTTCGGCATGAGTGTTGATGCCAAAGAGGCGGTCTCATTTGCCATATTGGCCTGGGCAACGATAAAAGGACTGACAAACAACGTTCCCGGAGCCACCGGCGCCGAGCAGCCGGTCGTTCTGGGAAAGATCGTACCGGCATGACCAAAAAACACAGAATCCTACCGACCACCGAGAAGCGCAACCGCGCCAGTGAGAATATCGATCAGCTCTCGACGCGGCAGATTGTCGATCTGATCAACGCCGAAGATACGATTGTTCCTAAAGCGGTGGCCCGGCAGCGAAACCAAATGGCCGCCGCGATAGATGTGATCGTCGAACGATTTCGTCGGGGAGGGCGGCTTTTTTACGTCGGAGCCGGAACCAGCGGCCGGCTCGGTGTTTTGGATGCCTCCGAGTGTCCCCCGACGTTTGGGGTGTCCCCTTCGCTCGTGCAGGGTATCATTGCCGGTGGCCGGCGCGCCCTGGTTCGCTCGGCGGAAGGCGCGGAAGATTTCCCCGAGGACGGGGCCGAAGCCATAAAGAAAAAGCGCGTCCGGGCAGCAGACGTCGTCGTTGGCTTGGCGGCGTGCGGCATGACGCCCTATGTGCATGGCGCTTTGAAATACGCCCGGCGAATCGGGGCGGCGACGATCTTCGTTACCTGCGCGCCCGAGGCCGTTCGGCATATTCCCGCCGAGATTATCATCAATCCCGTCGTCGGGCCCGAGGTGGTCACCGGTTCGACCCGCATGAAAGCCGGGACCGCGACGAAGCTTGTCCTCAATACCCTCACGACCGGAGCGATGATCCGGTTAGGCAAAGTTTACGGGAATCTGATGGTCGATCTGAAAGCCACGAATGAAAAACTTCGGGACCGCTCCGTGCGGATTGTTATGGAAATAACCGGTCTGAGCCGCCCACGCTCCGCGAGACTACTCGCCCGTGCACAGGGCAAGGTCAAAGCGGCGCTGGTCATGCACTTTCGCCGGGTTGATCTGATTCGCGCGCTGGCGATTCTCAAAGAGAACGGCGAGTTCCTGCGTCCCGCCATTTCCCAGCCTGAGGAGCCGGCATGATGGGCAAACGCCGATGGCTTTTCGTTCTGGTGATCCTACCGGCGCTTGCGGCGCCGTGCGCCGCGCAAGGTGTGGACGAGGCGCTTGACGAGATCGCCGGCAACTTCACTGTCTGGGACTGGCTGGTCATCGTTGTCTATC
>CAYZAT010000277.1:0-5072 GCA_964476475.1 uncultured Pirellulales bacterium
TACAAAAAGCCGACAATTCTGAAACGAACTAAACACTTATCCATTTTAACGGCCGTGAGCGAGCGATATATTTACTATCTTACGATTTATCAATAAGGATAGCTTCTTTACCCTCTCTGACAGAAGGAAATGTCGAAAACCGCAGCCCGATGTCTATTATTCACATCGGGCTGATTACTTTGAGTGTTTCTACTCTCAAGAAAAAAATTTCGTTACCGGCCACCGAGTTCTTGCCTTTTAACGTATGGATAGAGTAGAAAGTTAATAGAAACGCTCAAATGTCGTAAAAATGGCGTTTGGGGCCCCTTGGGAATACCTGGTGAAGAAAGGAGGCCTATCATGTCGGCACGGAAAATGAGACATCAACTCGAGAATCAACATTCGAGAACACACGTTTTTCGATTTTTCACCCTTGTTCTTTTATTGTTCGTATTGGCCGTCGAGCCTGCCCGGGCGTCGAGGAGTTCGCGAAAAAGCAGTAGTTCCAGCAGCAGTCGCAGCGCGACGCCTCCCAGCTCGTCGTCTCGTAGTGCAGTCACACGTGCTCCAAGCCGCTCTGTTGCGCCGAGAGCGCCAAGTCGAAGCAGCGCTCCAAGAACGTCAACCCGGAGTTCCACACCGAGTCGCTCCAGATCGATCACGTCCAGTAGAAGCACGCCGAGCCGGACGACGGTTTCCCGGCCGCGCACCTCTTCAAGCCTCTCCCGGGGGGCAATCAGCACCCGGAGGTCTGTCGGCACGCCCATCGTCCGCAGTCCGTCCTCGACCACGTCCCGAAGCGCGAGCATTTCCGCCAGGAGCAGGCAGACGACCAGGCCGTCAAACAGATCCATCGGCACCAACAGAACCCCGACGACCAGTTCGCGCTCAATCAGTATTCCTACTCGATCGAGCACATCGAGATCTACGAGCCGAAGTAATATTTCTACCCGGATTTCGCCGTCCACCAGTCAACCGAGAACATCCATAACACGAAATCCCACGACGAGCCGTTCGAATACGATAACGTCCAGGTCCAGCCGGATAACGCGTCAGTCCAGTAGAAGCGGGAGTACATCGATCAATAACTCGCGCTCGCGTATCGGCAGTCAAATCACAACCCGGCAGCCCTCGAATTCGGTCTCGACCAGGCAGCCGGCCACCGGTTCAAACAACAGCACACGTTCGCGTATTGGCAGTCAAGTCACAACCCGGCGACCCTCGAATTCAGTCTCGACCAGGCAACCGGCCACCGGCTCAAACAATAACACACGTTCGCGAATTGGCAGGCAAATCACCACCAGAAAGTCATCGACCTCCACGATAGCCAGGCAACCGGCGACAGGCTCAAACAGCCGCAGCCGTATCGGGGGATCAATCACGCAACCGACGAGAAGCCCGAGCCGAAGCGGTTCGGCGGACTCCTCAGGGAGGACGAGCGGTAATATCAGCTCGAACAGTCGAGGTCGAGCTTCCAGGAAAACGTCAGAAATCGGTGGAGCGATCAAGCCTTCCGTTTCGGGAGGATCCGGAATCGGGGCGAACCGATCGCGCAGACCGACGGATACAGGGGCCTCTGCCAAACCATCACAGGGTTCGAGTCCGCTGGCTCGCCAGGGAGACGTTGGCCGGAGTGCTCGTTCCGGATCGGGAAGAGTGAACAGAAAGGCCCCGACGCCCGTTGTCACGGCCCGTCCTCCCGCAGGTGGAGGCGGTGGCGGCGCGGCGCGTCCCGGCCGACCGGCCGGGTCGGATCATCGGCATGACGGGCGACATGGACACCTTCGGCCCCATCGGTACTATGGAGCCAGGCCGGCTCGCGTCGTGTACCACGACCGGCCGAGTTACGTCAGGCATTACAATCGCTACGACTATACGTACAGAGATTACCTCGGTGTGTTGCGTTATCGTGTCATATGGCCCAGGTACCGGTTCATCGTCCACTACGATCGCGGTCCGTGGTTCTCATGGCGATACTTCTATCCGTATTATCACCGAAAATATATCTTCGTCAGCCTGGGCGGCTATTGGCCGAGCTGGTATCACTATCGTCGGTACTACTGGTACGGCTGTCATCCCCATCATTGGTACGGCTACTACCCCGTCGCTCGCGAAGTTCAGGGACCCACCCATAACTACTATACCTACAACTATTACACGGATACCTCGGACCAGTCGGCGGACCCGGCGATCTTCGAGCAGATCGGCGCTCAGGAACAGGGACCCGATCAGACGACACTGGCGGATGTGTATTTCGAGGAAGCTGTCAAGGCCTTCGAAGCGGGGAACTATCAGACCGCTTCGACGAAATTTGCCAGGGCGATGGAGCTCGCTCCGGACGATCAGATTCTTCCCTTCGCTTATAGCCAGGCGCTGATCGCCGTCGAGAACTACCCAATGGCGGCCCAGGTGCTCCGCGAAGCGCTGGCGAAGGTTCGCCCCGAAGAAGAAGGCGTCTTCTATCCTCGCGGCTTGTATTCCGATGAAGATGAGTTGCTCGATCAGATCGACCAACTTTCGGAAAAAACCGAACTATACGGCTATGATGCAGACCTTCAGTTGCTGCTGGGTTATCAACTGCTCGGTATCGGTGAAGTAGATCGAGCCGTTGATCCTTTGATCCACGCTAAAGAGGATTTGGTGAATGCGAAAGCAGCCGGAGTCTTGCTGAACCTTGCGGAAAAGATCAAGATATCAGAGATCGAAAAGGAAGACGCCCAATCCGTTCCGCCGCCGCAGAGTAATGTTCTAATGGAGGAATACCCTTTAGAGCCGGAAGAGATGGTGCTCGTAAGCGACATCAAAATCGAAGAGGAAACAACTGAAGAACCGACACCTCAACCAACCCCGGCTGCAAACGAAGTGACATTCGCAAAACACACCTTTAAGCCGGAAGAAGTGATATACGTCGAGGATATCAAGGCTATAGCGGAAAAGTCTGTAAATCATACATCATCCAGCCCGGTCTTGGCAAAAAGCCCGGAGATTCATGCCGAGCATCCCTCAAAGTGGAAAGGTGCAATGTTCTTAGCGAGCGTTTGCGCCATAGCCACCAGCGCCGGTATCCGAGGTTATATCCGAGGCTAACGCCATCCGAAATAGGATGATGCCTGTCCCCTCTCGTAAGCAATCCGCGTCAAGAAACCTTGACGCGGATTACCTTTTTTGGTAAGCTATAAATCAGCAGTTCTGGGAAAAGTCATAAGCTACGAGATTGATGAGTGATGGGGGACGGAGGATTGAGAATGACTGCCGCGATTAATTCACGATTTCTGTTGGTAATCCCTTTGTTTCTCATCTTAGCAATAACCTGCTCTTATATCCAAGCTAAGACCGTTCATGTGGATGATGATGCTGATGCGATCAATGACGGCACAAGCTGGATTGATGCCTATAAGTGCCTCCAAGATGCTCTCACCGAGGTACGACCCGGCGATGAAATCCGAGTCGCCCAGGGTATTTACAAGCCTGACCAAAGGTATTCTCGGATTCGGGATGAGCTTATAGTGAAGAACTCCGGCGACCGAAAGGAGACGTTCCAGCTTATCAACGGTGCTACTCTCAAAGGTGGCTACGCCGGCATTGGTGAACCCGATCCAGACGCGCGTGATATTAAAATATATCAGACTATCCTGAGTGGTGATTTGAACGGTGATGACGGTCCGAACTTCACGAACAGTTCCGAGAACAGCTACCACGTCGTGACGGGCAGCAGAACGGATGCAACGGCTATCCTGGATGGTTTTATCGTTTGTGCCGGCCATGCGGATGGTTCATCCTTTCCAGATTATTGTGGGGGTGGGATGTATACTACTTTTGGTAATCCAACAGTAGTCAACTGCACATTTCGCGGTAACTATGGTTTTGATCGGGGCGGTGGAATGTTCAACTATCGGAGCCATCCAACCGTGACAAACTGTACATTTAATAAAAACTCGGCACGATTCGGTGGTGGGATATGTAATGTGGAGAGCGAATCCGTCGTTAGTTACTGCACATTCAGTGGAAATTCAGTAATGCTACGGGAGGGAAGTGGTGGTGGGATGTCCAATAGCCATGGTAGGCCCGTTGTGATCCATTGTACTTTCATCGGAAACACTGCGCGCAACGGTGGGGGCATGGAGTATAACAATGTATATAGCAAACCACCTGTAACCCACTGTATCTTCAACCGAAACTCAGCGAGTGGATTGGGTGGCGGGCTCTGCAATATTGTAGCTAATCCGATCTTGACCAACTGCACGTTTGTTGACAATTCCGCGGAAGAAGGAAATGCCATAGCTTCCATGGCTACTCCAGACGATGAGTATGTAACTGAAGTTCAACTCATCAACAGCATTCTCATGGATGGTGATCAAGAAATATGGAACTACCGTGGTTCCATAATACACATTTCATACTGCAATATCTGCGTTACTGAAGCAGGCGTCTTCGATCCTTGTGAAGCCGTCATCTGGGGCGAAGGCAATATTGATATGGATCCACTTTTTGCTCGTCTCAGTTACTGGGACAACAAGGGAACCCGTGATCCTTCGGATGATGTCTGGGTTGAGGGTGATTTCCATCTGAAGTCACAGGCTGGTCGGTGGGATTCAATCTCCGGAAGCTGGATCGTCGATGATGTGACCAGTCCGTGTATCGACGCCGGGGATCCGAATAGTCCGGTGGCTTCTGAGCCATTGCCGAGCGGCGGCGTTGTCAATATGGGCGCTTACGGTGGCACGTCTGAAGCGAGCAAGTCGCTCTCTGATCAATCTGTTACTAAATACAGCGGCGGAACCGGAGAGACGAACAATCCGTATCAGATTGCTACGGCAGAAGACTTGATGTTGCTTAGCAACAGTCCAGAAGATTACGACAAGCACTTCATCCTAATCACCGATATTGACCTGGATCCGAATCTTCCTGGTCGCAAGATTTTCAACAGGGCTGTGATTGCCCCTGATGAGGCTCCGGATACACATTCATTCTTTTGGGGTGTTCCTTTCACCGGTGTCTTTAGTGGCAATGGTTATACCATATCTCATCTGACAATTGCTGGCGGAGATTGTTTGGGCTTATTTGGGGGATTGAGGTCTCCTGGAAAGATTTCA
>CAYZAT010000278.1:0-5009 GCA_964476475.1 uncultured Pirellulales bacterium
ACGTATTTGCCGCAGGTGTGCAAGGTTTCCGACCATCAAATCGTTCGACAAGCAGGCCGGTTATGTGAAATTCATTGCCTTCCAACTGTATCTATGAGCATCGACATATTACTCAAATACGTTTGTTTGGGCGTCTTTGTTTGTGACCGAACCGCTCTCGCTCGGGTTTACGGTGGTTTTGTCAGACAAAGCCAGATCATGGAAACGGCGCCGGATTATCGATAAAACCGTCGGATCCGTTGGCTCCCTATCGGCGATGTTCGGTCCATGATAAGATGAAGCCATATCATGGAAATCGCGTCGAATCAGGGCTAACGTCGTCGTACTCGTTGGTTTTCCTTCAACAACATTTGATTGGATGTACGATTCATTCTGCGGTATGCCGTTGGCAAAGCGACAAACGCAATCCCATTTCCTTTCGGGCCGGTGGTGCACAAAGACTTCGGCACCGTCCTCGAAGTGATTCATCTCGCCGTAGAGCGTCCCTGACGAATTCGACGGAATCCATTGCGGAGGAACCGGCAAAAGCAACGCCAGGTGTGCGGATAGATTGACGTCTGTATTGCCCATGCACATACAGTAGTTCTGCCACTCCATGGGGCGATTGTGCATGGATAACAGCTCGAAGCTGTGAAACGCTTCATGTTTTAGCACGTCTTCATCCGCCAGGGCATAGAGGTAGATGGTTGCCGTCGGATCCGTTTCGCCAACCTGTCCGGCAAGAATGAGGCTCAATGGAGACAGCGGCTCATATTTGACCGGGCCGATATTCTCACGCATGTAGGGGGGCAATTCGGCCAAGGCCCGGTCGATCTTCGTTTGATTCATACAGCCTGCACAGACACAAAGGGCACATAAAACAGGTATGACTTTCATCGGTGAACCTCCCTGAATGTGGATCGGTCATTCTCCTCAACACCTTTGACCGTCCAAAATTCAAATCAACAAATTTCTCGAAACCTACAAAAACGTCTCACTACGATTGTGAGACTGATGAACGTTTCCTTCCAGGCGTTCTCGGTTGTCTTAGGCCGTCCTGCGAACAGACGACTCGATGATCGCACGATCACCTACGTTTGGAACAGACTCCGCCGGGGCGCAGACTGATTAAGCTATCCGCGATGTATCCAAACGCAGGTCCCTCGACTTCCTCATGAAGCAGTCGTGGCCCAACCTCCTGGACATTTCATCACATCTCCTTTCGTATTAACAAACACAAACCTCGCCACACGCTGTGCGTCAAATGGCTCCTGACCCTCACATCCCCAAATAAAACACTTCCTTAGTTCATACACAATCAACAATCTATCAATGCACGTCGCAATACTACTATATGAGTTCGCTTCAGCAAGCTTTTGCTACGAAAAAAATCTGCCTTTTTGGGTGAAATCGCTATTTTCGTGAAAAAGCCTATGTTTTAAGGTAAAAAAATCACCATCGAACCGTCCTATTCATAGACGGTCGGTCGTTCAGAGACAAAATAGTAAAAGTACACATGATCGAAGACAAATGACTCATCTGGAGATGCAGGCACGGTTGCCGCGCTGCGTTCCAGCGGATCTATGAAAAGTACGAAGGCGATTTACGCACATTGGCCGGAAATTGACCCCAGGACGTGAGGCTTGGGTGTTTTTGTTCTTGCCTTCAGAGGGTACTGCTGCTATATATCTCGATTTATGGAGACGCAATTAGCTGTACCGATAGCCGCGAAGAATACGGATGAGGCCAGACGGCAAATCCAATCGGCGCGAGCCGCCGGGGCGGATATCATCGAATTGAGAGTCGATTACCTTGAAAATCTGTCGACCGACCTTGTCGAACGATTGATTGCCGAGACAAGAAGAACGGGTGAGAGACCATTACCTGTGATTGTCACCTGCCGCGACCGGCGAGAAGGCGGGGTCATCGATTATCCGCTGATGTTGCGTGTCGAAGTCCTCATCGCGGCGTTGAAAGCCGGGGCGGAATTCATCGATGTCGAATATGAAAACTTCCGGTCTCCTGAAATTCGGGAACCAATACAACAGGTGCTATCGCAAAATTCAAAAGCCCGACTGATTCTGTCCGCCCACAATTTCGAGACGAAATTCGACAATATTGTTAAGCTCTTTCATGAGATCACGGATATCTGTCCTGAGGCGATTCCCAAGCTGGTCTATACCGCCAATCATATCAACGATTGCTTCGAGGCTTTCGATTTGCTGAATCAAGCCGAGAGCGACTGTATTGCCTTATGTATGGGCGAGGCCGGATTGATCAGTCGAATTCTTGCCAAAAAGATCGGCGGCTTTCTCACGTTTGCGAGCATCGACGAGCAGAAGGCAACGGCGCCGGGCCAGTTAACCGTTCAACAGTTCAAGAAACTGTATCGTTGTAGCGATATTACCGCAGACACCGAGCTGTTCGGCGTCATCGCCGATCCGGTTGGCCATTCGCTCAGCCCCGCGATCCACAATGCGTGCTTTGCCGAAAAGGGGATGAACAAACTCTACCTACCGCTGCTGGTCAAGGGCGGATCGCTTGAATTTGATACATTTATCATTAATGCCCGGTTGCGTCCATGGCTGCACTTCCACGGCTTCAGCGTCACCATTCCGCACAAGCACAGCGCCCTCGAGTACGTAGAGACTAATCAAGGGTACGTTGAACCGTTAGCGAAAAAGATCGGCGCGGCCAACACCCTGCTCATCGGCCCGAACGGAAAACTGGCCGCGTACAATACCGACTACGCCGGCGCCCTGGACGCAATTACGGCCGGGATGGGTATCACGCGAGCCGACCTGACGGCTTTGCCGGTCGCCGTCGTCGGCGCCGGCGGCGTGTCGCGGGCCATCGTGGCCGGACTTAGTGACGCGGGCGCGACAATCAAAATCTACAACCGCACGTTAGAAAAGGCGGAGAAGCTTGCGACGGAATTTAACTGTGAATTCGCACCGCTCGATGACGTGCAAAATATGGACGCTAAATTAATCGTCAACTGTACGAGCATCGGGATGCACCCGAAAATTGAGGCTACACCCGTCCCGACAGAAGCTTTGAACGACAATATGGCGGTCTTCGATACTGTGTACAATCCCGCCCAAACGCTGTTACTCAGGCAAGCGAACGACAAAGGCGCCAAAACCATCGACGGTATCGCCATGTTCGTCAACCAGGCCATGGCTCAATTCAGACTCTTCGCCGACACCGACGGCAATCCAGACCTCATGCAAAACGTGGTTTTAGAGCGGCTTAGCGCTTAACCGTTGTGGGATCAGGATTTCTCAACTTAAAACAAGAGTTTTGCAAAAGTTCAGTTAGAAGCAACTGTGCCGTTAACTTTGCAGATCGGCGGGATTCCGGGTTACTTGCCCTTACGAAAGGGTTTGAGGATTTTTACGCGATGCGAGTCTCGCCAGGATTCCCGCATTGGGAATATGCCTTTTTGCACGAAGCCCACTTCCTCGATGGAATAGAAGGCGTGCGGATTGAACGTCTTGATGAGTTCAACGATGTTGGGAACCTCCCGGCGTTTGGCAATGGTAAAAACAACTTTCACTTCTCCCACCGTACCGTGCCCATCGACGCTCGTGACGCCGTAGCCCTGCTCTTTCAAACGTTCGACGAGGGGCAAGGCGTCCTTCGCGGTCACCACCCGGATCAAAACGACGCCAAGACTTAACTTATCCGCGATGGTGATACCGACATAGTTTCCTAAGGCAAAGCCGCCGGCGTAGGCGATATAGCACATGGGATTGGACAGATTCTTCATGATTTGCCCAATCGCCAGGAGCCAGATCAGAACCTCAAAAAATCCAACAATCGGGGCAAAATATTTCAGCCCTCTCGAAACGAAGATGACCCGGATCGTTCCCATGCTCACATCGACGACGCGCGCCAGAAAAATCAGGAAGGGTAAAGCAAACCAAGCATAGAAAACGGAAGCCAGCATCCAGGAGCCCCTTCAAAAAAGTACTGCTGCTCATATGTTGCACATTTTGTTGCGTATATTTTCCAGTTTACCGAAGACGACCAACTCATCACCTTGTTGGATCGTCATATCCGCCGGGGGATTAGGTGTGGTCGCATTATCGCGAACAATGGCCAATACGGTAATATCACTTTTTCTAAGGCCGGACTCGGCAAGGGGTTTGTTATTCAACGGATCGTTATCACATACATCGATTCTGGAGATGCCATAGCCTCCGGTTAAAAGAAGCAACTCTTCAAAGGACACCGGCTTAAAAAACTCTTTCTTTCGGGCCTTGGTTCTCACATAACGCGTCAGCTTAAATGCAATTCTTTTGTTGGTCGAAATCTTATAGATGATCAAGAACCCCAGAATAATAACGGCCAGGTTAATCCAGGGGACTATTGGATCTGGAATGGAAACCGGCAGGAGTGATTCCGAAAATCGCGCAATCAAAATCTGATTGGGATCCAGGGCGCTCGCGGCTGATGCAATCATCGTGACCAGTCCGGCATTCCCCAGCACGATGAGAATCGACGCGATCCGGCGACGGCGCGGGTCGCCGGTAATCAGCTCGGATTCTTTGGTCGTGAAGCCGGTCCCGCTAAAACATGAGAGCGACTGGAACTTGGCCAACGACCATTCCAGCCCCGTCAACTGGAACGCCACCGCTCCGATCCTCACAATAATAAACGACGCAATCAACACAATAATAAAAAGAAGAGCACCCATAACCGAAGCCTCGAAATATGTCTTTTCTTTGCCTTGTCTTCACCCCGTTCGACAAGCTCAGGGCAAGCTTTGACGAAAGTCGATAGGTATTATTCTACAGCCATTTCTTTTTCTTAAAATAGAGAACCATCAATCCGGCCGCGACAATCATAACCAGCCAGACCGCGGCATAACCATACTGCCACTTCAACTCCGGCATATGCTCGAAATTCATGCCGTAAATGCCCGCCACAAAGGTCAGCGGGATAAAGATCGTGGCGATAATCGTCAGAACCTTCATCACGGCGTTCATTCGGTTGCTGATGCTGGACAGGTAAATATCCAGCAT
>CAYZAT010000279.1:0-4966 GCA_964476475.1 uncultured Pirellulales bacterium
TGTGCCACGGGCCTCGTGCCCGATGGCTGTCATCAAAAAGATCGGAACTTCACACCTTATTCGTAAAGTCCCGAGAGTCTCAGAAGGGAACGCTTCGCGAGCGCGCCTAAAGGCTCACTCGCTTCCCCTTCATGAGACTCTCGGTAAAGTACCAGCCCTTAGTAAATAAGTTTCAAAAGGGCTTAATAATCAAATATTGGCTTATCAAGATAGTTCAAGGAGCAGTCAATCGAAAGAGCGAGCAACGGGGTCAGGCTTTGGGTTTAGGGGTCGGGCTTGCTTCTTTGTTGAATAGCCGCCGGTCGGAGCAGACGGTCCCGATGTTTCTCTTGTTCGGCGATATCGTGTTCGACAAGCTTTTGCGGATCGTTGTCGAACTCGGCGGAGATTTTCTTCCGCACATCGCGCACGGCCGAATACCTTCATCTTCCATATAGACGCGCTTGTTCATAACTAAGATTATATCCATTGCGAAGGCACAGAATGTGGCCGTGGTCATCTTTCGGTTGCGGACGTATGGGATTGCCTCAGTCGCTTCGCTCCTTCGCAATGACAGTAACGCTAAGGCCTGTAGGATGGGCAACTTGATTGCCCATGCCGTATGTTGTTCGAAGATCAGCATGGGCAGAGAATCTGCCCATCCTACGTTTTGGTGGGGCAAGCCGCCACCCACCATATGGCCGCGAAATCCGCGGTTCAATATAATATTTCATTTGACAAAAGGGGAAGACGCGGGGTCAGCCCTGGAAATAGTACTTTAGGGCGGGACACGGGATCAGCCCTTATGAAATGAGTTTCGAAAGCAGTTTTCTTAAGAAGGAACAGACCGGGGTCGAGTCTTAAATATTAAATCTTTCGGTGGAGGAACAGACCGGGGTCGAGTCTTAAATATTAAATCTTTCGGTGGGGCAAGCCGCCACCCTACAAATATTCGCATTCATTTGGGCTCGACAGCGGAGTATTTCTATAATTTCATTGACAAACAGGCACATAATTCGTATAATAGATATCTAACATTTTAATAGGATACCGGAGACAGAAGAAGGAGGAGGAGATCAGGTATTGAATAATGAATATCGAAGTTTTAAAACCGTACAGAACCGTGTCGGACAAAAAAAAAGAAAAAGTGTTTATTCGTGGTTTATTTGTAAAAACAAACCCAATTGTCGGCAACATCGAAATTGCCGCGGCCCTTCGGGCCTCGCAATGACATCTTTGCTCTTTTGTGACTTTGTGTCTTCGTGGCTATGGATCCACTTGAAAAAACAAAGCCAATTGGCCGGCCTTCGGCCGGAAATCCGAAGCTCTAAATCCTAAACATTAAGGACTCATGACAAGGTATGTTTATGCCAATTTTTTTACAATTATTTACAAATTTATACATTTTTTCACTAATCTTTACACATCCGTGCTATTTTTTTACTGATTTTACGCTCATTCAGGTCGATTTCCGGCTACGAATCGACAAAAACAAACCCAATTGCCGGCCTCCGGCCGGAAATCCGAAGCACTAAACTCGAAATCCGAAAATTTGAAAAACAAAGCCAATCTACCCCAAAAGAGGTAGATTCCTCGTCGGAGGTCTGGAGTCTGATGTCTGTGGTCCGCCCTCTGTCAGAGTAGCTCCTTGAACTCGCTCAGGGGTACGGGTTTGCCGGACTCGGCGGAGCGGTCGGCGGCGAAGCAGACGGCCTGGGTTCTGGCCGCGTCGTCCAAGTCGGGGTAGGGCCGCTCGTCATTGAGGATGCAGTCAAGAAAATGGGTGACCTCGCCCTGGAACGGATGGTGGGCGACATCGCCGCTGTCGGGGAGGATGCATGGGATTTTGAGAAAGTCGTTCTGGCCGGGGAAGAGCTTCGGGGCGTACAGCTCGTCGTTGCGGAGCGTGCCTTCGGTGCCGTAGATGCCGATATTGAAGCGGTACGGCATCGTCGCGTCGAACGTGGTCGTGCTGCGCCCGATCTTGCCGTCCTCGAATTTGACGTTGATGGAGATCGTGCCGGGGTAGTCGGCGGGATTGCCGCCCTTGACCTGGTAGGCGGATACTTCCTCGACGGGCGTGCGGGCGAACCATCGCATGGCGTCCACCGCGTGACATCCGGCGGTCTGGAGGGCGGTGCCGCTCTTTTCCAGGCTGCCGTACCATTTGAGATCCCATATGCGGTGGAGATAATCGACCTCGACCATGAAGATGTCGCCGAACGCCCCTTGCTCGATGAGGTGGTCGATGGCTATCAACAACGGATTCCAGTGCAGCACGAAACTGACGACGGTTTTGACGTTATTTTTTTTGACGGCGTTGCGTTGTTTGAGCACGTCTTCCGGCGTCAGTGCCGGGGGCTTTTCGATGATGACGTGCTTGCCAGCTTCCGCCGCGGCGACGACGTATTCCGTATGCACGTTATGCGGCGTGCACACCGCGACGAGATCGACGTCCTTTTGTTCGAGCATCCTGGCGGCGTCGGTTTCAATCGTGCAGTTCAGGTCGTACCGCTCTTTATACCGTTCGGCGTTGGCGGCGTTCCGGCTCACCAGGGTCCGCACCTCGGACCGCTCGTCATTCTCGAAGGCCTTGACGTATTCTTCGGCTACCCAGCCGCATCCAATAATGGCTGCACCAAGCTTCTTCATATTCGGTCTCCTTTATATATGCCTAACCTCCAATTTTTCAGAACTCGTTGTGCCAAGGTTATAAGTATCATTCAGACAATAAGAATCATCATAAACCAAAATGCTAAGAATAGAAAGCAGCATATTTTTCCATCGCCTCCATAAGCGCCTTGACGTTTTCGACGGGGACGCCGGGGTAGAGTCCGAAGATCATCATCAGACCGCCTTCGGGACTGCCAAGTTGCTGAACTTCCCGGCGAAGCAGTTCGTCGATTTGCCCCGGCGTGCCGAAGCGGGTGACTTGCTGGCGGTCGATATCCAGGTCAATACAGATGCGCCCTTTGAGGTTCGCTTCGATCCAGTCGATTCCATTGACGAGATCCTGCAAATTCAGTGCATCGACGCCGCTGTCGGTAAGGTCGGCGGCCAGGTCGCGAATGTCCCCGTCGGAGTGCATGTGGATCAGGCATCCGGCGTCGCGAGCCGGGGCCATGACGTGCTCGTACAAGGGTTTGATGTATGTCCTGAATTGTTCCGGCGAGAGCATCGGGCCGATCTGCATGCCGAGATCCTCCGGATAGCGCATCATGGCCACGCCGGAATCGACATAACGACGTACGATTCCGAGGCTAAACGACTCGACCATTTCGATCAGTCGGAAGAGCCGCTTATCCCCATCCGCCATATCGAACAGGAGGTTCTCGTATCCCCGCAGGTAGCTGAGTCTCAGGAAGGCATGGCCATGCTCAAGACTTCCGGCGGCGTGTTTGCCTTCTGTTTCGGCGTTTTGGATTTTGGCTTTGATCGCGGACCAGTCGATAGCCGCCATGCCATTCGTTTGTGCCGGGTCGGGCGGTGTAAAATCCCGGAAGGCGTCCCAGTCCTTCAAGGGGTGTTGTGTCACCGAGCCTGTGATGCCGTCGTCAGTCGTCTCCCAGACGCAACCCCAGGTATCCGTATAAGGTGCACCGGCACGCTCCCAGGGAGCCAGGTCCGGCGCCGTTTTATTTTCGCTGTTAAAATCCGGGAACAAAAGCGGATGTTCGTCCATCAGCTCGAACAAGAGATCGTGTGGATAATGGTGCCAGCACGCCGGGTTGATCCAGAAGATCATCGGGATATACTCCGGCCGTTCAAAGCGAATGGCCCGGAGCGTGTTATCAGTGATGATGTCTGTGAAATCCATCGTTTCAATCGATCTCGACGGCTTTGCCCAACCGGGCGGATTCGTAGCAGGCGGTCAGGATCTTTTGGCTTCGCAGACCGAGCTCGCCGCTAATGGCCGGCTCGCGCTTCTCAATGATCGCCTGGCTGAATCCCTCGATTTCGGCCTGGTACGTGTTGACGGGCGCGGGATCGATTGATATCCCCTGACCTTCCGCACGGGCTTGTCGGGCATCGTACTGCTCGTCCCTTTGTTCGAGAAAGGCTGTCATCTGCCCCGCGGGGCCCTGGCTGATGGTGCCTTTAGCTAAGATGGAACCTTTCGAGCCGTACAGTTCGAGCACGTTTTTGCTGCTGTTGTCGGGAATACAGAAAAAGGTATCGACGGTGGCGAGGGCGCCGTTCTCGAAGAAGAGCATCGCCGTGGCACTGTCTTCCGATGTGTAATCGTGGATGGTCTTATTAATGAAGCAACTGACTTTGACAACGCGACCGAAGAACATCTCCAGCAAGTCGATGCAATGCCCCCCCATGTCGATCAGGGCGCCGCCGCCCCCCATATCAGGATTCTGGCGCCAAGCGCCTTCGATTGGCGGATACCAACAGGAAAGCTGGGTCCTGGCATAAACGGGCCGGCCGAGCTTACCTTCCCGGAGGAGCTCGAAGGCTTTGCGATGCTGGGCGACGAAACGCATCATAAATGCGCAGCCGAGCTTGACGCCTTTTTGTCGGCATAGCTCGATCATTTCTTCCGCCTCGGCCACCGTCATGCCGAGTGGCTTCTCGCAAAGGACATGCTTGCCGGCTTCGGCGCACGCTCGAACGTGTTCCGCATGAGCGTTGGCGGGTGTGGCGATATAGACGGCATTGCAATCCGTTTCGAGCAATTCATTAATCGATGTCGCTTGTTTAGCGTTATGCTCTCTGGCGATTTCGGCGTTAGCCTGCAGATCGATATCGAAAACGACAGCCAACTCGGCATTGGGAGCTTTGGTCATTCCCTCCGGAATGGTTCTTCGTCTGGCGATTCCACCGGATCCGATGACGCCCCATTTGATCTTTGCGGACATAGTGACAACTCCTTCCTCTAAATTTCGTAGCATGGCCATCCTGGCCATGTTTTTCACGGGCTGGAAGCCCGTGGTTCATACGCTTTGATGACCTTGGCGAGCGCATCGCCGATCTGCCGACA
>CAYZAT010000280.1:0-4959 GCA_964476475.1 uncultured Pirellulales bacterium
CACATAGTATTATTGGATCATAGTATTATTGACGGACGCACCCTATCTTCCGTGATCTTCATAACCATAATCATAGGTTCCGTCCCTATTATCCCGCCCACGGATCATACGATTGCTTTAGTCTTGTTTTCGCTTCGTAGCTAAGGAGGTCACAACACAAAAAACAAGCAGGATATGGATAGTAGCAAGAATCTTCAGACCTACAATCAATCCCCAATGTAACGCAATGTCGAGGATAATAGCAGTGCAAACCGCAATGGCATAAAACACAAGGATTCCAATCCAAAATGCTTTAGCCTTCTTTTCTCTCATACTGTAATCAATTCATTTTTACAAATGATGTGAACTCCGGATTAACTAATATGCGATTTTCAATAAGGTACTCCCGGTTGTCAAGGCCAAATTCCTAGGAAACGAATGAGCTGCTTTGTGTCTGTATAGATTACAGGTTATTATGGCCGGCTGATAGGCGGTCCATTGTCTGGAGGCCGATAATAACAGTCAATCACCCACTTGATTTTAGCCTGGACAATATTGCCATTTTAGGCATATCATCTTTAAATGTTAACAACGTCAAAAACACATCTGAATAACAAACCCATCATACTGATGATCTGTATTACGTTAGCCTTATGGCTCACCAGCAAATGGTATTATCACGATTGGTTCACCAATCCATACAAATACGTCGCAAAGTCCGCTTCCCTTACGGCCACTGTTTTAATGTGCGCGAGCATCCTACTCTCAACGCGGGCGCGCCTCTTAGAAAACTGGCTTGGGGGTCTGGACAAGGTCTATCAGATGCACAAACGGATCGGTAAATGGGCCTTCTTCATCATACTATTCCATCCGCTGTTTCTCGCGATGGACAAACTTCCCCATGTGCGCGACTTTCTAAAAGCGATGTGGTTTCAGACGCCCAAGGGAGATTCCTACGTATGGGGACAAAACATCGGGGTGGTAGCACTATTACTTTTCGCCGTCTTAATCGTATTAACTCTTTTGAGAAAATTGCCTTACCACCTATGGAAAAGAACGCATGAATGGTTTGGGCTGGTCATGCCTATCGTGATTCTTCATATCGTATTCGTCGATGCGGACGTAGCACACTATCCGCTTCTGCGAATATGGTTGTATAGCCTGCTGGCATTGGCATTAGCCGGCTTTGTGTATATCCGTTTTCTATATCGTTTCCTGGGGCGTCATTTTCAATACATCGTGTCCGGCGTCGAAAAAATGGATCAAATTATACATGTGACCTTTTCTCCTCTTCGTACAAAGATGGATTTCAAACCGAGCCAGTTCGTCTATCTCGTGATTCATAAAAAAGGGATCACGCCTGAACCCCATCCCTACTCCATCGCCTGTGGCTACAATCTCGGCGCCGAATTCAAACTGGGTATCAGGCAAATAGGAGACCATACACGGACGCTCGATATCCTGGAAAACGACGATCGTGTTACGGTTTATGGACCGTACGGCCACTTCAGTGAGAAGTTCTTATTCGCCGAGCGGGATTGCGTATTTATTGGAGCAGGCATTGGCATTACCCCGTTTATCGGTATGTGGCACGTGGCCCTCCATTCAGAAGAACGCTACGATACGCAGGCGGTACCGGAGAAACTAACGCATCTGCATCCCGAGATTATCAAGACATGGCAGAGCCCGCGGGTGAATCTCTTCTATGTGTGCCGGACAAAAGAGGAAGCCAGTTTCGACCGGGACATCCGGCAGGAAGTGATTATGAGCCATTTCCACGGTTTCAAGGCTTTTGAGCATCGGGGGCATCATTACGAGTTATACCTCAGTTCTCAGCAGGGTCGGATCACGGCTCAGTATATAGACCGTCAGATCGCGACGGGCGTGAGAGACAAATATGTTTTTCTTTGTGGACCTTCGCCCATGGTCGTTTCGCTGATTAATCAATTTAAGGCTCTGGGACTCAATCACCAGCAGATTATTGTCGAAGACTTCAATCTTGTTTAGAATTTCGATAGAAAAGTGTCCGGTAATATTTTGGGAAAGGTAGCGAGACTTTGGATTCCACGCAGGAAATATTTAATGATGGAATAATGGGTTGGTTTTCAATATTCCAACATTCCACCATATAGTGGCGGACCTGACGAATTCTGTAGAAAAACGCGAAAACATGCCGATATGTTAAGTGTATAGGTATGTCTCCGTCTGCAACGGGCTACTGACGATGATCTCAAGCATGGCGCTTTGGTGTTGTTGTGTTGGAGGTGTTGAAAAACGTCGAAGTTTGCGAACGCCTTGATAGCGTGTATGTTATAGGACATTGCAAATAATCGGAGGTGGATTCCCGGCGGAAGGATGTGGACGGGGATTAAGAACCGTGGAATGAAAATGAAACCGTTAAAGCCGGATCTACAGGGTGAAAAAGAAGAAAACATATAAAAAAAGAACGTCTAAACGAAAACCCTCGCCGCATCGGGATTCCATCATCCGGACGGCGTTAAGCTGCCTCGGGATCGGTGTCTGCCTGTTTCTCATATGCAGTTGCCTGAGTTTCGATAACGGGGATTGGCCCAGCAAGTTCGTTTATCCGCACAACGCGCAAGTCCAAAACTGGTGCGGCTCGATTGGTGCTTTTTGCGGGTATTATCTGCTCTATTACATCGGGCCGGGGGTGTTTATTACCCTGGCCGTGACGATCTGCTTTCTTGGGATCAAAATTGCTCAACGGCCGATCGATCAGCCGGTGCTCCGATCAGTTGGCCTGGGTCTGCTGACAATAGCGGCCTCGATCAGCATCCAGTGCCTCTGGCCCGAGTGGCGGTTCGACTTCCCGGCCGGCGGCGTCTTGGGCATGGGCATCGCCAAGTTGTTACACAACCACTTTGCCTCGGTGGGTACTTTTATTTTGACGCTGGCGGTCTGGATCGTCGGAGGGGTTTTGTTGGCCGACAGCTTCGTTGTTATGGTCGCGCGCGGTTTCGGTTTTGCGGCCGGTAAGACGATGGGCGTGGCGGTTCCGGCCTGGTCGGCGGCGAAAGAGCACTCGAAAGTCCTCAATGAGATATGGCGGGAACTCAGCGCCCGGCAAAAATCCATTGCGATGAAGGCGGAGAAGACGAAACGAAAAAAGCAAAAGGCGGCGTCCCCAAGTTTTGCCATCGAGGAACAGGATCCTTCGCCCAAGTCGAAAGAACCGAGCGCCATTCCGGTAAGACGGGTCGAAGAAAAAAAGAAAAAGCGGTCGAAAGCCTCCGGGGCCCAGGGGGTGTTCGTTCAACCTTCTTACGAAGATTACCAGTTGCCGCCGTTGGATTTACTGGCCGAGGCGGAATATGGGTATGCCGCGGTGCAGGAGAAGGTGGTCAAGGCCAAGGCCAGCGCCCTGGAGCAGTTGCTCTCGGAATTCAATGTGAACGCGAAGGTCGTGGCCGCGGAGACCGGTCCGGTGGTGACGATGTTCGAGCTTGAGCTGGCGGCGGGGGTCAAGGTCAGTCATATCTCGTCGCTGGCCAATGACATGGCCCGGGCGCTGGGCGTCGGGGCGGTTCGCGTCGTGGCGCCGTTGCCGGGCAAGCACACGATCGGCATCGAGGTGCCGAACAGCGAGAAGGAAAAGGTCCGCATCAAGAATATGATCGAGCTGGCCGGCAGCAAGCCGCAGAAGATGCATATCCCGCTTTACTTAGGCAAGGATTCGTCGGGCGAGGCGCTCGTTTCGGACCTGACCAAGATGCCGCACATGCTGATCGCCGGCACGACCGGCTCGGGCAAGAGTGTGTGCATCAACAGTATCATCGTGGGCGTGCTGCTGACGAAGCGGCCGGACGAGGTCAAGATGATTCTGATCGACCCGAAGATGGTCGAGATGACGGCCTTTAATACGATTCCGCACCTGATGTGCCCGATTGTGACCGAGACGAACATGGCCGTTCAGATCCTCGAATGGGCGACGGTGAAGATGGATGAGCGTTATGCCCTGCTGGCCGAAGCGAGGGTCAAGAACATTGCGGAGTTCAACAAGCTCGGCGAGGAGGAAATTGCCAAGCGGTTCAATCCGAGCAACGAGGAAGAAGAAGCGAAGATTCCCAAGAAACTGCCCTACATCGTGATCGTGATCGACGAGCTGGCCGACCTGATGATGACGGCGGCGAAGGAAATCGAAGGCTATATCGTTCGTTTGGCGCAGAAGAGCCGGGCGGTGGGGATTCATATCGTCTTAGCGACGCAGCGGCCCCAGGCGACGGTCGTCACCGGCCTGATCAAATCGAATATGCCGACGCGGGTCGGTTTTCGCGTGGCCGCGAGGATGGACAGCCGGATTATCCTCGACCAGAACGGCGCCGAGACCCTGCTCGGAGAGGGCGACATGCTGTTCCTCAAGCCCGGCACGAGCGATCTGATTCGCGCCCAGGGCACGTTCATCGATGACGGCGAGATCAAACGCATTGTCAAGCATCTCAAGGAAGTTGCCCAGCCGCAATTCCATCCGGAACTGACGCGACTTAAAACCGTCGATACCTCCGAGATGTCCAGGGACGAGCTCTTCGACGATGCGGTTCGGATTGTTCTGGAGACCAAGCGGGGAAGCGTGTCGCTACTCCAGCGAAGGCTCAGCATCGGCTACGCCCGCGCATCCAGGATCATCGAGCTAATGGCCGCATCGGGAATTCTCGGCGAGTACAAAGGCTCTCAGGCCAGGGAAGTGATGATCACGCTGGAGGAATACGAGCGTATCCGTGACCAGATGGACGCGGACGCCGAAGCGGGGTATTCAGATCTGTCTGAGCCTGAAGCGGAGCACCACGAGCCGGAGTCGGAGCCGGCCTACGCCAGCGAGGGCCAACGGGAATACCTCGCCACAGACAGCGATGACGACTGACCCGCATCGTTCAACAATTAATCGTTTCGTATATACTACTGAGTTTGCTTACCAACAAATCTTAACAATTTTTCCAACAAGTTAGAAAAAGCTTGAGAGTT
>CAYZAT010000281.1:0-4931 GCA_964476475.1 uncultured Pirellulales bacterium
GTGCCACATGGCTGGAGAGTCTACTGGCAAACCACCCCTCTGGCCTGTTTCCTGACGCGCTGCAGGGCCGGCATCAGGATCGCCAAAAGCAGGGCGATGATCGCGATAACAACCAAGAGCTCGATTAAAGTAAATCCTCTGTGTTTGCGCATGCCCATTCTCCTTTCACTTCCACGTCAAAGGCGGTTTGTTCAAACCCGCTTTTCATTTTGAGTATGATGAATCACCCGACATTCATCCAAGACAATTCTACCATATTTGGGCCGGCGATGCAAGCGTAGAGAGCCCCTGCAAGGCGGAGGGCGAGGGGAAGTCGTTTCCTTTGCAGGGCGTGAGGGCTGATTGCCCGTGTGGAAGATTATGGCGCCGTCGCGTTTACGGCTTATTAGACGGAGAATGAGCATAGAGATAACGCGTTCGTTCTTCGGGGAATGAAAGCGACCTTTGACAAGGAGAGGGTTGGATATTTTTGTCAAAACACGTTATGATGACCCTGGAATCACTGTAAGTTCTGGAATGTTTTAGGGACCTGTACAATAGGAGAATGGTTATGCACGCCGATATGAATCGCCGGAAGTTTATCGCCGCAACCACCGCCGGGGCGGGATTGCTCGCGCTGAATGCCAGGACGCTCGCGGCCCGGACACCTCAAACATCGACGATGCCGCTCCGGCCCCTCGGGAAAATGGGATGGATGATTTCTATCGTTGGTTTCGGCGGCGGATCGCGATACTTAACGCAAAAGAATCTTGACGTCGCCGAGCGAATGATCCATCGCGCCGTCGAGCTGGGAGTGAACTATTTCGATACGGGGTACTCCTACATGACGGGGGATGTTCGGGAAAGCCATCTGCGTTACGGTCGTTTTCTCACGCCGAATTATCGCGACAAGATTTTTCTTTCGACCAAGCTCCAGGCGCGCGATGCGGAAACGGCCAAACGCGATTTCGAGCAAACGTTGGACGATTTGAAGACGGATTACCTTGACGTTTTGCATTTTCACGGTGTGGCGTCTTCCGAAGAAATCGACAAAATCCTGGCCAAAGACGGCGCGCTGTCGGTTTACAGGAAATGGAAAGAGCAAGGACTGATTCGGGCCATCGGCGTGACCGGGCACGACAGCCGGGTCATCGCCGAAGCGTTGCGTCGCATCCGGCCCGATTGCGTGATGTGCCCTCAAAATCCGGCGCACGCGAATGTTCGCCGGGGTTATAAGGGACTGGACTTCGCACGGGATGTGACGCCCTATGCCCTCGAACACGGCATGGGTTTGTTGGCGATGAAAACCACCGCCCAGAACCAACTGATCGGAAAAGGCGGTGTCGGCGCCGAGCAACTCGTTCGCTATGCTCTGACCTTGCCCGTAGCCGCGGCGGTGATTGGGATGCCGACCCTGGAGGTGGTCGAATCCAACGCCCTGATCGCTCGGACGTTGAAGCCCATGTCCGATACGGAGCGAAAGGAAATAAGACGAAAACTTTCCGACGCCGTTGCGGATGGAACCTTGCTCTATACCGCTCCCGGTTATCGTGATGGAACTTGGGTTTAAGCAAGATTTTAACCGTTGCAAAAATGACATTTGGCAGGGATCAAAGATGCAGCGATTCATTATACTGGTCATTCTCACCGTATGTATGCCGTCATTGGTCATGGGCGTCTTGAGCGTGCACCCGGAGAATCCGCGATGGTTTGCCGATGAATCGGGCCGGGCGGTTTATCTCGGCGGGCACCAGATCTTCGTGGACTTGCAGGACAATTCATTCAACAAAGAATTCATCAGAAACCACGACCGCCTCCTGGACTGGGATAAATATGTTGAGTTCCTGAAGGAGAACAATTTCAACTACCTTCGTAATTGGGTGATATGGAGCACAGGCAGCGGATCGATGGCGCCGGTGAACAATGCCATTGCTTTTCCGATGCCGTACGAGCGCGTGAAGGGACACGGTAAAGCCAGGGATGGGAAGGATAAGTTTGATCTCAACCGGCTTGATGAGGCGTTCTTTCAGCGCATGCGAAACCGGTGTGAGGACTTGCAGGGCGCCGGGGTGTATGTGTCCATCATGCTGTTCGAGGTCTATGGATTTCTCGGCGGCGAGGCGGAGGGCGATCCGCCCCAAACGCTGTGGGATGGGAACGTTTTTAACAAGGCGAACAACATCAACGGCATCGACGTGGATGAGGATGGCAACGGAAAAGGCATTGAATTTTTCTATACCGATGACGAGAACGTTCTCCGATTTCAGAAAGATTATGTTAGCAAGGTTCTGGATACCCTCAACGATTTGGATAACGTATTTTATGAGATTGCGAATGAGTTATATGCGCCGCAATGGCAATACGAAATGATCGACTTTATCCACCGCTACGAGAAGACCAAACCCAAGCAGCACCTTGTTTTGATGTCGGCCGGAGGACGGACGCGCACCGGCGGATGGAAACAAATGGGTAGAGATCCTGTGGTCAAGAGCCCGGCGGATTGTTTCGCTGCCGCGGGCAGTTGGCAGTCGAGACGTTTCAAAAAGAAAGATCCTCCGCCCAACCATTCCGGCAAACCGGGGATTGTCGATACCGACCATGGCGCACCGGGAAGCAATGATGTGGGTTATGTATGGAGCGCCTTGACCAGAGGATACCACTTTGATCTTTACGACAAGCCCTTTGAAAATCCAGGCGCTGAAAACCCCGAATGGCAACGAGCGCGGCGAAACGTCGGCAAAGCGGTCGAGTATGCAGATAAACTGGATCTGGTCAACGTCGCTCCACGAGAAGATCTGGCATCGACGCGTTTTTGCCTGGCGAAGCCGGGGTGTCAATATGTGGTGTATCAACCCGCTGACGGACCGATCACAATCTCAGGTTTACAAACAGGGATCTCTTATAACTACGAAATGTATGATACGGAGCGAGGCAAAGTGGTCGCAAAAGGACGCATGACGGCATCGGGACCGAGCGAATCGTTTCGAGGTACGGGCAAAGGATCGGTTTTGACTATCCGTTCCGCAAACGGACAATAATAATAAAGGATGAATGACGATGTTATCGCATGGCGACCTGTTGGAACTCAAACGCTGGAACACGCCCACGATCTATAATGGATGGGAACAAATTACGCATTGCAATCCTGCCAAAGACGGTTTCAATATCAAGGAAACGCGGGATTATATGCCCCAGATGGGACCGATGGTCGGTTACGCTGTCACCGTGATATGTGAACCGAGCAATGCGCATCACAAAGAGAATGCGTCCGGCTTCATCGATTATTTTCGTTATGTTGCCTCCAAGCCCGGCCCCAAGGTTGTGATGGTCCAGGACCTGGACAAGCCTCAAACGTTTGGTTCGTTTTGGGGCGAAGTCAATGCCAACATCCACAAGTCTTTGGGATGCGTCGGTACGATCGTCGATGGCGCCGTTCGCGACGTCGATGAGATGACGAATGCCGGATTCAAAGCGTTGGCGCGACGATTGTGCGTCGGGCACGCGCATTCCTGGCCGGTGCGATGGGATTGTGACGTCCAAGTATTCGGCAGAAACGTCAAGCCCGGCCAACTCATTCACGCGGATAAACACGGATTCCTGGTCATCGACGAGGAGGATCAGGCAAAGCTTCTCGACGCGGCGCGTTTTATGGATGCCAATGAATGTCAACATCTCATATCCACCGCGCGGAGTGCCGCCGGCAAAACGATGGACCAGATCCTTCGAGATATTGAAAAAGGGCTTCAAAACTTCAGACAAGCCACCATCGATCAATTCCACAGAACGGGTGAGATGTGAGAAGCAGAATAACCGGTTTGTTGTGAATTCACACCGGATTTCGTGGATGTTGAACGCAATTCGAATATTTTGATTGATCGCTGAAAACTTCGAAGTTATCATAGTATTTCAGTATGAATTAAAAGATCAACAATACGTCAGGAAAGGAAAAAATGCCATGAGATTACTCAGAAATGTTAGGGTTACAAACATGACGTGCTTGAGTGTATTATTTTGTATGATGGCGGCCTTTTCAGCAAACGCCCATGAGGTGAAAGACTGGCCTCACTATCTGGGTCCTCACTATGATCTGCAATCCGGCCTCCGGACGTTCAATGCGACTTCCGCCACCGAGGTTTGGAATGCGAAGGTCACGACGGGGATGTGTTCGGTCAGTATTGCCGATGGACTCCTTTACACAATGGGCAATAACGGAACCAAAGAGAATAAGGAACAGGCGAGGGACTCTATTTACTGTCTGGACGCACAGACCGGCCGGGAAAAGTGGACCTTCGACTATGCGTGCCTTCTGGATCCGCGACTGCATCCCGGCGGACCGAGTTCCACGCCGACTGTTCATGAAGGCAAGGTGTACACGTGCAGTAAGTTCGGCCACATCTATTGTCTTAACGCTAAGACGGGAGAAAAGATTTGGGAGGCGTCGGCCCAGCAGTACAATCCGAAGAAGGCCTGGTGGGGATTCGCGGCTTCGCCGACCATCATGGGCGATGTCGTTATTTACAATATCGGCGATCGAGGGCTGGCTTTGAATAAGGAGACGGGCGAGGTCGTCTGGAAAAGCGATAAGAACGTCGTAGCTTATGCCACACCTATGCCGCTTCCCGGAGGCATTATCCGCCGTCCGGCGGTGGTTATATTGACAAACCGGGAATTTTTGGTTCTTGATCCTGCGACCGGTGAATCCGTATTGACGTACACGAAGACGTGGCCGGAAAAATCGAATTGTAACGGAGTCACGCCTTATTTCCACAAAGGGCATTTTTATCTCGTTCACAGCGCGCATGGTATGGCTCGCCTTTCGCTGAAGGACGGCGCCTTTTCCCAGGACTGGCTGTCCGAGGACGGTAAGTATCCCAATGAATGGTTCGCATTCAGTACGCATGTGCTCGACGGGGATAACATTTACTTTTTGAGCAAGGATCGAAAGAAGGGCG
>CAYZAT010000282.1:0-4923 GCA_964476475.1 uncultured Pirellulales bacterium
TTTGGAACAAATCGTGGGGTGAGTAGTTTTTATAGAGTAAACTGGACTGTATATGACACATCTGATGGGCTGGCTCATGATGAAGTAAGTTCAATAGTGATAGATTCAAACGGTAATAAGTGGTTTGCATATGGAAATGATGGAAAAGGAATCACTAAATTTGACGGAACAAACTGGACTACGTATACGGAATCTGATGGATTGATTGATAATAGAGTATTGTCAATAGCCATAGATTCAACGGGGAACAAATGGATTGGAACACAAGCAGGACTGAGTTTCCTGGGAGATCCTGGGGACATAGTGATTTCCAAGTGATATCACCCTCGATTGACTGGTGTATGCTGGCTGAAGGTAGAACATTGTTCTACCCCCAGGTCAGTCGATGGAGTGGGCCAAAACCACGCGAAAGCCATAGCTGTAGAATCTGCCTGTCGGTGTGCCTCCACCGCGGTTTGCCGAGCGACAGTGAGTGGGATAGAGCCCCCAGGAGCCGCCCCGGCAGACGCGGTACTTCTTTTCGCCGTAATCACGGTTGGCCGGATCCGTTTTTGGACTGCGAGCATAGTAGTCAGGCGCATACCAATCCAGGCACCATTCCCATACGTTGCCGGACATATCATACAGACCCAGTTCGTTCGGGCGCTTGGTGCCTACATCGTGCGTTTCGTCAAAGCTGCCGGGCCAGTGCCATGCCACTTCGTTCGGATCGTCCGAGCCGGGATACGTGAAACCGCGGCTGCGCGTGCCGCCCCGGGCCGCGTATTCCCATTCCGCCTCCGTCGGCAAACGATAGACATAGCCCTCCGGCAGTCTGCCTGCCTGGCGTTCGCGATCCGTCAGCTTTCGACAAAATTCCACCACGTCGTACCACGAAACCATCTCGATGGGAAGCTCATCCCCTTTATATTTGCTCGGATCGGTTTTCATTAAGGCGCGCCACTGTGCCTGGGTAACCTCGCAGGCGCCCATCCAGTAATCCCGGCTCATGCTGACCTTGTGCACGGGCTTTTCATCGTTGGGCCCTGAATCCGCCGAACCCATTTGAAACGTGCCGGATTTCACATAGACGCACTTCATTGCGATGTCGGGAACGATCCAGATTTTCCCGGGGATGGGCCCGGCCGGCGGTGGGGCGTTGGGATCGCCAGACGTATTCGCGTGGGCGAATGGCCCAATGAGCATCAGGGAGAGCGTGACGACAAAGACAATGCGGTGCATTCTTCCTTCTCCTGACGAGACTCTTACTTCAACAAATGAAACTATCTGAAGAGCCGGACTTGAATGTTCGCCTGCCCGGCAACGGCGGATCAGGCCTCGATCTTGTCGATGACGACCTGGAGATACTTCTGGCGGTGGCCGATGCGCCGTTTGCTGTTCTTGCGCCTGCGAAGATGCGTCGGATAGAGCTTCTTGCCTTTGACGACGGCCTCTTCGGCGGTGGTCTTGAATGAGGCGACGACCTTGGCCCCTTCAAGGTAGGGCGTGCCGATTTTGACGTCTTCGCCGTCGCTGACGAGCAGGACCTTATCCAGCTCGATGGTCTTGGCATCGGGTGAAATATCCGTCAGATCGATATTCAAACAATCGCCTTCGGCGACCTTATATTGCTTTGAGCCTTGCTCGATGACTGCATACATACTGACACACTCCAGGTTTCCATCGGTTCAAAAAGCGACATTTTACGGATTCAGTATTTTTTGTAAAGCAAAATCTTCGATTTTTTGTATTCTATGGCGTGAATTTGTGAATAGATTAGGGAAAGGGTGGCAGCCTCAAGCGCAGCTTGGGGATGGCTTTTTCTCCCGCCATCCCCAAAGCCTTCGGTTTTGAGGCTGCCACCCAGTCGATACTCGTTCATCGATGCTCGTGGCGAATCGAGCATCCAGTATCAAGAATCGAGAATCAGGAGCTATTTTATGCAGATTGTGATGATCCAGGACGAAATCGTGCCGACCGAGGAGGTCGAGCCGGTTTATTTGGACCGCGGAATGTTCTTCGGAGATGGCGTTTACGAGGTGATGCGAAGCTATAACGGCCAGCTTTTCGCCTTCGAGGAGCATCTGGAGCGATTCGCCCAGAGCCTGGCGGGGATCCAAATGACGGGTGTGGATATGGAGCAGATTCGGGCCCGGATTCACCGGGCGTTCAAGGCGGCCGGCATCGCGAATGCGGTGGTCTATTTTCATATGACGCGGGGGTCGGCGCCGAGAGAACGCGTCTGGAGCGACGATTTGGAACCGAATTTCTTCCTGAGCGTATCGGAGTCGAAGGATAACCCCGAAGTAAAAGCCCGAGGGATCGCCGTATCGACGTTTCCCGACTGGCGGTGGAAACGGTGCGATATTAAATCTCTAAATCTGCTGCCGAATGTGATGGCCTGTACGGATGCGGCCAAGAAAGGATGCGACGAGGCGATTTTTGTCGATGACGCCGGCTGGATTACCGAAGGGGCCGGCTCGGCGTTTTTTGCCGTCCGAGGCCAGACCTTGCAAACCGCGCCCCTGACGGCGAACATTCTGCCTTCCATTACACGCAAATTTACCATCGAAGCAGGTCGGAACGTCGGATTGAAGATCGTGGAAGAATCCTTAACGCCCGAGCAGGCGGTTGCTTCGGACGAGCTTTGTGTCGCCTCGACGACGAAGGACATTCTTGCCGTGGTCAAATTTGACGACACGATCATCGGCGACGGCAACCCCGGCATATATACGAAACGAATGGCCGAGGCATTTCGTTCTTTTGTTGTGTAACTGTCAGGCATAGAAGACCAGAAAAGAGATTTTCTTAAATAATATATGCCTAACCTTCAATTTTTTAGAACTCAAATACGAAAGGAGTATGACCGTTATGAAGAAATGTTTACTTAGAATTGCGATAGTCTCTGTCGTTCTATGTTTGCCAACGATCAGTTGCACCAAGCATGGGGCAAACAAGCCGATCCGCGTTCAGGATTATCAGGGGACGATTCGTGTGGCCTGTGTGGGCGATAGTATCACGTACGGCCACGGGATTAAGAACCGTCTCAAAGCGTCCTATCCGGCTCAATTGGGGCGGATGCTGGGCGATCAATGGGAGGTCCGCAACTTTGGCGTCAGTGCGGCGACGATGCTCAGGCAGGGCGACTTGCCCTATTGGAAGCAGTCGGCGTTTAAGGAGGTCCTGGCCTATAATCCACACGTCGTCATCATCAAGCTGGGCACGAACGATACCAAGCCGCAAAACTGGACATTCAAGGACGAGTTTGCCCGCGATTATCTGGACATGATCGATCGGTTCTCGGCATTACCCGCCCGGCCTCGTATCTGGATTTGCTACCCGGTCCCCGCCTTCGCCGAACAGTGGGGGATCAACGAGTTCGTCATCAAGAATGAAGTCATTCCTATTATCAGCCAGGTAGCTCGAAAAGCCCGCGTTCCGATCATCAATTTGTACCAGCCGCTTAGCGGCAAGCCGAAGTACTTCCCGGACGACATCCACCCGAACGCCGAAGGGGCGTTCCTTATCGCAAAGGAGATGTATGCGACTCTGACGGGCACTCAATTCATGGGTGTTTACAAGGAACCTCCCTTGCCCCAGGTCTTGATTATCGGGGACTCCATTTCCATCGGCTACTTCAAGCCGACTCAGACGTTACTCGAAGGCAAAGCCGCCGTCGTGCATAATCCGGGCAACGCCGCTCACACCGCCAACGGCCTGCAAAAGCTGACCCAATGGCTGGGAGACACGCGGTGGGAGGTCATTCATTTCAATCACGGCCTGCACGATTTGAAATACATCGATGAGAAAGGCAAAAACATTTCTGCCGAAAAGGGCAGGCAACAAATTCCGATGGAGGACTATGAGATCAACCTGGAGGCGCTGGTAACCCGGATGAAGGCCACCGGGGCCACATTGATTTTCGCGACGACGACGCCGGTACCGGACGGTACGGGATTTCGCGTGAAAGGGGATGCGGAAAAATACAACCGTGTAGCGTTAAAAGTGATGACGAATCACGGGATCGCAATCAACGATCTGTATTCGTTTGCCCTGGAGCGTCTTGGGGACATTCAAAGGCCGAAGAACGTCCATTTTACCCCCGAAGGCTCGGAGCAGTTGGCCGAACAGGTGGCCAATAGCATCTTGAAAGCGCTGGAAGAACGGTAACCGTTTTAGGTTATCAGGATATCGGGATATCAGGAATGCGTAACATGTGACGAGACTCCCCTGGTATCCTGTTCTCCTGATACCCACTACCTGATTTCCTAATACCCTGATACACTTTTTCTCAAACATGAACGATATCATCACGTCGATTGTAACGTGGCCGGACAGGCAATCCGAACTGACCTCCGTTCGGCGAACCGTGTTCATCGAGGAGCAAAACGTCCCCGAGAGCATTGAGCTGGATGATAAAGATTCCGAATGCTGGCACGTGTTGGCCTCTGATGGAGACGGCACGCCCGTCGGAACGGCGCGGATGGACAAGAATGGCAAGATTGGCCGAATGGCCGTCCTGCGCGCATATCGTGGTCGGGGTGTCGGGCGGCAGATCCTTCAGGTCATCATGGATTGGGGCCGGACGAAGGGGATCACGGATTTCCACCTGTCGGCCCAGATTACGGCTGTCGGATTCTACGAAAAAATGGGATTCGAACCTTACGGCGAGCCATTCGAGGAAGCCGGGATTATGCACGTTAATATGACGTTAAAAGTGCCATGACGGGATTCTCAATGTGCATTTCCCGTGATAATATGGGAAAAATCCGTGAATATTTGCACCGATCATGCGTCAATAGTATTGATGTTCATAACTGAGATTGTTCTGGGGCCTTTGAAAAGGATCAATATGGACTATCTTCTTGCACAACCTCCAATGCCGGACGTATTTCCCTTGATCGGGATATTTATCATTATTTTAGCGTTGTTGGTTATCGTTCC
>CAYZAT010000283.1:0-4907 GCA_964476475.1 uncultured Pirellulales bacterium
TATAATTCGACCTTTGGTGACCGAGCAGGGGATGCACTTTGCGAACATAAAGAGTGCGTACAGCTTCGAGGTCAACAAGAGGGCGAATAAAACGCAGATCAAGAATGCCGTAGAGAGAATATATAACGTTAAAGTGCAAAAAGTAAGAACGGCGAATCGCAAAGGAAAAGAACGACGCCGAGGCAGATCATTCGGGGTGACGTCAAGCTGGAAGAAAGCGATTGTGTTTTTGGATCCCGAATACCATATCGATCTGTTTTGATCGAATGGAGTATTCATTGTCGTTCTTTCGTAATGATGTGTTACATAATGAAATGATGAGTTCTTGAATTATGGGTATTCGAGTTTATAAACCAACCAGTGCCGGGCGACGAAACAGTTCGGTGAATGACTACGCCGAATTAACGACGAACCGGCCGGAGAAAACACTGTGCAAGCGGATCCCCAAGAGCGGCGGGAGGAATCATCACGGTGTAACGACGACGCGCTTTAGAGGCGGGGGCGCCAGGAAGATATATCGTATCATCGACTTCAAGCGCAATAAGGATGGAATCCCGGCCAAAGTGGCCACGATTGAATACGATCCAAACAGGAATTGCTTTATCTCTTTATTGCATTACGAAGACGGTGAAAAGAGATATATTTTAGCGCCGCTGGGGATCAAAGTCGGTGATGAAGTTGAAAGTGGAGATTCCTGTGAGCCCAAAATCGGCAATACCATGCCCATGTCGGCGATCCCTGCCGGAATGGAGATACATAATATCGAGATGAGAGCCGGTCAGGGCGGCAAACTGGTCCGAGGGGCCGGCAATGCGGCACGAATTGTCGCCAAAGAAGGCAACTGGGTTTCCATCGTTTTGCCAAGCGGTGAAATGCGGATGATTCGGAAAGAATGCCGGGCAACGGTCGGACGGGTGAGTAATCCCGACCATCAAAATGTCCGGATCGGAAAAGCCGGTCGAAAACGGCATATGGGCCGCAGACCGCACGTCCGGGGCAAGGCGATGAATCCGGTCGCTCATCCGATGGGCGGCGGGGAAGGTCGAGCCAACGGCGGGCGGCATCCTTGTTCGCCGACGGGCGTCCCGGCTAAAGGGGGAAAAACAAGAAATCCGAGAAATCCAAATAATAAACGGATTATTCGAAGGCGCAAGAGTAAGAGGAATAGACAGTTATCCCTGTAAACTCGCTGTGGATCGTAGAAATGACGAATTATTCGACGTGTATGTGAGATAGTAGAAATGGGAAGATCTTTAAAAAAAGGACCATTTGTTGACGAGAAGTTGTTTATTAAGGTCAACAAGAAAATAGCGTCGGGCTCGCGCGATCCAATCAAAACGTGGGCGCGACGATGTACGATCGTTCCGGAATTCGTCGGTTTCACGTTTTTGGTCCACAACGGTAAGATGTTTCATAAAGTGTTTGTCACGGAAGATATGGTGGGGCATAAATTAGGTGAGTTTTCGCCCACGAGGATGTTTAAAGGCCATTCGAGCAAGAAAATAAAGTAAATCAAATAGAGATTATCCTTCTACCGTTATGTTAAGTACTGAAAAACTAAATGAGCTTTGTCGTGAACGGCAGATCAGCGTGGATGAGTTAGCCGACCACCTTGCCCGAGGGGGCTTTGACAGGCAGAACGCGACTGTGGCCGTCAAGAATTGGCAGAAAGGCCTTTTCAAGCCGGAGCCGGGCACCGAGGATATTCGTCGCTTGGCGACGGCTTTATCCGCAGAGGTGAACGATTTGGTGGATTGGCGTTCGTCCTATCGCTATGCTCCCATTTCGGCGCGGAAGGCCCGATTGGTGACCCAGCTCATATCGGGGCGTGAGGTTCAAGATGCGATGGATATCTTGAAGTTCACGCGAAAGCGTGCGGCCACCATGATTGATAAGGTTCTCAAAAGCGCCGTAGCCAATGCGGATGAGCAGCAGGCGGACGTGGATAACCTGTATATCAGCAGCGCCCGCGTGGATGATGCCGGCGTACGGATCGGTACAAAAAGATGGATACCGAAGGACAGGGGCAGGGCGCACCCGATTCGAAAGAAAGCCTGTCATATTCACATAACGGTTACGCAGGCATAAGAAAAGAAAGAATACGTTAACGTCATTCGAGATTCGAGATTATGGGTCAGAAAGTATCGCCAACAGGTTTTAGAACGGGAATAACGCTTGGGTGGCAGAGCACCTGGTTTGCTCCCAAAGCCAATTATGGCGATTTTCTTGTCGAAGATCAGAAGATTCGTCGGTACGTCGATCATCGCTTTAATCGCAGTATGCCCAAAGGGGCTGTGGCGAAGACGGAGATTATCCGAACGCGTAACGAAGTGAAAGTCACGTTGCACAGCGCTCGGCCCGGCGTCGTGATCGGTCCCAGGGGGGGGGAAGTTGATCGGTTGCGTGAAGAACTCGAAGACGTGATCGGTCGGCCGATCAATGTGAATGTGATCGAGATCAAGGAACCGGATTTGAACGCGGTTCTGGTGGGGGAAGGGATCGCCGAACAATTAGGTAAACGAGCGTCGTTTAGGCGTACGATGAAGCAGTATTGCGAGGCGGCGATGAATGCGGGGGCGAAAGGCGTTAAGATTATTTGCTCGGGCCGGCTGGCCGGGTCGGAAATGGCCAGGAAAGAAACGCAAAAACTGGGCAGTATTCCCCTGCATACGCTGGATGCGAATGTGGACTATGCTGTAACAACCGCGAGAACGACGTATGGGGCGATCGGCATCAAGGTCTGGATTTACAAAGGTAAATTCGGCGAAGAGATTTCATCGCAAAATGTTCACCGTCGTCGCCGCCGACCGCCGAGACGCAGCGGGCCGATGGATAGAAGCCGAGAAAGTAGCGCTTCGAGATCGGCCAAACCGGCTCCGGAACCCACAAGTGGCGGCCAAAAGGCTGAATCCGTAGCGGCACAGCCGGGTCCTGTTGCGTCGAAGCGTCCAGAGGCTGATAAAAGCTGATGATTTATCTTTGTTAATCGACCTTCATAAGGTTTAGTTTGTATAAGGGTCTGAAAAAATGGCAATGATGCCAAAAAGAGTGAAGTATCGCAAGAGCCAGCGTGGCAAGATGAAGGGCAATGCGTCGAGGTCCAACTACGTGGCCTTCGGCGAATATGGCTTGCAGGCGTTGGAAAGCAGTTGGATCACGGCGCGGCACATCGAGGCGGGCCGTGTGGCGGCGACTCATTTTTTGCATCGTGAGGGCAAGGTTTATATCCGGCTGTTTCCCCATAAGCCCGTGAGTTCGAAGCCGCTGGAGACGCGTATGGGCAAAGGCAAGGGCGAGCCTGAATTTTGGGTGGCCCGCGTCAGACCCGGACAGATATGCTTTGAAATCGGCGGGGTGAATGAAGACGTCGCCAAACAGGCGCTGGTCAGGGTCGCCCATAAAATGCCGATCAAATGTAAATTTGTTAAGCGAAGGCACACGCTTTAAGAGGTTATCGTCAGATGAAAGCGCAGCATTATCGAGAGATGAGCCCCGATGAACTGGAGGGGAAACTGGAAGAGCTTGAAAGGCACTTGTTTGATTTGCGTTCGCAGGCGGTAACTGAAAAACTGGAAAATTCCAAGGCCGTTACAAATGTCAGACGTGATATAGCCAGGATTAAAACGATCATGCGACAGGCGCAATGAAAGCTTGTCGATAGTACTTGTTAATCGGAAAAGGTAAGATGCAGGATCAGAAATTGAAAACGCTGACCGGCGTGGTGATGAGCCAGAGCGGCAACAAGAGCGTGAAAGTTGCTATTGATTATAAGGTCAGGCATCCGAAGTATGGCAAGTTCATCCGGCGCAGAACGAAGCTGTCCGTTCATGATGAGCAGAATCAGAGTGGCGTTGGAGACGTAATTGAAATTGCTGAATGCAGGCCCCGCAGCAAAAGCAAAAGTTGGCGTCTTGTGAAAGTTCTACAAAAAGCGGGCCGGGCGTGAATAGAGATAGGACATAATGGTTCAGCAAGAAACAATGTTGGATATCGCCGATAACTCGGGTGTGAGAGCGGCGCTATGTATCAAAGTGCTCGGTCGAGGCGGTTCCCGAGGGAAATATACTCGCCCGGTGGCCGGGGTGGGCGACGTCGTGTGTGTGGCGATCAAGAAATCGTTACCCAGTTGTCAGTTAGACGACAAGAAGGTACACAAATGCGTTATTATTCGTACGAAGAGCCCGGTCAAACGGGCGGATGGCAGTTATGTACGTTTTGATAGTAATGCGGCTGTGATGATCGATAACGACGGCAATCCGATTGGCACGCGAATTTTTGGTGCGGTAGCCCGAGAGCTTCGAGAAAAAAACTATATGAAAATTATCTCGCTGGCGAGCGAGGTTGTTTGAAGGTGTAATAGATCCTTGGAATCTTTCTTACAGAATAAACGATACGAGACACGGTTTTATGGCGCTACATATTAAAAAAGGTGATAACGTCGAAATCATTTCGGGCGAGCATAAAGGAGCGACCGGCAGGGTGCTGCGTGTGATCCCTGAAAAGAATCGCGTTGTGGTCCAGGGGCACAACATCGTTAAGAAGCACGTTCGCCCTTCTCGAAAGAATCCGCAGGGCGGTCGCATCAACGTTGAGCAGCCGATTCATATGAGCAATGTGTTGCCGGTGAATCCGAAAAGTTCGAAAGGCAGCCGGGTTCGCTATCGGGTGGACCCTCGCGGCGGCAAGAAACGCGTTGCGGTGGACGGCACGGAAATCGGCGTCGTTAAAAAAGCAGAGTAAGTGTGTGATTGGAAAAAATATTAGACGTTTGGCATAGGTGCAAAGTACGTCATGGCGCGTTTGAAAGACCTATATAATTCGAAGATTGTTCCGGAGTTGGTCAAGGAATTCAACTATAAGAATCCGATGGCCGTGCCCGGTATGAAAATGGTTGTGATCTCCATGGG
>CAYZAT010000284.1:0-4897 GCA_964476475.1 uncultured Pirellulales bacterium
GTTTGTTCGAAGCAGAAAATGTTTTGGAGACGTCAGGCGACCTTCGTGATACGTAAGACGCTTATCCATTGACAAAATGGGTGAGACATTCTGAACTGTCGTGATGTGAAGCTAAAGAGGCAGGCCAGCGATCAACCTGGAAAGCATTTCGCCGGCCCACCGAAGTCTGAATGGAGAGATCATTGATTCCCCATCCGTACCGCCTCTATTTTACCAAATTTCACGGCCTCAGGGCAATCCTTTTTACAAGAAAGGTTGCTTTAAAATGTTTGAAAAAACGTCGGGGAGATGGTGTATTTTACTGCACACCTCCTCATGCTTGCGAATCTCATCCGCTGACCTATCAGAATCATTTTCCGCTTCCGGCGACGGGGCTTGTAACAGTTCCCGTGCCTCGAATCGAAATTTGATACAAAACTTAATGACAAGGAGATGAGAAATGAGAAAGTGCGTATTTTCCGTATGTATCCTGTTGGCGGTCGCCGCTTCCGCTTCGGCCGTGGTTGAGGCCCCGAACGGCTCCGCCAAGTACGTGTTCTACATGATCGGCGATGGGATGGCCAGCGTCCAGATTCATGCTGCCGAGGGCTTTTTAACCTCGATGGGTGTTGATCGCATCGATGATCCTAATATTGCCAACAAGTCGACCGATTTGGCGTTGAACACCGAGTTACCTTACGCCGGTTTGCAGAAATCGTGGGCGTTGAATCAGTTCATCACCGATTCAGCCGCCGCCGGCACCGCCCTGGCCTGTGGTCACAAGACCAATGTGGGCGTGATTTCCATGGATGCGGGCACAGAGGTTTCCTACAAGACCCTGGCCGAGTTAGCCAAGGAGCAAGGCAAGAAGGTCGGTATCCTTTCCAGCGTGTCTCTGGATCACGCTACTCCGGCCGTCTTCTATGCCCATCAAGCCAGCCGCAACAGCTACTATGAAATCGGCTTGCAAGCCGCCACCTCCGATACCGTCGATTTCTTCGGCGGTGGAACGTTCAAGGCGAGTCGATGGCCGAATCCTGATGACATGTGGCCCACGTTTGAAAGCAACGGCTACACTATCGTTCATAATTTGGCCGACCTTCAAAACGTATCGAACGGGACCAGGTGTGTGGCCGCCAGCGATGTGACTCAGAACAGCCAGGCCCTTCACTATGAGATCGACCGTGTGACGTCGGGCGCCTCCGGCGAGTGGAGCCTGGCCGAGGTGACGTCCGAGGCGATTCGAGTGCTGGACAACGACAACGGTTTCTTCATGATGGTCGAAGGCGGCAAGATTGACTGGGCATGTCACGCCAATGATGCGTTGAGCAGTATTTATGACACCCTGGCCTTCGACGATGCCTGCCGCGTCGTGATCGATTTCGCCAACGAGCATCCGGGCGAGTGCTTGATCGTCGTGACGGGCGACCACGAATGCGGTGGTCTGACTCAGGGGTGGGCCGGCACCCGTTACGGCAGCGCCTACGAGAATCTGACCGCTCAGACCATGTCCTTCCAGGCCTTTGGCAGTTGGCTGGCCGACTATCAGAGCAATCCCTACAGTTTCTACAATATTGTGAAGATCGTTCTGGGTTACTTGGAGCCGGACGCCGACCTGACCAGCTTGATCAATCTGGTCGATGACCAGGAGATGCAAAGCAAGGTCGAGGAGACCTTCGGCGTGGTTTACGACGATCTGAGCGAGTTGCAACAGGCCCAATTGGAAGAGGCCTACGATCGTCAGATGACCGGCGAAAAGATTCGCGGTTCCGAAGAGGATTACCTCATCTATGGTGGTTACAATCCGCTGGCCATTGCCTGCACGCACATCACGAACAATCGTGCCGGCCTGTCTTTCTCCAGCTACAGCCACACGGCCGTCCCGGTCCCGGTCACATCCAACGATCCGAGCTTCTCGGGTTACTATGAGAATACCGACGTCGCCAAAAAGATCGCTGACGTCATGGGTGGTTCTCTCGATTAATCCGTTCCGCCGATGGCAAATAAGGCGGACAAACAGAGTTGATTTTCGACGCCGCAATGGGGCGGAAGTCCCTATAAGCTTCTGCTCCATTGTTTTTTATCAAGGCATTGTTCGGTGTTGTTTAGGAACGTTGAGGTTTCGGCCATGGTGCTACGAAAAGGAAAGACATATAAAGATATCGTCCTTGTGATTGTTCTGAGCCTGATTTGTATCAGCCTGATTTACATGCCAACGGGGTTTGAAGACAGTGTGCCCAAGGACTCTCACTTTGCACGCGGCAAAGTGCTTGAGGTCGATGATTCGGATATCTATCAGGCGCTGATCATCAAAACAGGCACGCAACAATTAAGCGTCGAATTATTGGAAGGCCCTTTCGAGGGGCAAATCTGCCTTGCCGCGAATCATTTGACGGGGAAGATGGAGATGGACGAGATGTACGCCCAAGGCAGGGAGATTCTCGTCGAATACTCCGTCGTGAAGGGCAAGATCGCCAGGGCGATCGCACGAGGGCACTATCGATTTCATCTTGAGATAATCCTCATCGCCTTGTTTGCGGCCCTTCTGATCCTTCTGGGCGGCTGGACGGGTCTCAAGGCCATCCTCTCATTTGTGTTTGCCGCGTTGATGATCTGGAAAGTGATGATTCCGTTGTTCCTCAAAGGCGAGGATCCGATCTGGGTTGCCCTGTTCGTGGTCGGGGCCCTGACGTCCGCCGTGTGTTTCTTGGTGGGGGGAATCACACGAAAGGGGCTGGCCACGTTCGTGGGGGCTTTCTCCGGGCTTCTTTTGACGTGTGTGCTGGCCCATGTCTTCACCAGGGAATTTCGTCTGCATGGAGCGATTCGGCCTTTCGCGGAAACGCTTCTGTACTCCGGTTTTGACTATCTCAATCTCACCGGTATTTTTGTCGCCAGCGTTTTCGTCGCGTCCTCGGGAGCCGTCATGGACCTGGCCATGGATATCTCGGCGGCCATGCATGAAATCATGGAGAAAAAACCCGACATCGGATTGCTCGAACATATCCGCTCGGGTCTGTCCGTGGGGCGCTCGGTCGTGGGCACGATGACGACGACGTTGCTCCTTGCGTATTCGGGCAGTTACATCACCTTATTGATGCTTTTCATGGGCCGGGGTGTGCCGATCATGAGCATGCTCAACAAGAACTTCGTCGCCGCGGAAGTCGTTAATACCATTGTCGGCAGCTTCGGTTTGGTCACTGTGGCGCCGTTTACGGCGATCGCCGGTGGTCTTCTCTACCGCATAGGTAAAAAGCAACCTGTCGTTCAGATGGCAGCAGAACAATCCGAATGGCCTCATAGTTTTCTATCGCCGGATACGGACGGCCACGGGGAGCCGTCCCTACGATCGCGCGCGGGTATCCTGCCCGCGATACGTATTTTCACCAAATTCAAATGAGAATTGAACGCCGCTCTAACACTTAATACCGATAACATAAATAGAGATTATACAAAAATGTGTGTTTTGAATGTAGTGCTTGTGATTGGAGAATCTGAATATAGCAAAGGCACAATCCATCTTTGTGATTAGCGACCTTCACTTGGGGGACGGCTCTCTGAAGGACAATTTTAAATTCGGGAAGAAACAGACATTACTCCAATCGTTTCTTGACTATGTCGATAAAGAAGAGGGAGAGCTTATCATTCTTGGCGATTTTCTCGAACTGTGGGGTCATCGTTTGGAATCGGTGATATGCAAGCAGGGCTTCCTTTTGGATCGTCTGGCGGACATGGGGGTTGTGTTCGTACCCGGCAACCATGATGCGGAACTGTTGTCCTGGGAGAATATGAGCAAGCCGCCCCATGTGTTTTTTGAAGCGACCACCCGGCCGTTTGTGAGAACCATTGGGGGCAATAGGTTCAAGTTTATGCACGGACACGAAGCGGATCCCTTTGTTCAGGGGAATATGAAAACGCTTGCCAGAGCGCTCACGGCTTATACACCGGTTTTGGCCCTTGAGAACGCGATACTCACATTGTCAAACGATGCATTGGTCGATGCCGTTCTGGAAGTGGGTGAAAATATCCTCAGACTTTGGGATTGGATCACCGGGAATGTGAAAAGGACGTTTCAGGAATGCTGTTCGGTTGTGCCGAATAATACGCTGACCGTTTCAAAAAGGAAGATTCGGACGCAGAAGATGCTGACGCGTTATTATCAGGACAAAGGCCGGGATCTCTATGATGTCGCCATCGTCGGTCATACCCACAGACCCGGCCGGTTCGGCAATTGGTATTTCAACAGCGGTTCCTGGACGGGACGGACAAACAACTTCTTACGCATTTCTCCCGATGGCGGAGTCGAAGTATCGGATTGGGGTGAAAACGGAGCTAACGTCAGGACAACTTCTCTAATGGATTGACAATCATGGCAAGGATCATTTACGGCGTAGCCGGCGAGGGCTTCGGTCACAGCAGTCGTGCTCATCTGATCGGGCAGCACCTCATCGAGGCGGGAAACGACGTGATGTTTGTGGCGTCCCGGAAAGCCTATACCTATCTGAAACACTATTTCGACTCGCGCGTTCGTGAGATATTCGGTCTGAGTTTGGTATTCAGCGACAGGCGGTTGTCTTGTGTGAAGACCGTTGCGACGAATCTAAAGAATTTCCGTCGGTGCTATCCTGAGACGGCGAATTTTGTGAGCCAGTCTTTCGATGCTTTCTCTCCGGACCTCGTAATTTCGGACTTCGAGCCGTTCAGCGCCTGGTGGGCTTGGTACAATAAAATCCCCTTTGTTAGTATCGACCATGAGCATATACTCACAGGGTGTAAACTCAAGCACGATCTAAGAGATTGGTACCCGAGACTGACGTCGGCTCTTGTAACGCGAGGGCATTATTTCGGCGCTTCGGCTTATGTCGTTTTAAACTTTTTCCACGCCTCCGTCAAAAACGATTCGATTAATCTTGTTCCT
>CAYZAT010000285.1:0-4860 GCA_964476475.1 uncultured Pirellulales bacterium
TTTTAACGCCGGCGTGGCTCGCTTTGAGGGCGATGTGCTGTTGCTTCTGCGCGTCGCGGAAAGGCCGATCAATGACAACCCGGATGTTGCGCTCGCTGCTGTCTATGATATCGCCGCAAAAAAGACTCTGATACAACAATTCCCCAAAAGTGATTCGGGGATTGATTTTTCCGATCCGAGACTTATTCAAACCCCCGGCCGCACCTATCTGACGAGCATTTCACACCTGAGACTGGCTCGCAGCAAAGACGGTATTCGCTTTGTGATTGAAGATACCCCTGCGATCGGTCCAAGGACAGAGTATGAAACCTTCGGGATTGAAGATCCCAGAATCAGTCTCATAAACGACGTATATTACATCCATTACGTAGCGGTTTCTCCACGGGGTGTAACGACCTGTCTTATCTCGACGCGGGATTTCGATTCGTTTCATCGCCACGGCGTGATCTTCTGCCCTGAGAACAAAGATGTCGTTCTGTTTCCTGAAAAAATCGCCGGTACATTCTACGCCCTCCACCGCCCGGTTTCGCCCTTATTCAAGAAACAAGATATCTGGCTTGCCGAATCGCCCGATTTGACAACCTGGGGCAACCACCGTCATTTATTCGGACCTCGAACCGGCGGCTGGGACGAAGCGAAGGTCGGCGCCGGCGCCGTTCCTTTCAAGACCGAGCGGGGCTGGTTGGAAGTGTACCACGGCGTGGATCGAAATAATCGCTACTGCCTCGGCGCCGCATTATTGGACATTCGTGAGCCGTGGAACGTCCTGGCCAGATCGTCCGAACCGATCGTCGAGCCTGAAACGGACTACGAATGTCGCGGTTTTTTTGGCAACGTCGTCTTTAGCTGCGGGCTGCTCTGCGAAGACGAAACACTCAAGATGTATTACGGCGCCGCCGATACCAGTATCTGCTATGCCGAACTATCTTTGAAAGAGATTCTCGAAAGCCTCAATCCCTGACACGAATTTCATACGCCCCTCAATCAAGGCACGCGAAATATCGCACTCAACGATCTGAAACACCCCCCAGTGTTTTGCCGATGAGTTGAAGGAACCATTTATAGGAGATCATCCGATGAAAATAAATAAGACTCTCTTGGCCGGCGTGGCGGTCATCGTAAGTATTATCATCGCCATTGTGTTCTCAGGCTCCCTTCAGGGCGGCCAGAATACATACGAAGTCCGACCCAATCTTTCCATCCCTGAATACAAAACGGATACAGTCCGCGCCATCGAGGCGTATGAACGGCTGATGGACCGCTATATGGACCTGACGGGAAGTCACTTAACCACCGTGGGTCTGGACCTGAGAAACATTGTCACGCGATTGGATTCCATCGATGCCCGTCTGACCGAACTGGATTCGAGACTCATGAGGATCGAACAGGCTCTCGTCGCCGACAAGGCAAACACACCGGCCGGAAAATATCCCGTCACAGTAGATCGTCCAGGCACTACTCGCAGATAAAGCTGCGGGCGGTTCGATCTTAAACCGTCTCGGGCACGACCCAGGGTTTCCGGTAGTTGGCTCTCAAATATTTATCGGCCTCGGCGTCATTCACGAACGTCTCGCGTTCACCGTCGAACGCCAGCTTTCGATTGCCAACGCGATAGGAAATGTTGGCCAGGTGACACAAATTCATCGAATAATGGACTTCTTCCACATCCGCTTTCGGTTTCTTCCGGGTGCGAATGCAGTCGATAAAGTCCTCGAAGTGGGCGTCGATGATGCTGCCGAATTTGAGCGTGGCGGGCATCGAAACGACAGCCTTGCTCTGGCGAACCTTTGGGTCGCCTTCGAAAACCTGCCAGCCGCCGCCATGCCTGCCGAAGCACATGAAACCTTTGCTCCCGCAAATCTCAATCTTTGTCGCTGAGAACGGCCAATCGGGAAACTGGGTCTTATCCCGCAAGTGGACGATGCGGTGCATATACGGCGACCAGAGAGAGGCCTCGAACAGCATCGTGAGTTTTCCGAACTCGAGCGTTGCGAATTGCGTGTCCGGCTGCTCCCGGCCGTCGTCGAAATGGTACACACCGCCGGCGTTGCACACCGTGTCCGGATGCTTCTTGCCGATAAGATGACGGACCAAATCAACCTGATGAATCATATCGGCCATAATATAACCGACATAAAAATCCCACAGCCGCCAGAACCACCGGCCGGGACGATAAGGCAACATCGGCGACGGGCCGCACCATAAATCGTAATGGACACTATCCGGCACCGGCTGTACGTCAGCTACCTGGATGGGCGGGGATTGTTGCATCAGAAAGACGCGGGCCAGATAGACCTCCCCTAACCTGCCGCTTCGGATATACTCGGCCGCCTTATCCGTGTACGGCGCGCTGCGGCTCTGCGCTCCGACCTGGACGACTTTGCGATACTTGCGAGCCGCTTCGACCATTTTCCGGCCGTCCCAAATGCTCAGCGAAAGCGGTTTTTCCACGTAAACGTCTTTTCCCGCCTGGCAGGCCATGATCGTCCCCAGCGCATGCCACCGGTCCGATGTCGCAATCACAATCGCATCCACCTCCGGATCGTCCAACATCTTTCGAAAATCCTGCACGAACTTCGGCCGGTACTCATGCTCTTCCATCACAATTTCCGCCGCCGGGCCATACGCCCGGCTGTCGGCGTCGCAGATATACTTGATCTTAACATCCGAGCGCTTTACAAGGCTGGTCAACAGCGCGCGTCCCCGACCGCCGACGCCCATAATTCCCAGAATGACTTTATTCTGAGCCGCCGACGTCGTGCCCTCGGACAAGATCGTCAAGGTCGCCGCGGCGCCGATTGAATTCCGTATAAACCCCCTTCGATTCATCGATTCCATGAGTATTCTCCTGTTGTGCAAATAATGCCGGATTCAATTTAGTCCGGATTCGGGGTCATCGTTAAGGTCACAATGGTGTGGCGAATTGGACGCGTCAAATGGATGCCCAATCGGATCGGATCTTTGCGGACGCTCAGATCTTCCTTGATCGTTTCAGGCTGGATCTCGAAATCAGCCCCATCGGCCATGATGTTCACTCGAAGCGATTGCTCCCCATCATAGATCTTCAAGGATGAGTCGGATAGCTTCTTCCACGTATCGAAGGTGATCAGGGCCGTGTCGAAACGTTGAGGTGTAGAGAAGGTCGCTTCATCTTTGACGATTAATGAACCGTCAACAGAGCGGGAGTAGATGAACGTACGTTCGAGTTTTTTGAGTTCCGGGACATCGTAGGCTGATGCGATATCTAAGACCAGCGTATCGGCGTCATCCGTGAAATGACGGCGAACGACCCGGCCCTGGGCTTGTCGGCCGGTTCGCTGTAACTTGTCCGCTACGCGGGGGACGGGATGGCCGAAGGAATTCAACACGTTGCTCGCGTAACGTTGGTTGCTGAACGTGCGCGACGTATAGACTTCCCCGCCGGGATCAATTAACAGCGGCTTATCGCCCACGACCACGACGTAAGAACCGACGTCGTTATGGTTGTGGTGCTCGTTGTTATGGCCGCCCTTGAGCGCGACGGCGAATCTCGATGACGAATTTGGGGCGGGCCGGCAAATCAGCACCCCTGCCCGATCGAACCAGGATCGGATGCCGGGGCCGGAAGAGCTTTTCGCAGCAGGCGCTGCACGGCGCGCGGCGTTAGGAAAACTATACATCATACTCTGATATAGAGAGCCGGGAGAGGCAACGTCGATCTGTTCCCAGCGGCTCAAACCCATGCCGAGACGCCGGCTGACGTAGTACATCAGCCGCGAACTGGGTTTGGCGCGGATCGAGCAATCGGCAAAGGCGGGATAGACCTCATTGATGATCTCGATGTTCGAGCCGAACGTAGCGGCTTGTTTGGCCCTGGTTTGCTGGAGCAGATCCACCGTGCCGCCCGTCGCCTGGTAGATCGCTTCGCAAAGCATGGCATAGTAGCCAAAGCCGTAATTCCAATAGCCCAGGCCCTCCGAGCAATAGCCGTCGTCGGTGAATCCTTCGAGGAAATATTTCGAGTTGCGTTCCGCCGCCGCGATAAAAAACGCCCGTTCTTCGCGGGAATCGATCACCGCCAGCGCCGCGCCGGTCACGTTGGCCGAGCACACGGCGTTCCAATTGTTCGTCCCTGTGATCCACCAGTTCATCCTTCGCCTGCCCTGCACCATGTCTCGATAAGGCTGGAAGATACGCTGATCAAGATTGTCGCGAATGACGCGGCGGGTCTCAGAATCGAGTCGGTCGGCCAGCACGTAATCCGCCATCGCCAGCGACCAGCCCAGGGCCGAGGAACCGAGATCGATATCAATGCTCTTGCCGTGAAAGTTGGTTAAGCTCCTGTCGTGGGCCGGCATAACCCAGGTCCGCTCGGAGCAGATCGCCCGAACGATGTCCCGGAACGCCGATAGAAAACGCCCCTTATCCTCCAGACACTCAGCCAGGACCAATGTTTGGATGCGTCCCCGGCGCCGCCCGGCTACTCTCTGCCAGCGTGTTCGGTTGCCGGTTTTAGAGAAATCCAGATAAAGATCGTCCGGCTGATCGGGAATCGGTGTATTCAGCAGCTTCGCGGCGTCCGGGATAACACCTTTGAATGAATCCCTTTCGGCCAGTTCTTTCCAGGCCCTCCGGTTGCCCATGGGCGCACCGAAACCTGCCGGTTTTTCTGCAAGTAACGCGGCAATCTGCTTGATTCGATTCTCCTCAACGCCTCCCTCCCCGGCTAAAGCGGCATTCTCAAAAAATACGTTAGAATGGCCGATGAGTAACATAGCAATGAAAGTGAACAAGAACAGTCTTGAGCTTCGTTTTGTCATAGTCGTACCTTTCTATTTCCCCCAATCGGCTTCAACGAACCACACGGGCATATTACCAGAG
>CAYZAT010000286.1:0-4800 GCA_964476475.1 uncultured Pirellulales bacterium
GATAGATCCGAAACTCGGGCGAACGAATCAGCATCGCCTCATGCGCCTGGTCGCGGGTGTTGGTTCCGTCCGCGGCCTCGAAGGGCACAGGGCCAACGAAAGACGGCGGACTGAGCGGCACGGGGGGCACGGAATTGCCAACCGGAGGATCATCCTCGCTGATGAGCCCCAGGTTCGTCGGCCCGCCGGCCGTCGCGGAACCCCAGATTTGGGTCCAGCCCTGCAGAGTCCGGTCATCAAAGTCATACGTTGTGGTCGCACCGGAACCTCCGGAGGCGGCAAGGGTAAGTGACAACGTAGGGCCCTTCTCGCTATCACTGAAGCCGATGCCAAGGATCTGATTGTCATTCCGTGTCGTACCGTGGATGGCCATAGTGACCAAACCATCTCCATTGGTTCGCTCTTCCTTCAATGCGGCTACGAGATCGGCTTCCTCGAACGGACTAACACTCAACATCTCGGTTCTGAGGGCGGTGGACGTTCCGGGTTCAGTCTGGTTGTCCATGAGCGCCTTGCCAAGCCAGAGTATTTTCGCGGGGTCAAGCGCGGCAATGGGTTGATCATTACTATCCGTCGCCACCGCGGCGCCATATTGAGCCACCGCGATGTCATAGGTGAGTGTGGCGCGATCCCAATCCGTAGGAACGTCCAAAAAGGCGATTTCGACCTCATCTTCATGTTCAGGCTCTATGTCAAACACACTGACCGTTGCCCCCGCAATTTCGAAGCCCTGGGGCAATGGGTTGAGATCAAAGGCCAGGTAGGAGAGCAACGTAAGGTGTCCATAAATCTCAAGTAACTGGTCATCCGGCGATGGATCCGGTTCGTCAGGATACAGAGCCGCTGCGTTGGCGGTATCATAGGCTTCAACAGGAATTTCGATAGTCACAGATTCCGCAATGGCAATGAAAGGCCCTAAGATCACTGCTGCCGCAATGAGGCCGGGTACCATAAAAGAAAAATCGGTGATTTTTAGCATCTTTTTCATTGTTTTTCCTCCTTCTACCTGTATAGAATTTTTAAGTTTACATCTGTCCGTCACGTATTCATCTGCTATTTTCTTGACATTTTTCAAATAGAAATAGTCGCAGTCCAAAAGTGGTTTCAAATCATTACATTCATTTCTTCTTACAACTCTGTGGTTTCTACGTACTATTGTAGCCGCTTTTGGCTACCAGGAAAGAACTTCTTATAGTTCTTCATCGTTCTCCCGGGGGACACCCGATAGCTCAGATAACTACACGGCTTAAGATCGATTCTGATTGTATCTTCAGCGATCGCTGCGATCACGGCTGATACAACCGGATGTCGTCGATATATATCGTCCCTGTACCGCCGGTTGCCGCACCCGCTTTGCCGCCCGCGCCGATCGCGATTTTATCCACATTGCCGAGGTTGATGCCTTGATCCGCAAAAGTCTGCAGCGCGATGCGCCACTCGGTCCAGAGACGGAACCCGGCCGCTTCGGCGTCACTGTGAGCCACGATCGCCGGGGCGCCGGCGCTGTTGGCCACCGAGACGTACACGGGTTCGCGTACATTGTTCGAACTGCCTCGGAACCAGAGCGACAATTCCGCAACGCCCGCCGTCGTCCAGTCACGCGGCGCCGTTACAGTCATCGATCCTTCCGAGTTCGTCACGCCGGCGTCGTTGACATACAAGAGCGGCATCGACTGGCCGCCGCCATGGACGATCCTTTGCTCGGCATACGGGGGCATCAAATAGCCGACCTGCGCGCCGTTATCCGCAATGCCGAAGCCATCGATCCACGTTTGCCAAACGGCCAGGCCGGCGACGTCGTCATCGGTATAGCCCTCGAAGTCATCCACAAGGAGGAATTCGCCCGTCGTGAAGACCCAGAGGGGCCCCTTTGACGTATTGCCCTGGCTATCCGCTTCGTCCACGCGCCAGAAGTAGCTCGTGTTCGCCTCCAGCAATCCCGGATCGTAACTCTCGGCGCCCAGGGCCATGGAGCCCTGGTCTTCGGGCGAACCGGCATCGGCGGCGCGCACGGCCTGTTCATCCGTCCCGAAGTAGAGCCGGTGCGAGGCGGCGCTGTCGGCCGGCGTCCAGCGCAGCGTCGCATTCATCGCCACATCGGTTGCGCTTAACGCCGGCTGTGGACTTCCGACGGCGCCCACCGTCGAGAAGCTCCAGACGTCGCCTTTATACGTGCCGACCCCATCAAACTCATCGACGCGCCAGTAATAGACCTTTTCCAATTCGAGCGGGCCGGGTTTGTATAGTGCGAAACCGTTTGGCGCACCTCCGGCGGCATTCGCAACCGTATCGAAATCGTCGCCGAAATAGACGGTATGCAACTTGGCGCCGTAACCCGGCGTCCAGGCCAAGGTGATATCCTCCGGGTCCACAAACGCGGCGCCGTCGGCCGGATCGGGATTGTACGCCGTCTTGGGCGGAATCGAAAAACTCCAGACCTCGCCTCTCCAGGGGCTGTCCGGATGGGTGTCATTCACCTCGTCGATGCGCCAATAGTAGGTTGTGCCCGGGACCAAGCCGTCGGGATAAGCGAATCCGGGAAAGCCGGCGACATAAAACGCTTCGCCCTGGTTGCCCCGGAACACGTCCGAATCTCTCGTGGCCTCGTTCACGGCCTGATAATCCTCCCCCATATACACATCGTGTGAAACGGCGAAATCGCCGGCCCGCCAGGCCAGGTTGATCCATGTATCGGCGTGTAAGGCACCATCGGCGGGAACGGGGCCTGCGGCCTGTGGATCATCACCGAAATGACTTTGCCCGGCATAACCCAGGGTTAATATTTCATCGGACGTGAGGGGCACATCCCAGAGAGCGACGGTCGATACATTGATCGGAGCGTCGTCGCCGTCCAGGTTATAGCCGGCGGCAAAGAGCAGAATCGTATCGGCAAGACTGAAACGACCGTCGATTCCCTGCTGATTTCCCTTGAAGATTTCCACTCCATCGATATAGAGGTCGTGTCGCACGCCGTTATCGACCACGACCACCATGCGATACCAGGTGTCGGGCCGGGTGGTATAACCAAACGCGCTGGAGTACCCCACGGCGCCGATCCCGATCGCCCCGGATGAATTGATCGTCCAGTCGGCATCATCGGCGTTCGTCGGATCCAGTTGGAAGAAATCGTTGTACCCATTGGGAGGGTCGGACAGACTGCTGGCCGGATAGCTGAAATCGATGAGCAGAGTCCATTCGTTGACTTTGGCGCCGCCGCCGTTGGGGGCCAGACCATGCGTGCATACGTAGTAACTGTCTTCGCCGATCGTCATAGCGCCATCGTCGGCGGTGACACCCGCGATATCCTCGGCTGAACCGACGATTTCCAGGGGGGCGCCGATCGTCGCGCTATTTGGATTCATTCCATCGAATTCCCACAAACCTTTCGGTTCGGGAACCGCCGCTTGTGCCTGTAATGTCAACGTCACAATCAGTAACCAAAAACCAGGCCTTTTCATGATTCTCTCCTCATATAGTCAGGTTAACGATATTAGGGACTGATCTGCGATGGATCAGTTTGCTTTTCCGTAGCTATGCAAGATCTCAATCGTTGTCTATCGTTTTAATGTTCCCTATTTGCACGATTAACAAGCATGATTCTCTTCGCACACCACTCATCATCCTACCATATACTCCTTGAAATAGCAAGATATTGGACATCTGCGGCCCCCTTACTTATCTCTTGGTTTTTAAAACCGGTTGTGGTGAATTTCGAGATCAGGACCAACAACGCGATGAGGGATAATATCCAACCCACGTAAGGGACGGGCAGCCAATTCAGCCACGACGACGCAAAGGCCGCCACGAAAAGGCCCCGAAACGGCCCTTTTTCCTTAGAGCATGTATGAGAAGCCGCTTTTTTGTGGCATGGGCATCTTGCCCATGTATCGCAAGGCTATCCTTGCCTCGCAAACTCCCTTTTTCCATGTGCGGGATGCCCATGAAACACACGGGCAGGATGCCCGTGCCACTTCTCACACACGCTCTTAGACTTTATCCGGCACGACATACGGAATGCGGTAAATGCGCGTCAGCATTTTATCCGCGTCGGGATCGTTGGCGAACTTTTCGTAATCGCCCATAAACTTCAACGTCCGGCCGAGACGATAGGAGATATTGGCCAGGAGAGGAAGCGTCGTCGAATAAAAGCCTTCCCTGATATCGCAGTGAAGGTCCCCGTTCTTAGCCGAGCGGACGGCCTCGATAAAATTGGCCCAATGATTGCCGTTTCCTCTTGAGCCTTCTTTCGAGCCGGCGAACGGTTTTCTTTCCCGCTCACGGAATGCTTTCCACGTCGATCCGCCGATTTCGAGCCATCCTTCCGTGCCGTAGAAAAGATTTCCGACCGGTTGCCCTTCGCTTCCTTCGTGATTGGTGTATCGGCCCCTGCATTCGAATTCGAGCATTTTCCCGTCACGATATTTAAATGTGGCGGTTTGCGTATTGGGCGTTTCCTGCGTGGTCTTATCCCGGCCGTAGGTTTCCACCCGGCCATAGACCATTTTCCCGGGCGTCCTCGGGCCTTTCTCCTGGTGTAAGCCGTAAAGACCGCCGGCGGAATAGACCGACACCGGGTGTTCGTTCTTATTCATTCCCCAACGGGCAAGATCGAGCTGGTGGGGGCCCGTGTTGCCGGTATCCCCGTTTCCGGTGTCCCAATACCAGTGCCAGCAATAATGGCTGCGTTTGACGTTATAAGGGCGATACGGAGCGGGGCCTAACCATTGGTCATAATGGAAGGTGGCGGGCGGCTGACTATCTTTGGCCATGCCGTACGAATCGCGCGCTTTGAAGCAAAGG
>CAYZAT010000287.1:0-4779 GCA_964476475.1 uncultured Pirellulales bacterium
TGGATGAATCGTATCTATTTTGTTCGAATCAACTCTGTAAAGCTTTTGAAGACCCCATTGACAATGATCTGCAAGCCCTCGATGGTGATGTGGTGATCGTAGGTTTTTGTCAGCGCCCCTTTATTAAGGAAGACGTGTGTAAAATCTCCTGTTTCTGCCACCTTTTTAAGAAACACATTGTTACCAAAGATGAGGGATGTGTGACTGCCGATATAAACTGTACCGGCCATCTTGTAGGTGCCCGGCAGACTGACAACAATCGTGCCGCCCCGGTCAACCGCCTTTTGCAGTGTTTCGGTATTGGCTACGCCGGTGGCTTCCGGAGAAAAACCAAACTGTGCGGCATTTGCGAATCCGGCTTGAGGTTTGGTAAGAGTCTGGGTAGGCAAGCAGATTTTTGAATTAACGATGGAGGGGGTCGGTAGATGAGAGTTGTGTTTATTCATACTCAGCGTGATACCTGTGCATTTCTTCGTTGGCCGGGTCTTTCATACAACCTTGTTATCGACATACAGCTTTTGCTTTATAGTAACATTTCGAATCTATATTATACTTCTTCCTTCCGCCGGGAAAGAGATTTTCAAAAACACAGAATAGTCTTGTCATCACATGAAAGGACATCTTCAATCGTATGAATCCCGTCAATCCTGTCCTGCTCCGGCTCACTACGCCGAGAGGAGTTATCCTGTCAAAGCAAAAAGTTTGATTTTGGAAAGGGTCAATGATACATTCGGTTTATTATGTGGGCGGGCTAATGAGACAATTTGTACGGAAACCGGGAAAACAAACATGACAACCTGGAAGACAATCAAACTTGCTATTCTGGTGTTGAGCAGCTTGGCGGCAACAGTCGCTCTCGCTGAAAGCCAGACGTCGAACGTATCTAACGGAAGGGCGGTTCCGCAAAGCGGGGTGCTGGCCGGGCAGTGCTATCGCGTGCTTGTGTCAACGGATATCGGGGGAACGGATCCGGATGATTTTCAGTCGATGGTGCATTTGCTCGTTTACGCCGACGTCTTCGATATCGAGGGGCTTATCTCGTCGCCCTACGGGCCCGGCCGGAAAGAGGATATCTTGAAGGTCATCGATTGCTATGCCAAAGATTACGCCAATCTGAAAACGTATTCCGACGCATACCCGACGCCGGATGCGTTGCGGGCTGTGACCAGGCAGGGCGAGACTCTGATGGCGCCCTATGCGGGATTTCGACGTTCGACCGAGGGATCGCAGTGGATCGTGCGGTGCGCGAGACGCGACGATCCGCGTCCGTTGTGTCTCCTGGTCTGGGGCGGCATCGAGGACCTCGCCCAGGCGCTGCACGATGCGCCCGATATCCTGGCGAGACTGCGGGTGTACTGGATCGGCGGTCCGAACAAGAAGTGGAGCCCCGATGCCTACCAGTACATCGTTGACCACCATCCCGAGCTGTGGATCATCGAGGCCAACGCGACGTATCGCGGCTGGTTCGTCGGGGGCAACCAGTCCGGCCCGTGGAGCAACGCGGGCTTCGTCGCCAAGCACGTGGCCGGCAAGGGTGCGCTCGGCGATTTTTTCAATACGCAGCTCGGCGGTACGATCAAAATGGGCGATACGCCGTCCGTCGGCTGGCTGTTGTTCGGCAATCCTGCCAAACCGGCCAAGCCCGTCTGGGGCGGCCGATTCGTTCACGCCTGGGAACGTCCATCCGTTCGCTGGTTGCAGTTCGGCCATCCCCCCGAGCCGTTTCAACCCGGCTGGGGCGGACAATTCGTCCGTGCCTGGGAACGGCCGCGCGTGGTATTCAAACGGCTTACGACCGCTGCGGACCGGATCGAGCAATTCAGTGTGTTCGAACTGGTCCTGCCCGTTGGCGCGGCAACGCCGAACAATCGCGAAGCGTCAATGGTCATCGAAAACCAATCGCTGGTCGGTGATTTCGGTAAGAAAGGCTCGGTACGCTTTCGATTCTCGCCGAAAGCCGCTAAGACGTATAGCTATAGGATTCAGAGCAACGTCCCGGCACTTAATAGCAGAACCGGCGAGCTGACATCGTTCATCCCGCCGCCCTCCGTTGCCCGGCAACCATCTCAAAGATTACCTAACTGGTGGACGGACGATCCGTCTCCGGAGGTGGCGGAAGGGGGGCATATCGGCGCCAGGACCGTGAGCCGGTGGCGCGAAGATTTCCTGCGCGATTTCGCCGCCCGCATGCTCCGGTGCGAATCACCCGCTCCTTCAGGCCAATAAGGTAGCGCTTTTCAAAATTGTCTTATTGGATGCCTCGATTGCGCTCGCACTACCGGATGAGACGTCGAGCTGATGGCGTCGCATCGTTCTATTTTGATGCTCTTGATCCGGGGGTATTTGACCGGGACGGCGGTTCATCCTGCTTGAGCATGATGGTTGCCTTTCGGACGCTAAAGCGGTCCTGGCCGGAAAACACCAGGTAGAGTTCGCGTCCATCCTCACTCATCCACTTGGCGGGGAAATCGCCATCGAGCTCGAAGTCACCTGGAATAACGTTCTCTGCGCTTGCCTGAATAAGCTCGATCCCTTCGCCCGTGCCGAGGTTACGGCTGTATTGTTTGTCCGTTGAGTTGTCCCAGTGTTCATGCACGCCGAGGCTTTCAAGGGGCATGCCGTCATTTTCAGGATCGTATATGGATCCTGAAGGAGGATCGTCGGCCAGCGCCGCTTCGTGCAGGTAGTCATCGGCGGCATCATAGTGCGGATAATCATTCCACTCGGTCCAGAGAAAATCGTAGCAGACCGAATCAATGGCGACCGGGTCCTGAGAGACGAACAGACTGGACGGCCAATCTCCATCGAACGGCGCCATGTTCCACCTCACGGGGCGTGAATCCCAGTTCCGTCCGGCAAAAAGAGCATCGACCAGATAGAGAACGGTCTTTCCGCCCAGTTCGTCGTGCCCCATCAGATCCACGAGAGCGCGATAATGTTCCATTCCCCTGCGGTTGACCGGCAGGCTGTCGTGCATATTGTAATAGTTGTACTGTTGTCCGCGGAGAGTGCCGTTCGGATTTCGCAGAAGCGAGCCGTAATGATTCTTGCCGCACACCGTTATTCCACCGCTGTTATGACTCTTGAGAATGGCAAAATTGATGATATAGTCCGCCTCGGCAAACGAACGAGGAATATAATCCTGCCGTTTGCCATAGGCCGCGGACGTACTCCAGTAAAATTCCACATCGGAAAATGTGGATTGAGTTCGCCCCAGCCCGCCGTGACTGGCCATGTAACAAACGTTTGGGAAGTTCGGGTACACGATGTCGTAATAGAAGTTCGGCATGATCCGTCCCGGATCGCCAATGGTAATATCCGCCTCGTCCACGCCAACTACGTTCACCAATTGCCCCAGGAGCGAAACCGTCATCTGCGGCGAGTTGTCAATCTTGTTTTTGTTGGCGGACCGCTGCGAGAACGTGCCCGTGTTCGCGTTGTAACACAACGTATTGTTTATCTTGATGGCAATCTTTTCAGCGGCGGTATATCCCACGTCCCCCTTGCCGCGGGTGCGATTGAAATGCCGGAAAATCGACTCCCACGCCGCCGCCTCCAATGTCTCGCCTGCCAGGCCGCGAATCGCTTGCGAAATCATGTTATCCACCACCGCCTGATCCGTATGGCTGTCATCGTACCAGTGTTCGGGCGAATTATAGCCGTCCCAATCCGTGGCGTTCGGATCATGGACCCATACGACCCGCCCCGGATGCACACCTCGCGCTATTCCGATGGGATCATTAGGTGTTTGCGGAGCCGCCAAAGCAATCTTTTCTCGGGTCGCGCTCAACGCCATCCAGACGCATCCAACACTCACGGCAATGAAGACCGCGCACAGCACAGAACGTGCTTGCCTGCGATAACGTTTAGCTTTACACAAAGCACTTAACGAACCGGCCAATCCCAAAAGCCAGAGGATGAAACCCGACGCCAGAGGGAAGGCCACTTGCTGGCAGGGGTATGTTGCGCGAGAGGGTTTTGGGATCACTCGCACAAGAAACCAAATGAGTGCGGCCAGACCCGTGAAGGGGAGAAGCCACAGGGCCCATCGTTTTGCGGATTTTTGCCTGGTGGGTCTGTGGTTTTTCACGGAAGTATCGAATGCGTCTTGATCAGATGGTTCCCGATGATACATGAGTAGCCTCCTCCTTTGGAAAGTTCGAAGCTGGATAACTGTATGTTAATTTGATATTTTCCATTTGAAGGCTTAACGAGCCTAATTTTTTCTATTCGACTTGAACAATCTTACACAATTTACCCTGTAAAGTCCAGTTAGATACTTTCTACATCGGTCTCGAAGATAGTGTGTGTTGCCGATTTTCTCTCCGTTGAGACGACCCTCAAAGCTTCAACAAACCCTTGTTTGCTATCGGCAGCCCATTATAATGAGATAGAATGGGGTTAGACGTATTACCCATCTGGTAATGTTTCGTAACGCCGTTATGATAAGGCTTATTCATAGGAGATAAGAAGATGGCACGTATGGATGGCAACGTCAAGCAACATCTTACCGACCGCAAACATATGATACCGCTACAACGAATCACTCGGCGCAAGTTCCTGCGTACGACGGCGGTGACGGCCGGGGGAGTTCTTATGGCAGATGTCTCTCAAGCTCACGTCCACCCAAGTACCGTCTCGTCCAACCTGGCCTCAACGGATCATTTCTGGTATCGGCCTCAACCGGCAGGTCGCTATATTGATACACAACGAGACAACAAGGCGTTTGGATTTACCGACGAAGCCATTTTTCTCTCCGAGGACAATGCCGGAACCTGG
>CAYZAT010000288.1:0-4711 GCA_964476475.1 uncultured Pirellulales bacterium
ATAAAGGTGAACCGATTGAAGGGGTTGAGTTTGAAATATGCCCTTCGGGAGGCAGGGAAGAATCCGTTTCGGATGCGGAGGGGAAATTTAAAGTGATTTATGATTTGGGTCGATGGCCGGGTAGTCGAAGGCCGGTAATGTTTCTCGTCGGCCGACATCAGGAACGAAATCTGGCCGCTGCCATCCAAATCGACGAGGATACGAGAGAGTGCGACATGAAACTCGAGCCTGCCCTGACACTCTTCGGGAAAATTGTGGATCCGAACGGTGTCGGTCTTGCCGATGTGGAAGTCAGAACGATGTTGCACGCGCCGGGATGGGGATCGACCATCGGTCGTAAGCCGGCGGTGACAGACAAAGAGGGTACATATGAAATCAAGGCGATACCGCCGGGGCGTCCGTATAATGTGTACGCGCGAGCAGAAGGGTACGGTGAGAATCGGGGCGAGGAAACTGACGCGGAGGTTGCAGAGGATCATCGGCTTGATATGGGAGAATTGACATTAGCGGTAGCTAATCTGTCGGTTTCGGGTGTGGTCGTGGATGATCAGGACAAGCCGGTAGCGGGAGCGAGACTTTGGTGCTATGGCGACGGTCAGCCGCACCGCAACGGGATGACGGATGCAAAGGGCAAATTCACCATTGAGAGTGTTTGTGCGGGAAAGATACGTATCAGCGCTAGTAAATCGGGCGCGACACGTCTTTCCGGCTCGATTGAGACCGATGGCGGAGCGACGGACATCACCATCAGGATCGGTCAAAGGTCAGTCTCGACGCGTTACGAACCGAGACGTCCTCCGTCGCTCGTGGGAAGACCTCTGCCGGATATGAAGGATTTGAATCTTAGTCCATCGCCGGGCGAGATGGATGGTAAAATCGTGCTTGTTTGCTTTTGGGATATGGAACAACGCCCCTCCCGACATTGTGTCACACAACTGGCCAAACAAGCCGATCAGTTGAAGGAAAAAGAGGTCATCATTGTCACTGTGCAGGCTTCAAAGATGGATCCCAAAACGCTCGATGAATGGGTAAAGAAGTACAAGATTCCATTCCCGGTCGGTATGATTCAAGGCGATGTCGAGAAGGCCAAATTCCGTTGGGGGATTCGTTCGCAACCCTGGCTCATTCTTACAGATCGCACGCATATGATCCGATCCACCGGTTTCAGACCTGGTGAACTTGATGAGAAAATCGCGGAGATAACCGATGGGAAACGGTAAGAGCTTCTATATGGCGATCGTGCTCGCCTGTATGTTTTGCGCGTTATGTTCGCCGAGAGTCTACAGCGAGCCAACGGCTGCGGAGTTGGTGCAAGCCGCCCGGGCCAGCGAAGATTGGCTTCATGACATCGGCAGCTTGTACATCCGCATTGAGAGTACATCGACGAAGACGCTGGAGGGTCTGGCGGCAAGACGCGCCGAACTCAGGCAACAACATCCAACCGGACCGCTCGAAACCGACCGATTCCCCGAACTCAAACCCACGACAACAGCACTCCTTGAATATGCGATCGACGAATCCCGGGTGCGATTGCTTAACGACCGGCACGGCAGTCAGCGCGATTTGAAAATCTGGGACGGCAAACAACTCATGTTCCACGAAGCCGCTTTTTACGAAGGAAAGCAACAATATACATTAGACCGCACCCCTCACGGCTACTTCCAGGATATGCTTGCATCGAATACGAGCTGGCCCCGGGCACAGCCGCATGCGTTCTGGTGGGACGAAAAGGATATTGACGAGTACCTGAGCTTCTATGGCCGCGAGGACGATGCTACAGTGACCGGTCATTGTGACTATCGCGGCGTCGATTGCTATGTGCTGGACGTGAAGCCCAAGGGAATACCGGGACTGGTGATCGTTCAGACGTATCCCGGCTGTAAAACCTGCCAGCGCCGCCAGTACGGGCTTATCGGCGAAGCCCGTGGATTGGCCGGTCAGTCCTATCGGTGGTATGTTGGCGTTAAGGACCGTAGATTGTACGGTTTGAAATGGTTATCCAACAACAAACCCCGCGTGGAATACTGGGTGTCGGATTATAAGGAGATCAAGCCCGGCTGCTGGCTACCCATGACGCAGGGTTGCAATGCTTTTGTAACGGACACTTCCGGCCGACCCTATGTGGACGTCCAGACCGACCTGAAAGTCGTTGACGTCCGCATCAACGAATCGCTTCCAGACGAACTCTTCGAGATGAAGCTTGAAGAAGGTGTTAAGGTCGTTGACAGCCGGCGAGGTCGAACGCGAACATATGAATACAAACCGGAGCCGCCGGATCTGGTCGGAAAGATACTGCCCGAATTTGCCGAGATTGGCGTCAATGTCATGCCGGATCAGGTCAAGGACCGACGAGTGCTGGTTTGCTTTTGGGATATGCAACAGCGACCGTCGAGGCATTATATCATGAGCCTGGCAGAGAAAGCCGGGATTCTCGATGATAAGGGAGTCGCCGTTCTTTGTGTCCACGCTTCCAGCCTGAACGCCCAAACCATCGAGGAATGGATGAAAAATTCCAACATTCCTTTCCCGGCCAAGACAATGGCCACAAACCCGGAGAAAGCACGTTACGCATGGGGCGTCAAGTCGCTTCCCTGGCTGATATTGACCGATCGAGAGCATAACGTCGAGGCCAACGGTTTCTCTTTAACCGAGCTCGACGAAAGAATCTGAATACCCTTGAAGGAGAATAAGAATCATGCGGGGGAAGTGCGTACCGATCAAGGAGAATAAAATGGACAGAAATCAATGTTATTCCAAAACAGGTCTTATCACCTTGGCTATTCTGATGATGGCCGTTCCGGGAGTGAAAGCCCAAGGCGAAATAGCTGGGGAAGAATGCGTGCTGAACCTTCGGGTGATCGACGAGGCCACCCAAGAGCCCATCCCGGATGCTGAGCTGGGTATCCGCATCATGCGGGATCGGCGAGAAGACAAGACGGATACTGAAGGCCGGTGCAGGATTGTGCTCGGGACGGAAGAGCCTGAATACATTCGTGTGGAGGTCAAAAAAGAGGGTTTTGTGCCGATCCGGCTTAACTGGCGAAAGGGTCCGGGCCGGCCCGAAATTCCCGATCAATATACACTGGCGTTAGAACATGGGACGAATATCGGGGGAATCATTCAAAACGAGCAGGGTCATCCGATCGAAGGCGCGAGCGTGTATTTACTCGTGCCCGGCGGCGATGAAGTCGAGCGGGTCGCCATCTGGGATCATATTGAGAAAACGAACGCGGAGGGGCGGTGGCGGTGTGACATCATGCCCTCCAAGCTGCATGACCTCTGGATTCGACTCGCTCATCCGGATTATATCAGCGATGAGATGTATGGCAAAACGCCCAAGCCGCCGATAGAAAAGCTCAGAAACATGACCGGTGTGATGGTGATGAGACAGGGTTTTAACCTGCCCGGGCGCGTATTCGACGCGAACGACAAGCCCATCGAAGGGGCTTCGGTGGCCCAGGGATCGGACCGCCACGGTTCGCATTATCCCAGCATGAAAACAGACAGCGAGGGCCGGTTTGAATTTGCCAATGTCCGGCCGGGTCCGATGGTCCTCACCGTTCAGGCCAACGGGTACGCACCCGATTTAAAGGATTTAACTCTGGCTAAGGGCATGGAGCCGCTTGAATTCCGCCTTGAGACGGGCTGCACGATCCGGGGACGCATTGTCGATAAAAACGGTCATCCTGTAGCCGGGGCCTTTGTGGCGGCGGATAACTGGCGCGGGCATCGCTCGCTGGAATGGCGCGTGGATACGGATGCGGAAGGCCGATTCGAGTGGAACGAAGCGCCGACCGACGAGGTGCTTTTTGACATGGGCAAGCAGGGTTATATGAGTGTTCGCAACTATGGCATGTCGCCTTCGGAGCAGGACATTGAGATCACGATGCCCGATCTATTGAAAATCCATGGGAGCGTCGTTGACGCCGAGACGAGCGAACCGATCCCTGAGTTCGAGATTGTTTCCGGGATTGACTGGGGAGAGGGACGAAGAATTTCCTGGCAACGCCGCGAGGTCAAAGCCTATTCTCAAGGGCATTATGAAATACAATTCACATACCCCTATCCCGCCCACCTGATTCGCATTGAAGCGGACGGCTATAAACCGGGAATCTCTCGTGCCATAGGAAGCGACGAAGGCGACGTAACGATTGACTTCGCACTTGAGAGCGGAACGGGGCCGTCGGGTATCGTTCGTCTTCCCGACGGCCAACCCGCAGCGGGCGCTGAAGTGATCCTCTGTACGCCGTCCCAGGGAGCTTACATTCGCAACGGCCGGAACGAACAGAGACGCGACAGCCAGTACGTCGAAACGAAAGAGGACGGTAAATTCGCCTTTCCCGTACAGTCGGACGTTCACGCCCTCATCGTGCTGCACGATAAGGGCTATTTGGAGATCACTGAATCAGATCTGGCTGAATCAACCAAACTGATATTGCAGCCCTGGTCAACCGTGACGGGGAAAGTATTGGTTGGAAACAAGCCCGTCGCAAACGAAACGGTGCGATTGGGATTTGATAGACCTCCCGACAGCAGCCAACCCAGGATTTATCACGATTATCGCACTCAAACAGACGGCAGCGGGACTTTTGTTTTCGACCGTGTGCCTCCGGGGCAGGCCAGGCTCAGCCGAATGATAAGAATCAATGACAGAAGAAGCCGGTATAGTCATAGCACGCCTGTCGAGATAAAAGCGGGACAGACAGTGAAC
>CAYZAT010000289.1:0-4696 GCA_964476475.1 uncultured Pirellulales bacterium
TCGTCAATCAGGACGACTGGGCCGGCGGCTCAATCGTACTGATCTTCCAGGACGATCCGGATAATCCCTCCCTGGGCATTCGCTGTGCCGAGGCCGGGCCGGGCGACGATGCGCCGTTATTACATATCAGTTATGAGTAATTAGCAGGACATGCAGAAAGAATGTTGCACATGGGGACATGAACTCGGGGCCTATACCAGTTACTTCGGTGTAGGCCCCGGTTTTGAGAGATAGAACTATGGATAATGACAAAAAGAATCGACAAAATCATAAAGTTAGCGGATTCACCTTGATCGAGTTGCTGGTGGTGATTGCCATTATCGCCGTGTTGTTGGGTATCATGATGCCCGCGATGCGAAAAGTCAAAGAGGTGGCGCGTGAGACGGTCTGCCGGTCGAACCTGAAGAATGTGGGATTGGCCCTGGCGATGTATCTGGATGACAATGAACGCAAGATTCCCGATACGGGAAGTTCCAACGGGTTTCTCTGGGATAATCCGAACGGAACACCGCGGCAAGCTGGCTCCGGCGGAGGGACGTATTGGGGAACGTTCTACAGGGATTATTTGAAAGAGACGAAAATCTTCGGCTGCCCGAGCCTGCAGCGTCCCGCCGAGGGATTGATCTACTCGTACAGTCAATATCCCGATCCGGCCGATGTGATTCAGCATGCGGCGTTTGGTTTGAACCATCACATTCGAGCCCGGGGTCGAAACACCGAAACGATCTACCGTCTTTCGGAATTTATCTATTGTTGCGACCACGCCGAACCGAGGCCGGACGGCAGTACGAGCGATTGCCTTCATAACAATGATACGCCCGGTGCGATGAACCTGACCAGCTATCGCGAAGGAGGGAGCCGTTCATTTACGTATCGGCAGATTTTCAGGCACAACATACGCTATCCCGACCGTTACAAGACGGGCGGGCGGACCAATATTCTCTGGCTGGACGGGCACGTTACGCCGCTGGAAGAAACAAACGGGGATGATGTGCCGCTCAGATGGTACACGGGCGATCCGCCCAAAGCGAGTAGTCGGTAAAGTCCTTCAAGATTTTCGATTGATAAATGAGTATAAATCTGAAACAATCATGGATCGAAAATCGTAAACACAAATTTAAAGGAGTCATTCACATGAAAATCACCCGAAAAGCTTTGTTGTTCATGCTTGTTGTTCAATTACTCATTGTCGCGGTGGCGGTCGGTCAATCACGGCGGGAAATCAACTTTCCGGATATTCTCGGCTATAAGACGTTGAAGTGCGACTTTCATATGCACACGGTTTTTTCCGATGGTTTGGTATGGCCGACGGTGCGCGTGGATGAGGCCTGGAGAGAAGGACTGGACGTGATTTCGATCACGGACCATATCGAGTATCAGCCGCACAAGAAGGATATACCGACGAATCATAATCGACCGTACGAGATCGCTCTTCGCAGCGCCCGCGAGAAGGGTATTTTGCTCATCCGGGGTACGGAGATTACACGGGATACGCCGCCCGGACATTTCAATGCGGTCTTCCTCAAAGATGTCAATCCTGTGGACACCAAGAAACTCACCGATGCGATGAAGGCCGCCGACCAACAGGGGGCGTTTATCTTCTGGAACCATCCCGGCTGGAAACCCCAGCACAAAGGATGGTTTGACATTCACACGACGCTGTATGAGAACAAATGGATGCGTGGGATCGAGGTCGCCAACGGTAATTCCTATTATCCCGAAGCCCACGAATGGGCTATCGAGAAGAATCTGACGATGATGGGCAACTCGGACGTCCATCAGCCGCTCCTTAGGGTCGAAACGTCTCCCGGAGACCATCGGACGATGACCCTCGTCTTCGTACGGGAAAAAAGTGCAGAGGCGCTGAAAGAAGCGCTCGTTGAAGGCAGAACCGCCGTCTGGTACGAGAATCGATTGATCGGCCGAAGAAAGTATCTTGATGCCCTCTTCAAAGAATCCATCGAAATCAGAAAGCCCTACCATCAATCCAGAGGGACAATCTGGGTCGAAATTCGAAATCATGTCGATATAGATATGGATATGGAGCGAGTCGGCAAGCTGGGACCCGGTACGATAATGCTGCCGGCCAATACGACAACCGTCCTGAAAACAGAAGTGAATGAGGCTGCGGAAAAAGCAGAGTTGTCGTATGTCGTTCGCAATTTGTGGATCGCCCCGGAGAAAGGACTGCCGGTCAGTTTGAAGATTGATTTGAGGTAGATGGAGGATTCTTGATACTGGATTCTCGTCGAGTATCGAGCATCAAACATCGAGTATCCCTTTCGTCATGCAGGAAAAACGCAAAGTCTTGTTAATGATGGAGACCTCGAGGAAGTACGGGCGGTCTATTCTGCGCGGCATCGCAAAGTATTCTCGTGCCCACGGCCCTTGGATTTTCTACAGACAAGCCCCTTTCTACTGGGGGTCCGGCGGCAAAGAAGCGACGCTCGAGCGGCTGTTGAAACAGGGCGTCGAGGGTGTGATCCTGCGCGAACAACGGGAGCAGGAACAAACCAGCAGAATTCTTTCCGCAGGTCTTCCCGCGGTCGTTTCGCCGTATCGAGAACTTTTCCCGGGCTTGCCTAATATTGTCACGGACGACGCGGCGATTGGGGCGATGGCCGCCGAGTATCTTCTTCATCGCGGCTTCAAACAATTTGCCTATTGCGGTTTCGGGGATAAGTATTATTGGTCTCGCGAGCGCGGCAAGAGTTTCACCGAGAGAGTCGGTCGGGCCGGCTTTCAAATGCACCAATACGAATATGAACAACGGAAATCGCGGTCGCCGCATTCATGGGAAGCCGAGCTTGCGATCCTGGTGGACTGGCTCAAAGGGTTGCCCAAACCTGTTGCCCTGATGGCCTGCAACGACGATAGAAGTCAGGACGTTCTCGAAGCCTGCAAGATAGCGAATCTGAACGTGCCCGAACAAGTGGCTATTCTTGGCCTGGGTGATGACGACCTGGTCTGTGATCTGGCGTCGCCGCCCTTGTCGAGCGTTGCGCTCAGCGCGGAAAAGGCGGGTTACGAGGCCGCGGCGACACTGGACAGGTTAATGAATGGGGAGAAAGTATCGGATCGAAGGATTGACGTGCCGCCAAGCTACATTGTGACGCGACAGTCCACCGAAATTCTTACGATTGACGATCCCTACGTCGCCGAGGCCCTGAATTTTATCTATCGACACGCCAGAAGAGAAGCCATTCAGGTCAACGACGTGCTCCAGGTCGTCCCGATATCCCGCCGGAGCTTATACGAGCGCTTTTCCAGGATTTTGGGCCGGCCGGTGCATGAAGAAATCAAGCGCGTCCGCGTGGAACATTTGGCGCGTCTTCTGGTCAGCACGAAGCTCTCCATTTCCCAAATTGCCTCTTCACTCGGCTGTTCGGATATGAAAAACCTGGCCCGATACTTTAAACAGGCCAAGGGGATGAGTCCTTTGCAATATCGTAAATATCATTCTATAAAGTAGTTAAGATGATCCGCTGCACAAAATGACGAATTTTTGGAACGAAATGAAGTTGTATTTGTGACGTGTTCATGCGATAAACGAGATAAACTGTCCTGTGTGGCAAGAGACAAAATGGGATGGTTGTAGTATGTTTGGGAAGTTAAAGGTCCGTCTCGAGCTTGCGAGGCGGACAGTTGAAAGATGTGCTTCGGCGTGTGGCCAAGGCAAAATTTCATATCAATTTTCCATTAAGTTAGGAGGAAAAGAAATGTTAGCTAAGAAATGCCTTTGGGTGGGAATGTTCACTTTGTTCTGTGTGAGTTTAGCGATTGCGGACCCACCTCCATTACACCCCCTCACCGGTGAAGAGCTGGTGACAGAGTGTCTCAGGGGTACTCCTGACGCCATTGACGGAGATCTGAGCGACTGGAATCTCGAAGCGATGACCCCGGTCGTTCTTGACACGGTAGAGCAACTGAATTCCGGACAGGATAACTGGACCGGTCCTGAGGATTGCAGCGCTGAGTTCTATATGCTATGGGATGACGTGAACATCTACATGGCGGTGGTGGTGAAAGACGAAAAGATAGCCATGAATAAAACCGACGGAAGTATCTGGAATTCTGACTGTGTCGAAGTACTTTTCGCTACGACAGACGCAGTGGCAGAGCATCCCTGGACAAATCCAACCATACATTACCAGTACGGCTTTAACGCCAGCAATCAGACATGGAACTGGTGCAACATGCATGGTCCTGGTCAGAACGTGCCTGATTACCTACAGGTGGCCTCCTCCGTAACGGCTGATGGATACATCTGCGAAGCCTCCATCGAATACGGACAGATGGAGTCATTGGACTTTTCAGCAGGCAACATTATTGGATTCCACCCCTGTATTGACGACACCGACATCGACGAGGGTGATACAGAACTTCAGATGTCCTGGACAGGCCTTGGAGCTCATGATCAGAGTCTCGGATTTGGGCATATGATTCTCTCGTCCGAACTGGTGCCCGAACCGGCTCCCACGATTGCCTGGGTCTCCTACCACGCCGCCGACGACGAGCCCCATGCGGATGCTGCCGCTGTCGGCTTCACCCTGGCGCCGGATATTGGATATACCGACCTGCTGAAGGCCCAGGGCTACGACGTGGTGCGCGTTCTCACCTCGCAGACTCCCGATGTGGAATTCCTCAATACCATGGATCTGGTGATTATTAGTCGTACAGCATCCAGCGGACATTA
>CAYZAT010000290.1:0-4679 GCA_964476475.1 uncultured Pirellulales bacterium
CGGCGGTCAGAATCGTGCATACCTCCGAGTTGGTCGTTCGGCTCAAATAAGGCTTTACGGTCAGGGTCGATTCGATCCCTACAAAAATATTACTGGCCGCGACCAGAGACTCGGCACCGGAGATTCGCATGAGCTTGGTAAAAACAAAAGCGAATCCGCGAATCACCAAAGGCATCACGCCGAAGTAATACAAAATCGCAATCAAAGCCGAAAAGAAGATGATCGTCGGGAAGGCCTGAAACGCCAGGAAGAAACCAAGGGACTCCTCCCCGGCCTCATTGGTCTGGCCCGGCGGCAACGCCAATCGCCCGAACACCAACTCCGCCCCGGCCGATGCCGAACCCAGAACCTTTACGACGACATCATTAACGAACCGAAATACGTCCGCACCGGCAGGGACAACGAAAATGAACGAGGCGATCAACAACTGCAATCCGATCCCCCAGCCGACCACCCGCCAGTTCATCTTTTTCCGGTCGGACGACAGAAGCCACGCGAAACCGACCAGAACAAATATCCCCAAAAAACTGACGAGATTATAGATATCCATATCTTGCTTCTGAAAAACCTGCTATTCCAAACCCAGCGTCTCCTCAAGCCCAAAGAGGATATTCATATTTTGAATCGCCTGTCCCGATGCGCCTTTGACAAGATTATCGATCGCCGAAAAACACACGATCCTGCCTTTGACAAGGGTTGGAAAAACATGGCAATAGTTCGTCCCGGCGATATCCTTGACCGCGGGCGCATCGTTGCAAACCTGAACAAAAGGCTCGTCGCCATAAAAATCATCATAGAGTTGGACCAATCGTTCGGCGCCGATCCGGCCTTCCGGGCTGCAATACACCGTGGAATAAATCCCCCGGTCGAAGGCCCCCACGTGCGGCTGAAACAGGATACGAACGTCCAGGCCGGCAATCTCACCGGCCACCTGCTCCATCTCCGGCATATGACGATGCGTACCGATGCCGTAGGCGAACAGATTCTCGTTCATATTCGGAAAATGAAACTTGACCGACGGATTCTTGCCCGCGCCGGACGACCCCGTCACGGCGTTCACAAGAATCGAATCCAATTCGATCAGGCCCTCTTGAAGAAGCGGCGCGATCGCCAACAAAGCCCCCGTCGGAAAGCAGCCGGGATTGGCAATCAGTTTGGCACTCGGGATCTGGGCGCGAAACAATTCCGGCAGGCCATAAACGGCATGGCCCAGGTTGTCCTCATCCGTATGCTTGACCGCGTAATACTTCTCATACATAGCCACATCCTTCAGCCGATAGTCCGCACTGAAGTCAACAACCTTCACCTCGGACTCCAACAACTGAGGCACGAATCCCATCGAGACCTTATGAGGCAGACAGCAAAGGGCGACATCGGCAAGCTCCGCCAGCTTATCGAGATCGAGCGGCTCGATGTCAAGACCACACCGACCTCTAAATTGCAAAAAAACATCCTCGACCGCTCCGCATTCATCGGGGATCGCGGTCAAATAGGTGAGCTCGGCTTCGCTGTGCCCCAATAGAATTTTGATGGATTCGGCGCCGGTATATCCACTGGCTCCAATAATGGCGACTCGTATCATATCCTTATCTCCAACAAAAAATAGCCGCTGAGATTAAGCTCTCGGCGGCTAATGTAATCATCCAAAACTGAATCTGCAAACTAACGCTTCGAGAACTGGAACCGTCTCCGGGCGCCTCGTTGGCCGGGCTTCTTTCGTTCGACCATCCTCGGATCGCGAGTGAGGTGACCGCCGTCCCGCAGGGCCTGGATATAATTGTCGTCGTAGTTCTTCAGCGCCCGGGCGACCCCCAGCAGGGACGCACCCGCCTGCCCGGTTGTTCCGCCGCCCCTGACGTTAATAAAAACATCGAAAATCTTTTCCGCATTGACCGTCTTCAACGGCGCCACAACGGCGTTCCTGTCCTGCTCTCGCGGGAAGTAATCGCCCAGTTCCTTCTTATTCACGAGCAATTTGCCGCTGCCGGGCCGGATTCGCACCCGCGCCACGGCGCTTTTCCGCCTGCCGGTCCCCCACCAAAAATTGCTTTTCGGCCCGGTGGACGGATTCGGATTCGCCTTGGGTTTCGGGCTTGCAACGGGAACATCTTCGATGAGCTTGTTTTCGGGTGGATTTACCTGATTTTCTTCCATAGTCCGCTATCTTCACTTAAAACAGTTCAATTTTTTCCGGTCTCTGGGCCTGGTGCTCGTGCTCGGAGCCGCGATAGACCTTCAGCTTCTTAAACATTTTCCTACCGAGCCGGTTCTTCGGGAGCATACGCTTGACGGCCAACTCAATAACTCGTTCCGGCTTACGTTTCATCATATCGGCAAAGCTGACGTATTTATGCCCGCCGGGATGATGCGTATAGTAATCGTATTCCTTCGTATCGGCCTTTTTGCCGGTGACCCGGATTTTTTCGGCGTTGACCACGACCACATAATCGCCCGTATCCACGTGCGGCGTATAAGTGGGTTTGTTTTTCCCCATCAACATGGGCGCGATCTTCGCCGCCATCCGGCCGAGAATAGCCCCTTCTGCGTCCACAAGCAGCCATTTCTGCTCGACCTGATCCTTCTTTGCCATAAAGCTTTTCATAGAAACTCTCTCATTTTAGCACTAAAAAACCCAGATTTTAGCAATTCCTCCCACAATGTCAAACTAATTTTAACACAAATATTCCAGATTTAACTCCTCCCCCGGCCATCGGCTTCGATTGGCTTTGTTTGCCGGAGCCGCTCCGGACCCATAGACATCTTAAACGCCTATAAATAAATACCTTACAGCTATAACGCCCTCTACACATTGGCTTTGTTTCGCAAAATCTTACTGTGCGAAGAGATGTTTTTTGTTTCGTGTTTAGAACTTAGAGCTTCGGCTTTCCGGCCGGAGGACGGCATTGGCTTTGTTCCGCAAAAGTAACCACGAATGAACTCGAATGATCACGAACTCATCCATAAGTCGTAGATTGGGTTTGTTTTGCAAGATGGAACCACGAATGCACACAGCCTGCCCTGAGCGTAGTCGAATGGGAGTTAACACGTTTTTCTTTGATTTTTTGGGAAACGATCGATGTCTTTTTGGGCATTTTTATACATTTTTGTAAAAATTTATAAATTTTTGTGCATTTTCAGCCACTTTTTCGACACGGATTAACACTGGTTAGCACGGATTAGGATTTGTCTTCAGGAACCGCCGAGATCGCTGAGAACGCCGGAAAAATATTTCCTTCGATATTGGATATTGGATATTGGATATCCCCTCCCCTGCTCTCCCGACGTCCTGATGCCCACATCCTGATACCCTGATCCCCCGATCACCTTTCTTACTGTCTCCTGTCTCCTGTATTCTGTATTCTATTTACTTTTGTTAACTATTATACTAAACTAACAGCCAAAAGTCAAGTCAAATCTTAGATGAGCCACTGATTTCACTGATTTCACTGACGACATACGAAATGTTTTTAGCTTGCTCTGAGCAAGGTCGAACGGATCATAAACGAAACTGTTTGCTTTTGCCAGGCCGGGGTGCTAAATTTGAGTATTCCGAGCTTTGCGTCCCGAACGGTAACTTTTTGGAAATGGCGATAGCGGGGAGAGTAAAACACCGACGTCGTCGGATCGATAGAAAGCGACAATCATGACCAAAGGCGATTTAGCCCCCAAAGGCGGGCACATACTGATATACCAGACCGAATCCGGCCAGACGAAAATCGAAGTCCGGCTGGATGGAGAAACACTCTGGCTCAACCAGGCCGCGTTAGCCAAACTCTACCAGACCACTATTCCGAACATAAATATCCATATCAAAAACATTTACGACGAAGAAGAGCTTTCCGAGGAGGCAACTGTTAAGGATTACTTAATAGTTCAAACCGAAGGCGCCAGACAGGTCGGCAGGCAAGTCAAACACTACAACCTTGATATGATCATCTCGGTAGGCTACCGGATCAAATCTCACATTGCAACCCGATTCAGGCAATGGGCCACGCAGAGGCTGAGGGAATACATCGTCAAGGGTTTTGTGCTGGATGACGACCGGCTGAAAAATCCCGATCAGCCGTTCGATTATTTCGACGAGCTGCTCCGACGGATTCAGGAAATCAGAACGTCCGAGCGCCGGTTTTATCAGAAGATCACCGATATCTATTCGACCAGCGTTGACTACGACCCGACGAATGAGGTAAGCCTCACGTTTTTCAAAACGGTCCAGAATAAGCTGCACTGGGCGATCACGGGAATGACCGCCGCGGAGATTATCCATAAGCGGGCCAATTCGGACCAGCCCAATATGGGCCTGACAAGCTTCAGAGGCGAAAAGGTTCGCAAAGGCGATGTCGTTATCGCCAAGAATTATCTCGAAGAAAAGGAGCTTCGAGCATTGAACAACCTGGTCGAACAATACCTCGTTTTCGCCGAGGGCCAGGCCATGCGCCGGGTACCTATGTACATGAAAGACTGGATCGGCAAGCTCAACGGCTTTCTGAGCTTGAATGATAGAGACATCTTGGAAGATGCCGGCCGGATCTCGCATGAGATGGCGAAGCAGCTTGCGGAGACGGAATATGAGAAGTTTAACCGAAAACGAATTGCTTCAAGGGACAAACTGGACAGCGATTTTGACGGTCTTATCAAAATCGCTGTCCAGTTTGTCCCTTGAAGCAATTCGTTTTCGG
>CAYZAT010000291.1:0-4643 GCA_964476475.1 uncultured Pirellulales bacterium
ATGCCATGCATGAAGGTCGGGAATGCCTCGATAAAACACGTGAAAAGTATGTGAATCACCCACTTGTGCAGGCGTGGTATAAGGAGAATAATAAAGATCCTGAAACAGTCAACCGAAAGGACGATCCCGCAAATTGGTTAGCGATGGGCGAAGACCTGGATGGCCGGATCGGTGCGGTGCTCGACAAGATCGAGGAACTTGGGATTGAGGATAATACCTATATTGTCATCGTAGCCGACAATGGCTACCGACACGAGGAACTCGAACTCACTCCCGGCCTCAAGCAACCGCTGCACGCAAGAAAGTGGTGGTTGTGGGAGGGAGGCATCCGGGTGCCCATGATTGTCAAGGGGCCGGGGATCAAGCCGGGTTCGGTGTTTACCGGCAACGTAGTCAACTATGATTTCCTACCCACGTTTTTTGACTGGGCGGGTGGTGACTTGGAAAAGTTGCAGAACATCGACGGGATTAGCCTCGCGGATTACATGGCTGGAAAAGAGCCGGACGAGACCTTTCTGAATCGCAATCTCTATTTCCATTATCCTCATTATCGCAGTACCGTGCCTCATTCGGCTATGGTTTCCGGCCGGTACAAAGTGCTCCATTTCTATGCAGAGCCGGATATTCCGATACTGGTGGACCTTTCTAAAGATATTGGAGAGGTAAGCAACATTGCAAAGCAGTATCCGGAAATCCACAAGAAACATTACGATGAGATGATGGGCTATCTTAAAATGGTTGGGGCCCGATTTCCGAAGGTAAATCCGAATTATGATCCTGAGGCTTATAAGATGGATAAAAAATCCGAATACCGTATTAAATGGGGGCCGTTTGAAGGACAGCGCGCTCTGGACGACGATGAAATTTGACTATGAAATTATAATGGTCCATCCGGGAAATGTATTAAATTGGGACAGACCTATTACTTTCCTGTTATTATCGTGTTCCCCGTAAGAGTTCCTGTATTATGTTGCATCGTGATAGATTTTTCAGTTTCAGTGATAATTAGATTCTGTTGAATGAGATTGGATTTGCTTGCTCCCGAGACCTCAATGGCCGTCTGGAAATCCTCGCCTGTCCCTTCGATGGTATTATCCGAGAAGACACAAGCGAGGCCGTTGATGAGGTGGATTCCGCGAAAACGGGGGTGGATGATCTGACAGTCGGAAACGCGAATGTTGCGGGCGTTGATGAGGGTGATCGCGCCGCCCTGGGCGGCGCCGCCGTAGCGGAGGTTGCTGAGGATATTGCCGTCGAGGATGGCGTTGGTGCAGTTTTCGAACAGGATACCGTCATCGTAGCCGTCAACGACCTTATGCATGGAGGGGCGCGAACCGATGTTGTTGGCGCTGAGTACGAGATTCTGCGTGTGTTTCGCCTGGACGTTCAGGACCTTGCCGCCGTAGATGGTGTTGCCGGTAATGGTGACGCGGACGGCGTGTTCGAGCACGATATTCTTATCCCGGCTGCCGATGATGTTGCCGGAGATGGCGATTGTCCGCGCGGCGTGGGGGGTGTGCTTCTCGCTGCCGACGATCAAAATATTCGCGCCGCGGCTCTGCGAAATGGACTGGATGGTGTTGCTGACGATGGTGTATTCGCTGATCAGGCCGTTGGGCGATTCCAGCACGATCTCCCCGGTCATCAGCTCGTCATCGCGTTGTTCCGCGCCGTCTTTCGTGACCTGCACGTTATGGTTGTACTCGATGTCGTTGCCGGTAATCTGGACGTTATGCACGTCGCCGTTGTATTGGCGGATGCCGGCGCGTCTATTGTAGCTGATATGGTTGCCGATGATGTTGACCTGGTGGAGGTTGCAGTTGTCCAGAAAGACGCCGGAGTCACGGCCGTCGTAGATATGCGAATCCGCCAGCAGGAAATTGCGGTTGCGCTCGGTTAGGTGGACGCCGTACCGGCAGTTTCGGATGAGCACGTTTTGGATGGTGCATTTCAGGGTGCGATAAAGCTCGATCCCGTCCGCTTCCGGGTGCCTGCCTAAAATCTCCAGGCCGCTCACCACCGGGAACCGCTCGGCTTCCCAGGTGTGCTCGGTCACACTGGCCGGGTTCGCGGTGCCCTTATGGTTGCCGACGATACTGATCGCGGGGCCCGGCGCCGTCATTACGATCCGCGTGGCCCCATTAGCTCCCCGGAGTCCCCGGTAGCCGGTTTTGGTCAAATCCACAACCAATGTCGCATCGATCACGTGCGTTCCCGCGGGCAATTCCACCAGTCCGGCGGTCGTATCGATCATGTCCTGCAGGGAAACGGTCGCTATGGGGGTATCTTCGGCGCTAGAGGGAACAGTAAGAGTAACGGTAAGCAATACGAACACGAGCGTTTTATTCATGATACACCTCTGATAGTTATTGAGAATCGTTTGAAGCAGTATAACTGATGAGAGGAGAAAAAAAAGAAATTTGATTCACTAATCAGCCCTATCTAATATGATGATACTTCGTAATAAACGTAACGTCTATCAAGGGATCGAGTCATGAGCAGACCGGGCAAAATAACCCGCCGGACCTTTCTTAAAAGGACGGCGACGTGTGCAATGACCTGTATGGGTCTTCATGGATGCAGACCATTCAAGCCGGTATCGACGCGGCATGTGCCTGGGGACAGGCCGAATATCATCCTGGTCATGGCGGATAACGTGGGCTTGACGGAATTCGGAATCAACGGCAACGACACGATTAAGACGCCCCACCTGGATACGTTTGCTCGAGAAGGCGTGCAATTCGACCGCTTCTATTGTAATCCGATGTGCGCGCCGACGCGCGCCAGCTTGATGACCGGTCGGTACTACTATCGCACGGGTGTCATTCACACCTCTCGCGGCGGCGCCAAGATGCACGGCGACGAAACGACCATCGCCGAACATCTCAAGACGGCGGGCTACGCGACGGGCATCTTCGGTAAGTGGCACCTGGGCGACAACTATCCCATGCGCCCCCAGGACCAGGGTTTCGACAGTGTTCTCGTTCATAAGTCGGGCCGGCTCGGACAAGTGCCCGACAAGCCCAACAGCTATTTCGACCCCGTGTTGTGGAGCAATGGTGAGCGCGTCAAGAAACAGGGCTACTGTACGGATATCTTCTTTGAAGAGGCCATGGGATTCATCGAGGACCATCGCAGCCGGCGGTTCTTTGTGTACCTGCCGACGAACGTGGCGCACACGTCGGGGGAAGTCGGGCTTCAAGTCCATCGCAAATACAGCGAGCCGTACAAGGCCAAGGGACTGGACGACAGGACGGCGACGGTCTATGGCATGATTACCAACCTCGATGAGAACGTCGGGCGCCTGCTGGATAAACTCGACGCCCTGGATCTGAGGAGAAATACCCTGATCATTTTCCTGACGGATGATGGGAACGTGCGGATCGATGTAGCCGGACTTCGGGGGCGGGGACAGCCCTCCGTCTATGAAGGAGGGCTGCGCGTGCCGTGTTTCGTGCAATGGCCGGCTCATCTGCGAACGAAGGGCCTGAAAATTGACGCTATCGCTTCTCATATTGACATCCTGCCCACGCTGATGGACGTCTGCGGGCTAAGCCTCCCGTCCAAACCCGTGATCGACGGCGTTAGCCTGCTGCCTTTGCTGGAAGGCCAAGACATCCGGCGGCCGGAGCGGATGTTGTTCTTCCAGTGCCATCGGGGTTTGACGCCGAAGCGCTATCAGAACTGCGCCGTCGTGACACAGAGGTTCAAAATGGTCGGCTATCCGGGGACGTTCAACGATAGAAAGCTTGAGACCTCCCGGGACCATCCCGTTCTTGAACTCTATGACCTTGCGGCCGACCCCGGCGAAAACGACAACGTTGCTGAACGTTATCCCGACGTCCTGGCCAGGCTAAGGACCGCGTACGACGCCTGGTTTGAGGATGTCAGAAGCACCCGGCAGTTCACCCCGGGCTATATACACCTTGGCTCTGACGCCGAGAATCCGACCTATTTGTGCCGTTACCAGGATGGAGCCTATATCGACCAGCACCCCACCGGATGGCCCGTGCAGATCGAGCGCAGCGGAAAGTACGAGTTCACCATTAATAGAGGGCCTGTCGCCGGGAAGGGTCGAATCTATGTCAGAATCGACGATAAGATCATGAGTCAGCCGCTCGAACAAGGGCAATCGCAAGCCAGATTCCCTTTGCCCGCCGGCCGGGCAAAGCTGAACGTCTGGGTACAGGAGCAAGGGAAGCCCTACGTGCCTCGCCATCAGGAGGACACGATCGGCGATGTCGTTGTCAGGCGACTTGAAAACTGACCGGGTTTAACACGACGCGCACTATTTCTGAAATACCGACCTCGCACGTCGCATCATCAGTGCTCATCTGCGCCTGGTTTATTCTCTCGCTCGGCGTCTAAAAGCTCTTTATTATAAACATAAACGGCAATCTCCCGCTCGGAGATTTCTTCCCCTTCGAAAACAAGCGTAATCCTATGGACACCGATATCCTCCCATTTAGGTCTCCATTTAATGTAATCCTGGCCCTCTCTTTTGATCAATTTCATGCGTGACGGATAAGGTTTTTTTAAGGAAATGCGGCACGGCCACGGACGATTAATCTCGATCATATAGTTGTTTTCATAGGACTTTCTATTTGAAGGCTTCTTAATTTTCAGGAGGACCTTTCCCTCTT
>CAYZAT010000292.1:0-4629 GCA_964476475.1 uncultured Pirellulales bacterium
TTAATTTTGTATCTGCCGTAATAGACGCTTCGGGCAAACTGATCGCCAATATTGACGCAAAGCCGGCATCCCTTATGAAGGACGCGATAACACTAGTTCCAAACCAAATTCAGATTGTTGATGTAGTCTTGATAGCTATCGTTGTAGCCAATCTGCTGTTTTGAACCATAATCCTTCAACTGCCAATAGGGCGGAGACGTAACGATCAGATGCACGGATTCGTCATCCACTGCGTCCATCTTTCTTGAATCGCCTATGATTATTGTATGGCTGCTCATAAGTCATCCAGGCCGTTAAGTTGCGTTCCATCAATAGTTTAGTCCGTGTCCGGTAGTACCGTAACCAACAAATTTAGACCGAAACCATAGGATAGCCGAACAGTGATGATTCGTCAATAACGGCTTGCACGAATTAATTGAAAGTCATCATGCGAGCGTAGCCCACCATGAATATACGACCTATTCCTAAGGTAATTCCCGGCTTTTTGTGAGCAGGCCGGCTTTGGCGGAGTCGACGGTGATGGTGAATTCGCCTTTGCCCTCGATGACAAACTGGACGCGGACGGCTCTCATGCCGGCTATCGCATCCAGTTCTACTCGCTCCGGGCGATGCTTGACCGCCGTAACGCGCTTGAAGTACGGATCCGTGACGCGTCCACCGGAGAGAACGCGAATGTTGCCGCCCTCAATGGACACCACGTCCGGCGGGCTGATATGGTGAGCTACGTCCTGGCTCGTTCGCGTCGGAATTAAGCGTTTGTTCTCGATCGTTACCCAAACCTTGAACAATCCCTCGGCGAGGCTCTCGACTTCCACATCGCTGATCTCCAGCATCGGCATCATATCCGCGTGAAACAGCGTAAAGGCCATGTTGCGGTGAAGCTCCTCTTCCAACAGGAACGAAGGCGGCACGCGACCCCACTCTTTCTTCCGGCCGCCAATTTCAATCGTGCCATAGGTCGGATGCTCGTACTCTTCCCACGGAACAAGTCCATCGTCCATGAGTACATACTTGATAAATTCCGCCTGCTGCTCATCCGTGGGCGAACTCGGCGTCCTGTACAAATTCTTGGACGTCCATAGCTCGTTGGCAAACGAGAGGATGCCCCGGCCGCCATAGAACCAGTCCAACTCGCTCCCCCAGGTCGTGTAAAGGTCTCTCCAGAGAAGCAGCGAACGGTAGAAGGGCAAAATCTTCTCGCCCCGCTCTGCAATGAGGCTAAGTACGCTCTCGTCCCGGCTATGCACCGGGCCGCTCTCGAAACCCGGGGTACGAAGGATCATGCCGCCGGTGTTGTGATACGACTGAGCCGCGGCGATATTCGTATGGGCGAGGACGAATTTGGCCACTGCTCGCGTCTCAGGCTGTGAGAATGGATAATCCTGCGCTCCATACTGAATGTAATTCGGCTGCCAGCCAAAGCCCCAGTTGCGATTCATATCATAGCCGCCCGGGCCGTCTTCGTTGATTCGGCCGTCCCCGTCGTTGTCGATCCCCTCCGAGCCGAGCACATCATAATCGCCCGTCTCGCCCGGCCGGGTGCGGACCATCAAATACTCGGGATAATCGGGATGCAATTTGAACCGGCCGTACGGGTCTTTGATACGCATCATTGTAATCATGCCGTCGCCGTTAAGGTCTTCGACGCCGTCTTCATCGGCTAAGCCGTCACGGTCATTATCCAGCGGTTCCTGGCCCGACCGCGCCCGGCCGCCCTGATGGAGCCAGAAATCCCGCCCGTCGGGGTTAATGCTGGGCAGCAGATAGAAAACTCGTTCGTCGAGCAGTGAGGTTATTTTGTCGAGCTGGCCGTATTGATGGCAAAGATACCAGGCGGTATAAGCCACGGTTTCGCCGGCCTGGACTTCGTTGCCGTGAATATTCCCGTCGATATACATCCCCGGCTTGCGATCGGGATCCCCGACGTTACGCGCCGTTACCTCCAGGCACCAGATATGCCGGCCCTGGGTCGATTTGCCGATGGAATGGAGCTTCGTCAGCTCGGGAAAGGCCCTGTGAAGCCGGGCCAGGATCGCCGTCAAGCCGGCGTGATCGTAAAACCGATTCCACGCCACGGGAACCTTACGCTCGGCGGACATTCCTAACGTGGGGAACGCATGCTTGGCGGGATTACCCGCCCCTGGCCTGCGCGAACGAACCTGGGCATAACCCGATGCAACAAATACGAGAAGAACGCATAAGAAAAAAAAAGTGACGATAGAGATTCTTGATTTGATTTGGTGTTTCATAAGAAAGACCTCTGATATCATGACATGTTTCTCAGGTGCCGATTCATTCCGCTTTCGGCAGATCGACGGTTCCTTCAAGCCGTCCGGCTAACATCGAAACCACTTCAAAGTCAATCTTTTCTTGGCCCGGAGCTCGAATAACAAATCGCTGTTCGACCATCCCTCCGCTGCCCCGGATCGTTGGAAGTGTCGTGATTCGCCTTCCGGAAAGCAAGCAGTTATCCTCCAGCTTTATGATCAACCGGGTCGGATGGACTTCCCGCGTTCTTTGTCCGTGCGACAAGACTGTCGGTAAGAATCCGGTATTCTCGATTTGAATCTCAATCTCATAAACGGAACGGCCCAGATGCCGGGCCTCGGTTTTCCGTACGCCGATACGCGGAAGCCGCTGGGCCGCGATGGTCAGAAAATCAGCTTGTTTGGCGGCGATCTGCTCGACCATTTGCGTCGGAGGATTCGACAGAGCAAAAGGCCGGTATCCGCCGACCTCGACACGTTGCTTCGGGAAATCCGGATGCTCGACCGGCTGCCATTCAATAAAAGCGTCCGGCCAATGCTCGTCAAACCACTTCAGTTCTTTTCGCTCTTGTTCGTTTCGTTTGTCCCCATCATCTTTGCCGCTTTTAGGAGTTCGCTTCTCATCTTTTTCTCGTTCAGGCTCCGAAGATGGTTCCGCCCCCTCGTCCGCCTTCTCTTCAATCTCCTTGCTATCTTTTTCTGCCGTCTCTGACATTGCCACAGCCATTTCGGGACTCCATGCTCTGGCCGCAAGTGACAACCGGCCCCGGTGGTAATACATCCAATCACTAAATGTCCCAGGCTCGGAGGCGCCTTCAAGCTCTTTGTCTATGCCCAGCGTCTCGCGATAAAGCTCGCCCATCAACTTATAGTAACCTCCGTCGTCCTCATCAATCGCCGTTAAGGGATTTCGACGCCCCGGAGGACGGGCGCTTTTAGGCGCTTTCAAGAGATTGTCGGCGGCGCCGTAGGTCACAATAAGCCCGATATTGGGATGTTCGACGATAAAATCGGCCAGCGCCCGCGTCTCAGCCTCACTGACCGGGTGAACTCCGGCATCGCAAGCGAAGAACTTATGGTCGTAGGGGAAATTACGATTGAAATTAACGCCGCCCGGACCGTCTTCATTCCAACGCTCGTCGCGATCATTATCGACTCCTTCGATTAGATAACGCCATGCCCCGACTTCGCCCTTGAGATGATCCGCCTTCAAGAGCAGCCGATTGTCCTTGGGATCGAGAATGTACTTCCCCTCCGGGTCTTCGATCCGCATCCAGGTAATGAGCCCGTCGTCGTTCAGATCCTCAGGGCCGTCTTCATCGACGAATCCATCGTGGTCGTCATCCACAGGTTGGTCATTTAATGACGTCTCCCGTTTCGGCCGGGCAAAAAAGTGTTCCGCGGCATCGGGATTGAGCCTTGGGATAATATAGATCGTGGCCGTCTCTAACAACTCGGTAATTTCGTCATCGTCTCCATACGTCTCGATCAACCGTTGGAGCCACGCAGCCGCTACAGAAGATCCGATCTGATCGTTGCCTTCAATCCCCGCGACGACGAGCATCGCCGGGCGCGTTTGGCGATCCGGTTCGTCTCCTTTTCCGATTTCAACGAGCCACACCTTGCGCTTACCCAACGAACGAACCATGTCCGTGACGCGCAAAAGATCAGGATTCTGCTCGGCCAGAGACACCAAATGCCTCCCTAACGCCCTGTTGTCCCGATACTCTTTGGCACGAGTCGTCGTAATACTCATCATCAGCATGACGACCAACAAACAACTCGGCCGAATTCCCCGTCGGAAAACGTTCCACAACATCCGATGAGCTCCTAATAAAAGAATACAAGGTGGATTTTAGCCCACTGGTTCAATCACGGTGGAGCAAATCCCCCTACATAATACTTGTATCAAACAAATCAGTAAATAGCTCTTTTTCCATCGAAAATAACTTCTCTACAATTTGAAGGAAATCCCATTTTCGAGATATCGACTCTGGAGAAGTCACTCAGCAAAAGCAATAGCTTGCCGCTCCATTCGTCCCATTTACCCTGATATTGTATCATCTTTTTTATCAATAGAATGACAGCAAAAATCTTACTATTAATGACACCATGCCAGTTGGTATCTTTTTTGTTCAATAAAGGACGAATAGCTAACTGGCGATTCCATATTCGGCTATGATGAGCACATATATTGCGGATATACACAATCGTATGTAGCCATGAACACATGAGCTTTTGGTCTACCTGAAAATATCCCCTTGCAATATCCTGTCGATCTTGTTTTCTCAACCCTCTATACAGGTGTGAAACATCTCCAAAAGACATCAACTCCACAGCGATCCATATAGGCAAATCTGTT
>CAYZAT010000293.1:0-4613 GCA_964476475.1 uncultured Pirellulales bacterium
CCATTCTGACCGCCGGGATGGCGACGGTCTCATCGAATGTTTTGGCGATGTACGTGTTGGCTTTGCGGGATCAATTCCCCGCCATCGCCGGGCATCTGGTTTCGGCGTCGCTGCTATCGGCCCCGGCGGCGCTGGTGATGTCGAAAATCCTTCTACCGGAAGGTGAAAGCCCGGAGACCTTGGGCGTAAGCGTGAAACCGTTTTATGAGAAGGAATCGAGTCTTTTCGAGGCGATCATTAACGGAGGGAACGCCGGCGTGAAATTGATCGTGGGTATTGTCGCTTTGCTCATCGCGGTTTTGGGCCTGGTTGCATTGATTGACTTGTTGTTATCTTCTGTGGGGACAAAGGTCAATCCGCTCCTGGGCGTCGAGGGCGAGTGGTCTTTGAAAGCCCTGTTCGGATATGTTTTCTATCCATTCACACTCGTTTTGGGGATTCCGCCTTCCGACGCCGGTGTGGCTTCCAGGATTATCGGCGAGCGCATCATTGTGACTGAAGTGACGTCGTACAAGGATTTCGCCGTCGCCCTGGAGCGGGATTTATTTCAGCATCCGCGTTCGGCCGTCATTATCACCTACGCCTTGTGCGGGTTCGCTCATCTTGCCTCGATGGCCATCTTTGTCGGGGGCCTTTGTGCCTTGGCCCCGGAAAAGGCCAAGCGCGTGGGCGGTCCGGCGGTTCGCGCTCTCATCGCGGCGACGTTGGCGTGTCTCTTGACGGCGTGTGTCGCCGGGACGTTTTACACGGAAGGTTCGATTCTCCTGGGAGATTAATGATGTTCGTCAAGCGTCTGAAAGAATGTCGGGAATTCATCGCGGGCGATGATTCTATCCTTCGCGAGTTTTTGCATCCGGATAAATCCGGCTTGGAGATTCGTTACAGTTTAGCCCATGCCAAAGTTCATGCCGGAAGGAAAACGCAGCCGCACCGACTTCAAACCAGCGAAGTGTATTATATCATAGACGGCAACGGTGTGATGCATGTGGGCGAAGAGGCCGTCAAAGTTGGTCCGAACTGTGCGATTTATATTCCACCGCGAGCGGTGCAGTCTATCGAGAATACCGGAAACGGCGATCTTGAATTTCTGTGCATCGTGGACCCGGCATGGCGGCCCGAAGATGAGGAAGTGCTCGAACGCTAATCGGATTATGGCAGCGACATTAAGAGCGATTTCATCGCCGTGGTCATAGCGGATTGATAACGGTCCACATCTCGAACGTGAAAGATGAAACGGTGTTCTGAATGGTCATCGGCCGTCCATTGTGTCACGCCATTATCCGCACATTGAACCTTGATCGGATCGAAGGTGAAAACGGGGCGGTTGGATTTCTGTTCAAGGGGTAAAATTTTGCCGTCGGTAGAGACTGTGTATCCTGCTGAGTGGAAGAAGCCCGCAGTGCACCACATATGCCGGACCATGTCACCGACTTTGGATAGCAGCGCCTGGTCTTTCGGTCCCTTGAGGTAGTTGAGCCAGTTGTGATCGGTGTACCTGCCGAACATATAGGCGAAGAAGTTCTGGACGCTCTGTGATAAGTGGGGGAGTATCCGGTCCTGTTGGAACTCGTAATGCGTGCCGTATTCTCTGATACTTTGCTTCCGGCGGTTTTCCATCTCCTCGAAGCACGGCATCCAATATACGGGACACGGCAGCTCGAAGATCGCGGCATACTCGAATGTGCCTAATGTCACGTTGTATTCGAGTCTCGATTCCGGCCCCATGTTGGGCGAGCCGGTCCCGGCGTTCAGGTAAATGGCCTTGCATTTGGTTTTGAAAAGACCCGGATTCTTTTTACCGGCGATTGCGACGTCCCGGCTCGAACCCAGGATATTGATCACGACGGGATCGGGTGACTGGCGCAGGATATCGAGGATCATCTCGACGCCGTTGTGATCGGCATCGGATGCCTCAGCTTGAATGTCGTTGCGTGATTTCAATGGGTGGGGCGATCCGACACCGGCAGGCACGAAAAGATTGCAGATTAGGTTCATTTGGGCAACGGCCATGATATCAGGATTGCGGTCCTTGTGGCTTGCGGGCGGATGATCGATGAGCACGCCTTTCAGGTCGATATCGCCTCGGTGCGCCAGGGCATACACACAGGCCAAATCCCAATGGTCGTCCGGGTCATTATGAGGACGGAAGAGATCGGTGACATGCAGCACCGGGACTTTCTTCTTTGTCGCAACCGTTTCACTTCCATGTGTGTCGTTAGAATCCAGAACACAAGTTGCCAGCCCGGCAGCCGTCAGACCCAGGAGGGTTCGTCGATTGAGGTGTTCCATTGTGGCTTCCTTTCCGTACTCGTTAAGAAAAAGAGGCTTATGTCGAATAGATCGACATAAGCCCCTGTTGTATATAAATCTTTTTATGTTTCCGTAAAGGAAACGATTTAAGACTCGCGGCTACTGATTCAACGCAATATCATCAACATAGATCGTCCCTGAACCACCTGCTGCCGCCATGCCGGCTTTCGTACCCAGGCCGATCGCGATCGTATCCACGTTCGTCAGGTTGATTCCCTGGTCGGCTAAAGCCTGTAACGGGACGGTCCAGTGGGTCCATGTGTTCATGGTAGCCGCTCTCGGATCATCGTAGGCCACGATTGCGGGCGTCCCGGCGGCATTGGACACCGTCAGATACATCGGATCGGCGGTATTGGTCAGGTCGCCTCTGAACCAGACCGACAGTGCCGCAACATTTGCCTGCGTCCAGTCGCGCACGGACGACAGCGTCAGTGTGGCTTGCGAGTTTGTTGCGCCGGCAGTATTGTCATAGGTCAGCGGCATGGATTGAGTTCCGCTGTGGACGATTGTCTGCTCGGCATAGGGAGGCAGCAGGTAGCCGACTTGCGCGCCGTTATCCGCAACGCCAAAACCGTCAATCCAACTCTGCCAGATTGCGTTCCCGGCCGCGTCGTCGTCCGTATAGCCTTCAAAGCCTTCCACGAGAAGGAACGCACCGGTCGTGAAGCTCCAAAGAGGACCTGTTAACGTGTTGCCCTGGCTGTCCACTGCATCGACACGCCAGTAGTAAGAACCGTTCGGTTCCAGAAGGCCGGGATCGTAGTTTTCATTCCCCAGCGTCCTGGTGCCTATGTACTCGGGTGAACCGGTGTCGGCGTTACGTACAGCGTCTTGGTCCGTGCCGAAGTAAAGTTGATGCGAGGCGGCGGAATCCGATGGCGTCCAACTCAGTGTCGCATTCATTTCCGTGCTTGTGGTATTGTTTACCGGTTTCGGATTTCCAACGGCGCCCGGCGTGGTAAAGCTCCAGACGTCGCCTTTGTGCGTCGTGAGGACGTCGAACTCGTCCACTCGCCAGTAGTACACCTTCTCGCGTTCGAGCGAGCCGGGGTTATAGGTATTCAGTCCAGTGGGGATGCCTCCGGCGGCATTGTTGACCTCATCATAACTGTCGCCGAAATACACCGTGTGCAGTTTAGCGCTGAAACCGGCGGACCAGCTCAACTCTACATCATCAAGTTCCACGAATTCGGCCCCATCCGCCGGTTCGGGATTGTAGGCCGTCTTGGATGGAATCCAGAAGCTCCAGATCTTTCCTTTATGTTTCGTCACGCCGTCGGCTTCGACATCGTCAACCCGCCAGTAATAGGTTGTGCCCGGAACGAGACCCTCCGGGAGAGGAAATCCCGGAAATCCGACGATGAAATCGGTCGCCGTCTGGTTCCCAATGAACGTGTCCGCCGTTCCGTCGTTGACATTGTCGTAATTGTCGCCGAAGTACACATCATGCGAGGCGGCGACATCGCCCGCCGTCCAGCTCAGGCCCGCCCAGGTATCCCCATGGATGGCCCCGTTCGCCGGGTTGGGATTGAGCGAGATAAAACTCATTCCTAAGAATTCCACTTCGGCGATTTGCATACTATTGGCGCTTCCGGGGTTTCGAACGGCCGTGAAGAGAAGCTGATAATGATCGTACGCCACCTCGTTATCGAAGGTAATCGGTGTTTCGTTGATCGTATATCGCGGCCACGCCGCCGTCTGGCTGAAATCGACGATATCGCCGTCGGCAATCAACTCATACGGTCCGTCGAGACTGACGTTGGAACCGTAGAGTTCAAATGAAATCGGATCGCGCTCCACGGCATCATTCGCTGTCGTGAACGTCAGCCCGACAACAATCGTCTGGGCGGCCAGCGGCGTTACCTGGAAGCCGGTGGGCTGAGAAAATCCCTTGAAATGAAGATACTTCGTATTGACGTTGTCATCGATCGCCAGGGGCGGCGCTTCGTTGCCCGGCCAATCGCTATCGTCCGGAACGCCTCGAACGGTATCCCCCGGGGTAGTGATATCAAAACGGGCGGCCTGCGCCGTTCCGCTCAATATTAAGATTGTTACTGCCATCAACAAAAGTGATGATTTCCACATAATCGCACTCCTCAGAAAAAATGAAATTCAGAAAGGCCGACAATGACCTTTGCTCTCAGTATGCACCCACTTGTTTCGGTTGGAGACATTCTGTATACGATTTGAGACTGCTTTCCTCCATCGAGTAAGGAACCTCAATCATTCTATCAATACCATATTGTTCCCGTCTTAGTCAAGAGAATTCCATACGCACAAACGTTTCGTTCCCCTTTGAATGG
>CAYZAT010000294.1:0-4605 GCA_964476475.1 uncultured Pirellulales bacterium
GTCATCGAATTGAAGAAGGTGACAAAGAAATTCGGCACGAAGGTGGTTCTCAATCAAATTTCCCTGGGCATAGAGAAAGGCAAGACCACGGTGGTGATCGGGCCGAGCGGGTGTGGGAAGACCGTCCTGATCAAGCATATGATTGTTTTGCTTCGGCCAAGTGACGGTGAGGTCTATTACGAGAGGGGCCGAATCGATGACTTGAATGAAATCGAGTTAAATAGAGTTCGGACGCATTACGGCTTTCTCTTTCAGGGCGGGGCCCTGTTTGACAGTCTGAGCGTTCGAGACAATATTCTCTTTCCATTGAAACAACACCACAAGATCACAGATTGGGAGAAAGCCGAGGAGCTCGTCAAGGCCAAACTGGCCATGGTGGGGCTCGACGGCTATCAGAGCTATTATCCGATGAATCTCTCCGGCGGCCAGCGCAAACGAGTCGCCCTGGCGCGCGCGATTGCCTTGAGTCCGGAAGTGATTTTATACGACGAGCCGACCACCGGGCTGGACCCGATTCGTTCGGACGTGATCAATGAGCTGATATTGAAGTTGCAGCGAGAGCTTAGCGTCACGTCGGTCGTGGTGACGCACGATATGACGAGTGCGTACAAGGTGGCCGATCGGATCATCATGTTGCATAACGGCAAAGTCGTCGCCGATGGCGACGCCGAGCATATTCGCAATCATCCCCATCCCAACGTTCAGCAATTTATCAACGGCCAGGTCAGCGAAGACGATCTGGCGGTCCTGCGGATGAGCGGTTCGGTCTCCCAGGCCCAGTTCCTCCCGCGTGACTTTGAACAGTAATCGGAAAGGATCACCAACACAACGATGAGCAAAGAACCAGAGCAAATTGCCGCCGATCTGTCGGGCGTGGTCAAGGGCGACGTCTTTACCGATATCCTCCATCGGGCCGCCTATAGTACGGATGCGAGTATTTATCGAATTGTCCCGCTGTGCGTGATAGCGCCGCGCACTACCGATGATATTGAAACCGTCGTGAAATACGCCGCGTCGGAGGGCATCCCGGTGGTCGCCCGGGGCGCCGGCAGCGGGCTGGCGGGAGAATCCCTGGGAACCGGTATCGTTTTTAATATGATGCGCTATATGAATAAGATCATCGGCGTTGAGACCGACGGCGAGACGGTGACATGTGAGCCGGGGGTCGTGCTGGATGATCTGAATCTGTACCTGGCTCAATACGGGCGAAAAATCGGCCCGGACCCGTCGAGCGCGAACCGGGCCGTCGTCGGGGCGTGTGTGGCTAATAATTCGACGGGTTCGCACTCGCTTCAGTACGGGTACACGGCGGACTATGTGGAAGCGGTCGAAGCCGTCCTGGCCAATGGTGATAGAGTCGAGTTCCGCAATAACCTCGATCCGAAAGCAAGCTCCATCGCCGAGAAGTGTTATTCCGTCCTTTCGGGCGCTCGCGCGGTGATCGAGAAAGCGCTGCCGGAATCCAAGCGCAACCGGTGCGGCTATAACATTGGCGGGATTTGTCGCGATGGCAAAATCGATCTGGCCCGTATGATGGCTGCGTCGGAAGGGACACTGGCGATCTTCACAAAACTCACGCTCAGAACGGTTCCGGTGCCGCCGGTGAAAGCAGTGTTGCAACTTGAATTCGAGTCGATGGCCAAGATGGCGCAGGCGGTGCCGACGATCGTCAATACGGGCGTTAACACATGTGAATTGATGGACAAAACGCTCATGGATATGTCGCGGGACGCACTGCCGGAGTATCACGACATCCTCCCGGCCGACGCGGCGGCCATCCTCGTGAACGAGCATTCGGGCCAAACGCAGGAGGAAGTGAAAGAGAAAATCGAACGAACGGATGCCGCCGTGGGAGAGCTGGCAAGCGGGCGGACCCTTGTGTTCGATCCGGCCCAGCAGAAGCGCCTCTGGAAATGCCGCAAAGACGCCGGACCGCTGCTCTTGAGAGGCAGAAGCAAAAAGCACCCCGCGGAATTCATGGAGGATGTCTCGGTCGATCATCACAAACTCGGAGAGTATATCGAAGGGCTGCTGAAGATCGGCGAGAAGTATGGAATCACGGTGTCGTCGTTCGGTCACGCCGGCGATGGTGAGCTGCATATTCGTCCTTTCCTGGATTTGAGCGATCCGAAGGATATTGAAAAAATGAAGGCGATTGCGAACGACGTCTTCACGCTGGCCTGGTCGCTGGGCGGCTCCGTGAGCGGCGAACATGCCGTCGGCCTGGTCAGGGCCGCGTTCGTGCGGCAGCAATACGGTGACGACTATTACGAGCTGCTCTGCAAAATCAAGAACATCTTCGATCCTCACGGCCTGATGAATCCGGGAAAGATCATCAACAGCGATCCCGACGTTATGGTCAAGGATCTCAGGCGTGCTCGAAAGATCCTGCCGGAGCGAGTGAAGACGGATTTGCACTTCGCGGAAGATGAGCTTGACATCGAAATCGAGCAATGTTACGGCTGCGGACTGTGCCTGAGCCGGGAATCCGACTTGCGGATGTGTCCGGTCTATCGCGCGCTCGGCGAGGAACTGGGCAGTTCCCGCGCCAAAGCGAACATGCTGCATTTCTGGGTATCGGGGCAACTGGAGGATCGTGAGTTCGAATCGCCGGAATTCAGGAAGTTCCTCGATTTGTGTGTGAACTGCAAAGCGTGCTCGCTGCAATGCCCCTCCGGCGTGGATATTTCCAAGCTGATGATGATGGCCCGGGCCGAATACGTCAAACGAAACGGCTTGCGGCGCACAGAGAATATGCTCAGCCATAACCGCTATCTGAGTCTGATGGGCAGCCTGTTCTCGCCGATATCGAATTTCGTGATGGGCCTTCCCATTTTCAAGAGCCTTTTGGATAAGACGATGGGGATCGACCGGCGACGGGCCATGCCGACGTTCCGGCGGGGCTCGTTCCTGAAGGCAGGGCGGAAGTACCTGGCGTCTTGCGAGCCGATCCAAAAGCCCATTGACAAAGTCGCCTATTTCGTCGATACCTACGCCAATTATAACGATCACGAGTTGGGCTTTGCCGTGCTCGACGTTTTGCGGCACAACGAGATCGACGTGATGTTGCCCGATCAGTTGCCGGCCCCATTGCCGGCCATGGTGTACGGCGACGTGAAAACCGCGCGCAAAGACCTTTCGTATAACGTTCGGCATTTGGCCGAAGCCGTGAGGTCCGGCTATAAAATCGTCTGCTCCGAACCCAGTGCGGCCTTGTGCCTGAAAGAAGAAATGCGCCATTTCGTCGATGGAGAAGACGCGAAACTCGTATCTGAGAACACGTACGAGTTGATGGATTATTTGCTTAGCCTGCATGTTCAAAAGAAGCTCAAGGCACCTGCGCAAACCCGGAAGGATGAGTATGTCTATCATTTGCCCTGTCATTTATGCGCCGTAACTGATGAACTGGCCAGTATTAAGCTCTTGCACGACCTGTGCGGCGTGACCGTAACGGACCTCAAAGCCGGCTGTTGCGGTCTGTCCGGCACGTTCGGTATGCAAAAGAAGAACTACGAGCTGTCTTCGATCATCTCATCGAGCCTGAAAAACGCGCTCGAAAGCTCGTCAACGAAGAACGTCCTGACCGAATGCGCCGCCTGCAAGATGCAAATCGAGCATATCAGCGATTGTACGGTGAGCCATCCGATCAAGATTTTAGCCGGGTTTTATCGCCCTCCGGCGTCATAGAGGCTTGCAGAGGCACACATTGGCTTTGTTTTTTCAAGTTGCCCGCCTGCGGCTCCAATTGGCTTTGTTTTTTCGAACGAGGGCCGGCGAATTGGCTTTGTTTTTTCAGGTGAAACCGCTCATGAACACGAATCGACATGATTTATTTGATTTTTAGACCCGGATTTTGAGCAATTATGTAGCTTTTTGTAAAAATGTGTAAAGTTTTGTGCATTTTTAATAGGTTTCTGAATACTTCCAAGGCAATGGGAATGAACACCAATGAACACTATTGGGTTTGTTTTTCCATAGTTGGTCTGAAGCGAAGGCATCGCAGAGGCCGGGGTGAAAAATGAAATGACCTCCCCAATCAAGTATCCAACAGCAAGCAATCATTTAATAACATACGATATGCTATATACGATATACAAATATATGTTATATATATAATAAAGTAATACATCGCTTATGTCAAAAGAAATATGTAGATATTTTCACAGATTTTCGATTCTGGATATTCGATTCTCGATTGTCATTTCGACCGGAAGGCCGATAGCGTCCGCCTGTAGCGGAGAAATCTGGTTACGAACAGAGAAAATGCGCCTATAGCCAGATGTCTCGGCTTCGCTTTGCTGCGCTCGACATGACACACGCGTGTTGAGTATCCTATGATTTATTTTCTTCCAGATAACAACCTCGCAGCGGTTCAGAGGCTCGACATAACCATTTGTAGGGTGGCGGCTTGCCCCACCATAAAGATGTGTAAATCCCGTCAATCCTGTAAAATGAAAAATAAGTGAGGGCTATTATCAAGGAAAATAAGTAGTTACCACAATAGAATGATTCGCATCAAATGTGTATTATCTTAACTGTTTGGTCCGTATTTCATTGATGCGATAGAGGATTGAAACAAAGATTAGTTGGTTATTCCTATCTATG
>CAYZAT010000295.1:0-4571 GCA_964476475.1 uncultured Pirellulales bacterium
ATCGCCATTGAAGTAGATGATGGAATTCATCATCGTCGATTCGAGACTGGACACGCCACATCCGCCGTTGGCAACAATGGTACAGTTCGTGATTGCCGGAATGCCGCCGGAGATACCCTCGCGCCCGTTTTCAGCAATAAGACAGCGGGTCATCGTGGGATAGTTGTTGAGAACCACCCGGCCGTCCTTCTTCAGCCACATCTCAACACCAGCGCCTGAGTTGGACAGAATCTCGCAAGCCGTGATTGTCGGATCGCTTCCATCGCGCAACTCGATGCCCGTATCTCCGCAATTTTCTATGCGGCAATGGATGATTGACGGAGACGATCCGGAGCAGTAGATACCCGTCTGCCCGCTGGTGATGGAAAGGCCGGACAGGACACATCGGTCGTCTTCACCGCGGCTGAATGCCACGGCGCGCTCGCTCCCATGGATTATCGTCGCAGCAACGACCGCCGGATCGTCGGGATCGAGCGAGCGAAGTATCACATTTTTACCGGCAAAATTGATATCCTCGTCATACACCCCCTCGCCGATGACAATCTCATCGCCGGAGAAGGCCCCGGTAATGGCGTGTTGAATCCGATCGTATCGTGAGCCTGACCTCACGTTCTCGACCGGCCCATCCGCCGTCGCATACGAGGCAATCACCAGTTCGATGCCGTGCCCGATACCCAAATTGCGGGAATATTGTTTGTCCACGGGATTATTCCAGTGTTCGTGGACGCCGAGGCTGGCCAGACGGACACCATCATTTTCCGGATCGTAGGACGCCCCCGAGGGCGGATCGCCCGCCCGGGCGGCCTCATGCAGATAATTGTCCGGATGGCCGGTCACGTCGGTGTTTCGCGGCTCATTCCGCAGGAAGTCGAGTGCGACCGAATCAATCGCCACGGGATCCTGGGAAGCGAACAGGCTGGAGGTCCAGTCATCGCCGAAAGATTGCCACCGGATCACATCGTTGCTTTGATTCCTCGCCGGATAGAGACCATCGATAAAGTACAACAGCGTCTTTCCGCTGAGATGCCGGTGCCCATTGAGATTCACCAGGCAGTTATACGATCCCATCGCATTGCTTCGTTGGCCGTAGTTATGCAGCGGCGACGGTGTCCAGCCGCCCCCGGACGGGAAGTAGGTCGTGCCGAAATGGTTCTTGGCGCACAACGTGATACCAAACATCGAATGCGGGCGAAGCAGCGCCATATTGATGAGGTATTTGGCGCTCGTTACGCATTGGGGCAGGTAAGCCGTTCCGGCCCGTGTGTGGAGAGGATTGCCCTGATCATACGTCGCCCCGACCCGCCCGTTGCGAGCCAGACTGGATTTAACGACAAAGGTAATATCCTGGAATTCCGGATTGGCGTCATCCCTGATCTTATTGAAGATCGGATCGCCGATATATCGTGAAGCATCGTAAATCGTAATCGCAGAGCCCGGAACGCCTGCGACTTCAACAAGCTGCCGGACCATTGAAAGGACCACCTGGGGGCTGGGATTGCCGACGCGGGGCGTCCAGTTGCCGCTGCTGTTGTTCTCCTGGTTCATATTGATCTTAATGGCGAGCTTCTCGCCCCGCTGGTAGCCACTCTCGCTACGGCCCTTCGTCTCGTTAAAGTGCCTGAACAGCGCGTCCCACGCCGCCGCATCGGTCGGTTCCCCCGTCAAGGTTTGAATGACCTCGGAAACCATGCCTTCGACGACGACCTGATCGGTGTTCTCGTCGTCGCACCAGCTCCCGTTGGAACCATCCCAACGGGTCGCGGTCGGATCGTGCATCCACACGACGCGCCCGGGATGAATTCCCTTTGCCACGCCCATCGGGCTGTTGGGAGGTTCAGAGGGTGTAAACGCCGCCGTCGCGGGGGCTTGCCCGGTGATGCTCAACGACATCCATAGAGTCAGCACACCCGCAATAAAAAACACACCGGCAATAACCCACCGGGATTGACGAAGACTTCGCTTCGCCTTGCGATAGGCCAGGGTCGAAGCAATCAGCCCCGTCAGCCAGATGACAAAAGCGCTCGCCAACGGCGCCGCCGCCCGCTGGCAGGGATAGGCCGCCCGCGAAGGCTTGGGAATCACGCGGATCAGAAACCAGATCAATGAGAACAAACCGATAACAGGACAAACCCACATCAGCCAACGATACTTGCTTTTGTGCAGATCTCGTTTCATCTTTCATACCTCCAGAACGTTTGGCCGAAGCCCCCAAAAAAATACATTTCCTATATGTTCACTATATTATACTCATCGAGGTGCAGATAGACAAGACGATTCTTGACGAGGTTTTCGCTCGGAATGAGAAACCGGAAATGATGTTCCGTGTTTGAGGGCAGAACCGCCGGGCCTAAGGACGGCGTTTGAAATGAAACGCCCCTCTCGCCTTGTAGCGCGTTTTACTTAAAACTGAACTTTTGCAAAATTGAAGTTAGGCATACTTTTGGAAAGAAAAAATCTTGTCTCTTGATTTTTTCTTGCTAAAAAACAATCGGGGCCTGCACCGAATGACTCGGCGCAAGCCCCGAAGTTATCAAAACCTTGCTTCATACCCAAACGAGCAACTCATCGTCACTCATCGGACATTCGATTCAACTTAAATACAGCCTATTTGGCCACCGAGATGTAATCAACGTCGAACGCTGTGATCCCACCGGTTCCGGAGGATCCGACGCTGATGTAAGGAACATCGCCTTCAGTACCGGTACCGGAAGTCACATCGAACGACACGGGATCGCCACCATTGGCGGATATGGTCACGACGTGCGTGCCTGCTCCACCGGCGGCAATGTTGATCACAAAGGTATTCCAAGCGGTCGCATCGGCAATGTCCAACGTGTTGGCCGCCACGGCGCCTGCATCCCCAGTCGTAACTTCGCCACCCATGGGTTCCGTGCCTGCCAGGTTGTTCATCACAAGCATATCGGAAGTGGCATCCGGGAAATCGGGCTCACCGGCTTTAGCCAGCGAGAAGGAGATGATCTGCGAGCCGTCGGAGATCCCGAACATACCCTTGCCGTTGTCGCGGATGTGGTAGCCAATCCCGCCTTCCGGCCAGGGATCGCCGCTGACTTGATTGTCCAGCGGAGCGGAGGTCGCCACGCGGAGACAACATGCAAGAGTCGCACCATCGAGATCGATACCAGTCGCATGGGTCAGATAGACCTTGCGGTTACTCGGTTCGCTGATGCCCAAACTGCGGGGATCACCGATATCCTGAATACGCAGGAAGGTGACACCGTCTTCGATCAGGGCTGCAGCACCACCGGGATTACCTGCTCCGGGGCCTGTTCCGTCCCACTGGTCGGAACCGTTATCATGGTCCCACGTTCCATCCAGTGATCCAGCGGCTACGTCGCCGTCATAGGTGTAGCTGCTCTTGGCGATGGAGCCGATCAGCTCGATTTCAGCGATCTGCATACTATTGGCACTCCCGGCGTCGCGGACGGTCGGGAACATCACCTGATAGTTAGCATAGGCCGTGGTATTCGCAAACGTGATCGGGGTTTCGTTCTTCGTAAAGCGAGGCCACGCGGCTTCCTGGGCGAAATCAACGATATCGCCGGAGGCGATCAGCTCATAAGGCCCATCGATACCCGCATTCGAACCGGAAAGTTCAAACGAAATCGGGTCACGTTCCGCGGCATCATTCGCAGTCGTTAAAGTCAATCCGGTCACAATCGTCATTCCGTCCAACGGTGTAACCTTGATACCCGTGGCTTCAACCTCGCCTTTGAAGTGCAGAAACTTCGTATTGACGTTGTCATCAATCGCCAGGGCGGGATGCTCATTGCTCGGCCAACCAGCAATACTACCATCTCTGGCTTCATCGGGAACGCCCTTGACGATGTCGCCCGGTACGGTGACGTCGCTTCCGGCGTACTTCTTGACTGCGTCAAGGAAGACACCCAGAGCGCCATCTTGTAAATTCATCTCGCCGCGACCTACGCCGCCGCCTTCTTGTGTACCGGCAACGAAGTACATACGCGGACCACCGGCGATCTGGCCGGCGCCATCATAATATTCTACTCCGGCTTCCCATGCGACAATCCAGGGCAAACCATCGCCTGTCGCAAGCACGGTACCATTACCCACGGTTTCAACATTCATGAAGGAACCCGGGCCGACGCTTTCAATGATCCCCGAGACCTCGGTGCCGTCGGCAAGGACCATCGTCGGAGGCGTCAGACTCAGAATGCTGGTGGAATCAAACCATTTCCAGCGGCTGCTTCTGACAATGTGCGTCGAGCTGTTAATAATCGGCGTCGTGATTGCATTCCATTGGGTTGGCTCGTCGCCGTCATCGTAATCACCACTGTTGCTGTTGCGGCTGATAATGATGCACTTGGCCGCATTCAATTCGGCGATTGCATCGTCGTCGAGCGTTTGGTAGCCCTTGCCATAATCGACACTGTAGCCTTGAGCTTCCAATATAGATGCCCAGGCCGCATCGTCCGGGATACCGTCGGCTTTGTCATCATAACCGCCCGTGACCCAGATGATATCCGCTGCGCCTGGGACAACTCTGACGTCAGAGACGCTGAGGACACCGACGCCGCCGGGATTGCCGTTAC
>CAYZAT010000296.1:0-4567 GCA_964476475.1 uncultured Pirellulales bacterium
AGATTCCCCAGAACGAGTGGGGGCATACCGCCCTGGTGTTTGACGGAACCCATGCCACAGGCTACCTCAATGGTGTCGATGAAGTCGGTCCCCAGCCGACCGGGATCGGCGCGCCGGTTGACGGCCCGGTTTGGATCGGGGTGGCTCACACGGGAGCGCGGGTCTTCCAGGGGCTGCTCGACGATATGCGATTCTACGATCGCGTGTTGACGGAACCCGAGATCCGGGCCATTATGGCGGGCGATACCGAACAAAGCCAAACCGCCTATGGACCGGACCCGGCCGACGGCGACCTGCTCACCAATACATGGGTGAATTTGTCCTGGAGGCCCGGCCCGTCCGCCGTTTCACACGATGTCTACTTGGGCGAGAATTCAGGCGATCTCGAAGAAGCCACGCGAGATGCGGACGTGTTCCGAGGCAACCAAACCCTCACGACGATCATCGCGGGCTTCCCCGGCTATGCTTATCCCGACGGCCTTGTGCCGGGTACGACCTATTACTGGCGAATCGACGAGGTCAACGAGGCCGATCCGAATAGCCCGTGGAAAGGCCCGGTCTGGAGCTTCTCAATTGCGCCCAAGACGGCGTACGATCCCGACCCGGCCGACGGCGCCGAATTTGTCGATCCGACAGTGACGTTAAGTTGGACGCCGGGGTACGGAGCCAAAATACACACGGTGTATTTCGGCGATGACTTTGACGATGTCAGCAATGCCACCGGCGGCTCCCCCCAGGGGAACGCCACCTATAAGCCCGATTCGCTCGAATTAGAAAAGGTCTATTACTGGCGCGTGGATGAATTTGACGGCATCGACACATACAAAGGCGATGTCTGGAGCTTTACGACGCCGGGCGCCGTGGGCAATCCGCTGCCGGCATACAACGCGACGGATGTAGCGATGAATGCGATTCTAAGCTGGACGCCGGCCGATAGCGCCGATTCACATCAACTCTACTTCGGCTCGGATGAAGCCGCCGTGCGCAGCGCGGATACAAGCTCGCCCGAATACAAAGGATCCAGGACGCTTGGGTCGGAGAGTTACGAGCCCGGCATTCTTGACGCCGACGCGACCTATTACTGGCGGGTGGATGAAATGGACGCCCAGGGTAATACGTCGAAAGGCCCGCTTTGGATCTTCACGACGGGTCAGTTCCTCGTAGTGGACGACTTCGAGCGTTATACCGATGACGACACGGCCGGCGAAGCGATCTGGCAAACCTGGATCGACGGTTTCGGCGTCGCCGATAATGGCGCGCAAGTCGGTTATTTACTGCCCCCGTATGCTGAGCAATCGATCGTGCATGGCGGTTCTCAATCGATGCCGCTGACATATACCAACGAAGCCGGCGTAACGAATTCGGAGGCTCAATTGACACTTACGGCGACACGGGACTGGACGCAATCAGGCGTCTCGGATCTGTCACTGTGGTTCCGGGGCGGTTCGAATAACGCCGCCGACCCGTTGTACGTGTCCGTCGCCAATAGCGCCGGCGCTCCCGCAGTCGTGGCTTATGATGATCCGAGCGTGGTACAATTAAGTCGATGGATACAATGGATGGTCCCGTTACAGGCCTTTGCCGACCAGGGGATCAATCTGGCCAACGTGGATCAAATCGCCGTTGGCCTCGGGTCCAAAGGCGGAACATCAATAAACGGATCCGGGACGGTATTTATTGATGACATCCAATTATACTTACCATAATTTGGAAGCGCTGTTTTCAAGCGGGGCTTAGGCGATAATTGGAATGTCTGAGGGATGTGGGGCTCTCGAAATTTGAGAGCCCTGCGTCTTGACCCCAGCAAAATCGTAAGGAGTAACAATTAAATCAGGCCAATGAAAATATGAAGAAGGAATGGATAAAAATGATATGTCAGTAATAACGTTGTACTATTATGGACTTTTGTGTTTCTATTTGAGGGGGAAAAGAGAGATAACCGAAGGAGCTTGAATGCTATCGTTCAGTAGTCCTTAAATTGTCTCATCCATTCTGGCCAGTCCTCGGGTTGTACGCCGCCGGCTTTGGTCCAGCGACCAGCCGTGTTGAAATTCCTATGCCATTTCAACGTCCATAATTCCTTGAGTCCAACCTTTCTGACCGACGAATCCATGAATAGGCAGTTTACAGCGCCACTATGTCTGTTTAGACAAAACTGCCCCCAAGCATTCAAGATGAGAAGCGTTCCCTCTATCTCCGGGGGTCCATACCTGGCAAAAGGATAACCCTGGGCACTACGACAGTCAAGGAATAGCGGTATATTTCCCTCGCCCTTGATGTTGAGTTCTCCCCAGAAGTGCTCGATGCGAAGGAACATACTTCTTTCATCAAACTCCTTGGCACTGTAAACCCAGCCGTTGAGGCCATAGCTGAACGAAGCACGATCTCGCTCACGCCACCAAGGCCCACGCCAAGCTCCAAATGGAACTTTGCCGCCTTCGCCATAAGGCTTAATTGCCGATGGACACAGTGTCATCTGCCGATCGTGGTAGTAATATGGACGCAGAGCCATTGCCCAGTGCCTCGGGTCGTTGGTTTCGATTTCCCTGCATCCAGCGCAGAACCGACCCTCGTAATCTTTATCATACATGGAAAAAACCAGACTCCACTGGCGCAGATTTGACTGACACGCAACCGCCCTGGCTTGTTGTTTGACACGCTGGAGTGTGGGAAGCAATAGCGCTATCAATAGCGTGATAATCGAAATCACCACCAGAATTTCAATTAACGTAAAACCTTTTCTTTGGCGCATGATGGTTCTCCTTCTCTGCCAAAGAAAGTCCCAAAACGACATTTTAGTTTAAAACATGATGCTTTTCGCTGTTGTGCTTTTCTGCTGTAATTGTAACATACTCGCGGCCGATTTCAATTCTGATCTGACATTTCCCATTTAACTTCATAAATGGCGTTTTTGCGTGCTTGGACATTTTGTTGTGAGACGCTCCTGCTCGATTCGGCTTCCCTAATACCAAAATGATAGCACAATTGAAACGAATTTCCGAAAGGTTCCGGACGCTACGTCAGATAACTGTCTTCTGTTTTCTGTCGTCCGTCTTCCGTTTGTTATGTGTTCTTCCGGCTGCTAAAGAAGCTGCTGTAGCCGCCGGTGTCGGTATCTTTGTCCGTATCGCCGGCCAGGAGCGCTTCATGGTTCTCAACCACCTTCTTATAAGCCGCGACGTGCTCGGCGATGATCTCGGGCTCGTAATGCTTGAACCACGGGATTTCAAAAACGCATTGAGTAATGCTTTCCGCAACCGGCAGCTTCCGGACATACTGCTCGATGGTGGCGGACTTATCGAGAAAGGCAATGCGCGTCGGCTTACCGTGTCCATAGACGTCCTGCTTGGTGAAGAGCGGATGCAAATGCAAGGGCTTATTGCAGCCGGGATTGCAGATCGAGCCTTCGGCCTGAATCGCCTTTGAAAATCGAGAGAGCGAAAGCCCTCCCAATTCCTCGGCGTTGTATCTGAAATGCGGATAATACCAGCCGCCCTTGGTCGTGTTGGTTCCCTTGGCGGGTCGGATCGGCTTGATGCCGGGCAGATTCTCCAGCAGGTCGCAGAAATGGTTCATCGCCTTGTCGATTTCCGCCATCTGCTTCGGATACAAGTCCAACTGAACCAATCCGAACGCCGAGCTAAGCTGGTGCATGCGATGCTTGGATCCTCCGGCCGGCAGCCCGGCAAAGGGCTTGAGATCCTCCAGTGTAATCTCGTTATGGCGGATATAATGACCGAACAAAATAGCACGTTCATAAACTTCGCGGTCGTCGGTGAATAAAATGCCCGCTTCGCCCACCGCCAGGGATTTACCGGTCATGAGCGAAAAGGCCGCCGCTTCGCCGAAAGTGCCGACTTCTTTGCCCTTGTACAGGGCGCCGTGAGCGTGAGAGGCGTCTTCGAGCACCTTTAGCTTGTGCTTGCCGGCGATGGTCATAATCGCATCCATCTCAGCGGGCATGCCCGCATAGTGGACGACGACGATAGCTTTGGTTCGCGGCGTGATGCGATGCTCGATGTCCGCCGGATCGATGCAAATCGTCTCAGGATCGACGTCCGCGAAGACGGGTGTCGCGCCGAGCGTATAGGCCTGCACGACCGAGGCCCAGTAGGTGATGCTCGGACAGATCACTTCGTCGCCGAGACCGATACCCAGGCCGTACATGGCGCCGAGGATCGCCGCGGTGCCGTTGTGATAGGCCAGTCCGTATTTTCTCCCGATCGCTTGGGCATATTTCTGCTCGAACTGTTTGGTGAGCTCAATGCCGGACATCTGACGGGATCGCATTACGTCTAACACGGCCTGCTCGTGCCGCTCGGTCACGATGGGCCATGCAAATAGATCGGGTCGTTCCGACGTGACGGCTTTGTCACCACCTAATAACGCCAATTTTTTTTTCGTTTCTGTCTCCCTGGTCATTCCGACCGGCCCTCCTTTTAGGTTAGGATTAAGAATTAAATAAGAGAGTGGCAGCCTCAAAACCGAAGGTTTTGGGGATGGGAAATATCCACAAAGCCATCCCCAAGCTACGCTTGAGGCTGCCACCCTTTTTATTTCTACACAA
>CAYZAT010000297.1:0-4536 GCA_964476475.1 uncultured Pirellulales bacterium
ATTCCCTTTACGCCGTAAATCGTTATAATGGACTCTTTTAAGAAGGTTCCGCTTGTAACGATTTGCCAATGGATTCGATATTAAAAGCATTCGATCGTAACGTGACAACCGGGCAATCGCTGGAAATCCACGATTGCGGGCTTGTCGATTACCGAGAAATGCTTCAAGTGCAGATCCTGCTGTCGAAGAAGCGGCAAAAAGGAGAAATACCGAATACGGTCCTCCTCGTCGAGCACCCCGCCGTGATTACGCTCGGCGCCCGCCAGAGTCGAAATATCCTGCTGGTCAGCCGGAGTGAACTGGAGCAGAAGCATATCGACGTCGTAGATATCCGCCGGGGAGGCGGCACGACCGTCCACAATCCCGGCCAACTCGTCATCTACCCTATCCTCAACTTGCAGGAATGGGGACTCTGTATTCGAGACTATATCCGAAAACTGGAGGCCGTCGGCGCAGACTTGTTAAGACCATTCGATATCGATAGCCAAAGGAAAGAAGATTTTCCCGGTTTGTGGATCGACGATCGAAAAATCGCCTCTATCGGGGTGCGGGTCTCACGGTTTACGACGTATCATGGGATGGCCATCAATATCCATAACGACTTGCGTCTCTTCGACTACATCGTACCGTGCGGCCTGCAGAATGTTGAGATGACCTCCGTTTTGAAGGAGACCGGGGAGCATCACTCTTTGAATGAGACGAAAAAGCTGCTGATTCCATTGCTGGAATCACACTTCGCACAAGGCAAATGACGGATACGAAACGCGATCACATGAAGAAAACCGGTAAGCTGCCTCCGTGGCTTCGCCGGCGCTTACCGGCGGGCGGCTTTTATCGCCATACCGAGCACGTCCTCGGCACACTGGATCTGGAGACGATATGCCAGCACGCGAACTGCCCCAACCGGGGTGAATGTTGGGCGCGAGGAACGGCGACCGTTCTCATCCTGGGAAATACCTGCACGCGCAACTGCAAATTCTGCTCGGTCGCCGCCGGCAAGCCGGAACCACCCGATCCGACGGAGCCGTCCCGATTGGCGAAGATGGCCCAACGCATGCAACTGAAGTACCTCGTCATCACCAGCGTCAATCGGGACGATTTGCCGGACGGCGGAGCGGATCATTTCCGTCAATGTGTCGATACGGTAAGACGGCAATGTCCGGAGATGAAATTTGAACTTCTTCTGCCGGATTTTATCAACTGCCAGTCAGAAGCCGTCACGACGTTGGCTCCGTCCCTACCCTTTGTGTTCGCTCATAACGTCGAGACTATCCCATCGCTCTACCCACTTGCACGATCCGGCGGAGATTATCAACGATCGCTGAATCTACTCAGATTAGCCAGGAAAACATACACAAACGTCCAAACGAAATCGTCGATCATGCTCGGATTAGGTGAAACGGACGTCGAGATCGAGCACGTTTTGAAAGATTTGCGCGATGCCGGCTGCGACAGACTCACTATCGGCCAGTACCTCAAACCGTCAAAAGACTCTCTCGACGTTGTCGAATACATCCATCCCGATAAATTCGACGCCTGGAAGCAAAAAGCGTTCGACCTGGGCTTTTCCTGGGTCATTTCATCGCCGTTTGCACGCAGCTCTTACTTCGCAGAACAAAAAACAACGCCATAATTAAAAATCCTCCCACACAATATCTTCTCAGATTCTTCGCATATCGAACCTCAATATACCGTGTTTTTTGAATTAGCTTCATTTATCTTTTGTTTTTGGCGAAACATTTCTTATATTTTTACTAGCGCGACTAAGATTGTTTATATTTCTTCAAATAGACACTTCTTGTGAGGGTAGAAAATGTCAATTCATAAGAAATCCGTTCATCTACGGTGTAAGGGTGCCGTTCTTATCCTCTCCATGTTCTTTGTTCTTGTTTTTTCCGCTCTAGCCGTCTCGATGGCCACACGATCCGGAACAAACGTCCAACTTGCATCAAATCAAAAGCATTCGAATCGAGCGCTGAGTTGCGCGCATTCCGGAATGGAAGTCGTCCGATATTATCTAAATGACGTCACCGTTCCCGGAAGCGTCCAGCCTGCAAACAGGATACAAACGATCACCAGCGATCTCCAGAGCATCCTCACAAGCGCAGGCATCACGAATATCACCGCCTCCTATGATATCGGAACACAAACGTTGAGCATCCCTAATGTGACGCTCAGTTCACAAACCAATGAAAGTTTCACCGCAACGATGACCTTCGGCGCAGACTACGATACCGTCAATGTACTCATTACCGGCAACTCCGAAGAAATCCATAAACAAGTAGGTGTGAACTACGGATTCAGCACAGTCGGCAATCCTATTTTCGATTTCGGCATCGCCACCAAAGGACCTCTGAGCATGCAGGGCAATGTGGATGTGGAAGGTTACAATGAAAGTATCGAAGCCAGTGTTTACATCGAAAGCTCTGCCGATGCGCTTGCTTTGGAAATGATAGGAAAATCCTCGATAGCCGGCAAAGTCAGCATTGCGAATTCTTGTGCTTGTGTGGATATCGCAAAGCAAAGCTCGGTTTATGGAGCGACGGGAGAGGATGCTCTAGAGCATGTTTCTATCGGCGTGGATATGTGTGATTTTCCAACCCCCAATCCAGCCTCATTCGCATGTTATATCCAGGACACCTTTCAAACGGGTGATCCGACAACAAACGTAACACTCACCAATGTTGAGATTCCCGCCAATATGAATCCTTCGTTTTCAGGGCACGCTGTTATCAGGGGTATCATGTATATCAGAGCACCGAATACGGTCAGCTTTACCGGTAATGCCGAAATTCACGGCCTCATTCTGGCGGAAGGCGATCTGGATAACCCTTCCGAAGATTGTTATCTCGATTTCGGAGGGACGGTGAACAGTTACGACGTATCTACACTGCCGGAGGAAGAGTTCGGTATGCTCACCGAGGAAACGGGGTCCTTCATCCTTGCCCCGGGATTTAGAGTATGCTTCCGCGGGGATTTCGAGACAGTCAACGGCGTTATTGCGGCCAGTGGCGTGGAGTTCCAAGGCAACGCCGGGGGGACGATCAATGGATCGGTCATCAATTACTCTGACGAATGCATGAGTTTAGCCGGAAATACCGACTTGGTTTTCAATCGCTCAGGTGTACAGGAGTGCCCCGCCGGATTTGAGCCGACAACAACGCTTGAGCGCATACCGGATAGTTATGCTGAACCTTCCTGGTAAAGTTCCCCAATCATTTATTGCAAACGATTTCTTATCTGAACACGCCGATAACTGCACGTCGAATAGAATGAAGGATAAACTCATAATTCTTTGTTTTGTCTTTTCGCCAAATGTTTCTTATACTCTAATTAGCTCATAGAAGTTATTACATTCATATCTTCACGGAGGTCAGTCTAACGGAGAGGGAAAAAAATGAAACCCGTAAAAAAATCCGTCCACCGAAGGCGCAGCGGCACTGTTCTCATCGTCTCTATGATCTTTCTTGTTGTATTTTCGGCTCTTGCCGTCTCGATGGCGTCCATGGCGGGCGCTAATGCCGAGCTTGCCTCGAATCATCATAAAGTCGGCGCCGCTTTGTCCGCGGCCGAGTCCGGCCTGGAGTGCGGCAGATATATTATCGCCGACACACTTCCGCACCTGGATGAGACCATATATAACATCGTCTCTGAAGCGGAGGCCAACCAGGCATGGAATACGCTATGCGCCCGTGTCCAGGCCCAGCCCTGGATCAACGGACAAGCACAACAAACCGCGTCGCAAATCACGTCACCGGCCATCAACTTCGGCGATGCGACCGTCTCCTTCCAGGTTATGTTCCTTCGAACGGATACGCACACCGTTAAACTTCTCGGCATTGGAAGCGATGGACAAGTGACTCGGCACTCCAGCGTGGACACAACGATTGCAAAGGATAACGAAGTTCTGAAGTATGCCGTCGCCGGTCGGGGCCGAATGTGGCTGACCGGACAATCGACGATCCATGGGGATGTTTTCAGTTCCTGGGACCGACCCGAGATATCGCCCTTTAATATGACCAGCGACTCCGCCGTCCTCGGCACGGTCAATACCGTTCTGACGGCCGATCAAATCGAGAATCAAAGTTATCAGATGGAAACGCTCGACGAAAATGGACATCCCATCGATATCAACGGCAATCCTTTAGGCACGGACTACGACGAACGATATTACAGTGCCAACGATGAAATACAAGCCTATCATGAAAACATAAACTATGGGCAGCCTGACCGGGATATGCCCGGTATGGATATCTCTGATTACAACACAGATGAGTATCTTGACGGCCTGACGAATATCCCCTCGTGCCCGAGTGAGTTGCGAGAAGTTGAATATTTCCCCCATGCCTCGTCCGATGACGGGGGGTATAGCGTGCCCAGAGACGGAACGCCGAGCAGTACGTGGAACCGGAAACTCACACGCCACGTGTATGAGAACCAGACGTTTACGGACGCAAGACTGCCGGATAATTACAATGCGTTGTTTAGAAACTGCACGTTCGAGGGTGTGCTGTATATTGACTGTTACAAGAGTGC
>CAYZAT010000298.1:0-4532 GCA_964476475.1 uncultured Pirellulales bacterium
CGGGATCGAAAAAAAGTGCGCCGGCACCTGCACGGTGACTGGATGCCGATACAGGTCTTGAGTGTAAAAGACGGCGGACTGATGTACACCCAGCGTGCTTTTGTTGCGCCCTGGAATCGATGCCCCAAGCCCTTCAAACCCGGCTGGACAGATCAACAGGCGGTCTGCGTTTCGGCGTTTGTCATTGAAAATCCGCAAGCGCAACCCGCAGAGGCCAAACTCACTCTGAGTTTCATCTCGTTCCACGATCAGCAAAAGAACCCTCCTCGACTACGCGCCGATATTCGTACGGTTTCCGACGGGGCTGTTGTCGTAAAGAACGATCAGTTAGCCGCCTGGGTACACCTCCGTGACAACGAGACGCTGAATTTGGAAGTCAGCGGCGATAACGTTATCATACGAGGGTCGATTCCGGCAAAGAGCCGCGTATCATGTACGGTCTATATCCCGGGCTGGGATATGGACAGGGATGAATATGCCCGATTGAATAAAGGTCCGCAACAGCTCCTCGAGGATACGCAAGCCTACTGGAACGATGTTATGGCGGAGACCACGCAGATTGACATCCCCGATGAATTATTCGAAAACATCATCAAAGCGTCGGTGATGTATCTTTTGGCCACGACTCGACACCCTCAATCCGGCCATCTGGCTCCGTGGGCCGCCGCTTGGGTTTACGGACCGATTGAAAACGAAGCCCAGGTCGTCATTCGCGGATTGGACGTGATGAATCGCAGCGATTTTTCCCGGCAATGCCTGGATTATTATCTCAGTCGCTATAACGACGCCGGGGCATTGACCACCGGTTATACCCTCATGGGGACCGGCTGGAACCTGTGGACCATCGCCGAGCACTACAGACTGACCCGCAATCACGAGTGGTTCGGGAAAAACATTCCCAAACTCGTCAAAGCATGCGAGTGGATAACCGGGCAATGTGAGAAGACCAAAGGGTGTGACGTCCACGGCAACAGAGTCCCCGAATATGGTCTTTTCCCCCCCGGCGTCACCGGGGACTGGTCACGTTTCGGATACCGGTTCTATTTACAGGCTCACAATCACAACGGGCTGAGCCAGATATCCGAATTGCTCGCCGAATTCAATTACCCGGGGGCTCAAGCGTTGAGAACGGAAGCCGCCGAGTTTCGAAAAAATATCCTGAGGGCCTACAAATGGGCCCAGGCAAGGAATCCCGTTTTAGCCATGCCGGACGGCACCTGGATCCCCCCGTACCCCGCCGTCATTTACGCCTACGGCCGGGTCAGTGACATGCACCCGAGCGGCAATCGCGCCGCCGAAAGCTACGACGTCGAACACGGCAGCCAGCATCTCGCCGCCGCCTTCGATCTTCTTGAACCTCACAGCGATGAGGTCAACTGGATCGTTCGTCATCTCGAAGACGTGTGCTTTCTGTTCGATAACGGAACAGAGTGTCACGAGGGAGAGGATAATCAACGCCGCTGGTTCGATAAAGGCGGCTTCTCAAAATACCAGCCGGCTCATTCCCGGATTGTACGGATCCACGGCCTGCGCGATGACGTCAAAGCCGTGATCCGCTCGAACTTCAATGAAATCCCCGGAGGCTTCGACAGCGAAAATCTTTCATTGTGGGAACATCCTTGTGCGACCGCGGCATGGAACAAGACCCATACCACCGGCCGCATGGTGGCCCAGTCCCGGCAGATGTTCGTCATGGAAAAAGGCCGGCAACTCTGGCTGGCTCCTTTTGTGCCTAATCATTATATGAACCACGGCGAGAAGGTATCGGTCATGAATGCGCCGACCCACTTTGGCCATACGAACTATGTCATAACGTCATCGGTGAACCGGGGATTCATTGAAGCGATCATCGACCCGCCGATTCGCAACGCCCCTGATGCGATCATGATCCGCCTGCGCCACCCCGAAGGCCGGCTGATGCGTTCCGTCTATGTCAACAACGAACCGTACAAAGATTTCAATGCGGAAAAAGAATACGTGCGATTGGAGCCCTGCGAAACAGCCATAAAGGTTCGCGCGGTATTTGGCTCTCCAAAATAGGATTTTCCCGAAATCAGTCATCATTGAGTCTATTTTGGAGAACCCATGCCCGGCCTTGAGACGATCGCATCCGGCGCCTTTTTGATCGCCCTGTTTGTAGGACTTCTGACCGGCATGCTCGGGATCGGCGGGGGATTTCTTATGACCCCCGCCCTGATCATTTTCCTGGGAGTGCCGGGCCCCACCGCCATCGGTACGGGTATGGCAACGATCCTGGCAACGAGCAGCTTCGCCATGCTCAAGAGACGCCGAACGGGTACCATCGACGTGAAATTGTCCTTCTCGATTATCGCCGGCGGCCTCTTGGGGATCGGCGTCGGAATTCATCTGCTCGAAATCCTCAAACACAGCGCGCATGTGGTCATCAACGGCCACGAGCTGGAGGCCGTCGAGTACGTTTTGATGTGGGCCTTCGCCGTGCTCTTGTTATCCATCGCCGGTTATCTGTGCTTCGACCATTTTCAGACCCGAGGGCAAACTCTGCAGAAACGGGTCGGGCTGCTTGCCGCCGTTAAAGTGCCCCCCTATTCATATTATGACTCGCTCGAACAGCCGCGGTTGTCTGTGAGCTCCCTGATCCTGCTGGGACTCGGCGTGGGTGTACTCACAGGATTGATGGGGGTCAGCGGGGGGATCTTCCTGCTGCCCGCGTTGATATACCTGGTCGGGCAGCGAGCCACAAAGGCGGCCGGAACGAGCCTGCTGATTGTCTGGGTATCGTCCCTGGTGGCCGTCGCCCTCAATATGAAATATGGCAACATCCACCTGTTGCTCTGGGCCGTGATGACCGTCGGCGGGATGATAGGCGTCTTCTTCGGAACCAGGATCGGACTAAAAGCGGAAGAGAGCAAACTTCGCGCCTGTTTCATTTACGTCGTGCTGGGGGCCTTTCTTCTCGTCTGCTACAAGATCGTGGCTTTGACCTTTGGATAAGCGCCGTACTGACGTATGGCATGTATCTAAAATCACCACAGAGAATATCTTCAATTATCTGTACTTCGGGGCCTGTTATTTCGAGCCTATCGATAGCAAGACGCTTGGTATAAGTAGAAGATGACCCATCGGTCAATTGCACGTAGGTTTTCCAACGTGTCGCGGGGGATTGGCGGGTCCGGTTGGTCCGCAGCAGATGGCAGCCCTCGCTCAGGTGCCCTTATAGCAACGAGGTGTTCTACGAGCCGGAGGGCTTTAACGTCTATGGCCAATTGACGGGTGTCGATTATGGTAACGGGGTCGAATCGCGCTATGAATTTTACACGTATTCCAAACGCCTCAAGCGAATCGTGACCTATACCGATGTCAACGATCCGAATACGTATCTCCAGGATTTAACCTACACCTTCGATAAGGTCAGCAATATCACCAGCATTACAGACGATGTCTATTCGGGCAGCGCCAACGGATCGCTCAGTGATATCGTCTATGACGATCTGTACCGTCTCAAGAGTCTCTATAGCGGCGGCGCCGACGCCAATATGACCTACAGTTACAACACACTCGGAAATATCACCAATAACAGCGAAGGCGCGGGATCGAGCTACACCTATGGAGGCAGCCGGCCCCACGCGGTGACCAATGCTTACGGCAAATCGTACAGCTACGATGCATGCGGAAATATGACCGCCCGTGGAAGCGATACGCTCACCTACGACGCTCGTAACCGCTTGGTTAAGGTGGTCAAGGACTCCAACGATATCGAGTTCGGTTATTCCGCCGACGGCGCCAGGTTGTATAAGAAATTCAACTCGACCGTTATACAAGTCTGGATCGGTGATATTTACGAGGAAAAGGACGAAAAAATCCTATGCCACGTCTTTGCCGGCGATAAGCTCATCGCCACCTTCGAACCGGCCAGTGCGCTGTCTCGCTTTATGGATCGAAATCCGTTATTGAAAAAGAGCTATGAATACGCATCTTTTGGCTTCAACGGTCTGTTTGGCGGAGGGAGAACACCGTTTACTTTGCTTGGACTTGGCCTGTTGGCCGGCATTTACTTCGGAATACGCTACAGAAAATATCCACGTGGTGGCTATTCATTCTTCTACAAAAGCCCGTATCGCCAGATCTTCGGCTTTGCGATCATCACCGCTGTTTTCGTCGCAACCACACCGGGAATCTGCTATGCGGGTACACCCACCTACGACCCGGTCTTCTATTATTATCACAGCGACCACTTAGGCTCATCTAATATTATGACCGACCGCGATGGCGACCTGATTCAACAGTATGGTTACATGCCCTTCGGTAATGAACGCTACGAAGATAACGCCCAGGCCTTCAGCGTAACCAATCGTTACACAGGCCAGCATTTGGATGAAGAAACCGGTCTTTACTTCTACGGCTCACGTTACTACGATCCAGAATTAGCCCGTTTCATCCAGCCGGACTCCATTGTTCCTGGGATCAGTTCCCAGGATCTTAATCGGTACACATATTGCAATAACAATCCCTTGTTGCTTGTCGATCCATCAGGACACTCTTATGAATATTAT
>CAYZAT010000299.1:0-4531 GCA_964476475.1 uncultured Pirellulales bacterium
AACAATGACACATATATCCAGTGAGCAAATGCTCCGCAGAGCCAGAGAAGTTATCGAATTGGAAGTCAAAGCGCTTTGCGATCTTCAAAGTCAATTAAACGAGGAAATTACTAAAATCATCGAAGTGATCCTTCACTGCAAAGGGCATGTGCTCGTTGCGGGGGCTGGAACATGCTGGGCGATTGCGGAACGATTTGCCCATCTGTTGGCCTGCTGTGGGACGCCGGCCCTGTTCATCAACGCCGCCAACGCCATTCATGGAGGGGCCGGATCCGTCACGGAGAAGGATATCGTTTATGTGATATCGAAAGGGGGCCAAACCGCCGAACTCAACAAGTTCGTTCAGATTGCCAAAGACCGCGGGGCCAAGATCATCGCTCAAACGGAAAAGCCGGATTCGCCGCTCGGACGTCTCAGCGATGTGATCTATCACGTGGTTGCCACCGAAGACGTGGATCCGTACGGTATGATCGCCACGGGCAGCTCGCTTGTGAACGCAGTAGCGTGCGATGTTTTGTGTGTATTACTGCTGGAATTACGGGGTTATACCAAGGATCAATTCGGCCGGACCCATCCGGGAGGCGCCGTCGGCGAAAAACTCAGGAAGAACCAGTCATCATAAAGGTAATCAAATGAAAGCAGCTTTTTTGATATCACCCAGGAGGCTTGAAGTGCGGGAGGTGCCTGAGCCGGACGTACCGAACGACGGGCTTGTCATGGAAACCAAAGCCTGCGGAATCTGCGGCTCGGACCTGAGACGCTGGAAGGAAGGCCCTCCATCCGGCTGCGCCGGGATTACTCCCGGCCACGAAGCCTCAGGCGTCGTGATCAAGGTCGGGCCTCAGTGTCGTGCTTTCGAGGTCGGCGACCGCATCGCGATCGCACCTGACGTCCATTGCAGTCAATGCTATTATTGTAAGCACGAAATGTACAATCTGTGCGATAACCTACGATTCGTGGGCATCACGCCGGGCTATCCCGGCGGCTTCGCCGAACAGATGGCCCTGACCGGGGAGATTCTCGTCGATGGCATTGTCAACAAGATGCCGGAAGGGCTGTCGTTTACACACGCCGCTGTTTCGGAATTGTGCAATTCCGTGCTCGCCACGCATGAGAAAGCCGGCACGGACAAGGGGGATACGGTCGTTGTGATCGGGGCCGGCCCCGCCGGTTGCCTGCACGTTTGCGTCGCCAAAAATCGAGGGGCGAGAGTGATCGTCCTGGAAATTACTGACGCGAGACGAAACATGGCGGAAAGATTCGAGCCGGATTTGGTAATGGATGCTTCAGAGGGCGACGTGCTTGACCGTATCAAGGAATTCACCGGCGGCGTCGGGGCAGATACCGTCATATGTGCCAATCCTGTTGCACAGACACACGCTCTTGCGGTGGATATGGTTCGCAAAGGGGGCAAGGTAATGCTCTTTGGCGGTTTGCCCAAGGCTAATCCGATGACCACGCTCAACGCAAACGTGATTCACTACGGGGAGATCGAAGTGATCGGTGCATTCAGCTATCATCCGCGTTTTCACAAGCTATCTCTGAAGCTACTGGCGGAAAAGAAGCTGCCGATTGCATCGCTGATAACGCACACATTCGAGCTTGATAAGATCAATGAGGCGTACCAAACGGCCGTCGGGGGCGAGGCTTTGAAGGTGGTCATCGAGATTGGGAGGCAAGAACAGTGATTGGGATCAATTCCGAATTAGCGGAACGAGAAAAAGCAAACAATCCGGTCAAGATCGGTTTGATCGGGGCCGGCCAAATGGGTGTGGACGTCGTGGCACAAGTGACCCGGATGAAAGGCATGGAGGTCGTTGCCATTGCAGATGTCGATATGGAACGGGCCAGGACGGCTTATGAGATAGCCGGGATGAAAGTCCAGACGGAAAAGGCCGATTCAGCCGAGCAAGCGGACGAACTCGTCGCAAAGAACCAATATGTCTATGCGCCGGACTATCGCGTGATCACGGATATGAAGGGTGTCGATGTCATGCTTGAAGCGACGGGCGTTCCCGAAATCGGCGCTAAAGCGGCATTGCGCTCGGCGCGAGCGGGACAACATCTGGCCATGATGAACGTGGAAACGGATATTACGGTCGGACCGTTATTGCACCGATACGCCGAACACAAAGGCGTTTTGTATGCTTTAGCGGCGGGGGACGAACCTGCCGCGTGCAAGGAGCTTTACGACTTTGCCGATGCTTTGGGTTTCACGATTGTCGCGATGGGCAAGGGTAAGAATAATCCGCTCGACCGCCACGCCAAGCCGACGGACGAGAAATGGGCGACCGAAGCCGCCCGGCGGGGGCTCAGCCCGAACATGTTGATCGAATTTGTCGATGGCAGTAAGACCATGATCGAAATGGCCGCGGTCTCGAACGCCACGGGTCTTGTTCCGGATGTTCGCGGGATGCACGGTCCGACGACCAGCCGCGACAAACTCAATGAAACTTTCGCCCTGAAGGAGCATGGCGGTGTCCTCAATAAAGCGGGTGTGGTCGATTACGGGATAGGCCACGTTCACCCCGGCGTCTTCGCGGTTGTCACGACCGATCATCCGAGATTGCGCCAAGCACTCGTGTATCGCGACATGGGAAACGGTCCTTATTATACGCTCTTTCGACCGTATCACCTTTGCAGCATCGAAGTGCCGCTGACTTGTGCGATGCTCGCCATCCGGGGTAAATCCAATATGGTCCCGCTCGATAAGCTCGTCTCCGAGGTCTTCGGGGTTGCCAAGCAGGACTTGCAGCCCGGCGACGTCCTCGATGGGATCGGGGGATGTCGTTTTTATTGCCTGATCGACGAATACGAGGTCGCGTCGAAAGAAGGGCTTCTGCCTGCAGGGATTGCCAAAAGTGCAAAATTGGTCCAGCCCGTCGCGAAGGATACCCCTGTTAAATACGACGATGTTGAACTATGCGAGCCATCTGCGATTATCGATCTGAGGCGTTTGCAGGACGCGTGGATGTCCGACCGAATCGACGCGCAGAAAATGCTCGAGACAATCGATGCGATGGAGATAGAATAAAGCTGCCAACGTACTGGAGAGATCGGCATGTCTGTCATTGGACTGGATATTGGAACGACCGGGTGCAAGGCGATTGTTTTCAGCGACGATTGGAACATCCTCGGACAGGGCAAAAGAGAATATTCCATCGTAGCACCTCAACCCCATTGGGCCGAACAGGATGTCGAACTCGTTTGGAACCTTGCCCTCGAATCCCTTGCCGAAGCCGTCAGCCAGTCCGGCTCCGATCTGCCCAAGGCCATGGCGCTTTCCGTCCAGGGCGAAGCGGTCATTGCCGTGGATAAAGACGGCAAGCCTCTGCGACCCGCCATTCTCGGGATGGATACACGCACAACCGCTGAGAATGAATGGTTGGGCAAGACCTTCGGCGCCGAAGAACTTTTTAGCCGGACCGGTATGCCGATCCATACAATGAACACGCTGACCAAATTGCTCTGGCTCAAAGAAAACGAGCCGGCGATCTGGGAACGAAGTCATCAATTTTTGCTCTATGAAGACTATTTCTTAAGACGTCTGACGGGCAAAGCCACGATCAGCCATTGCCTTGCCTCTCGAACGCAAATGTACGATTTGCGGGCTGGCGGCTGGGCGACAGATATTTTGGACAGATGCGGAATCGAGATTGATCGTTTAGCCGAACTCCCCCCACTCGCCGGAGGCATCGTCGGCAGCCTGGATAAAAAAGTCGGCGCTCAGATCGGTATTAGCCACGAGGTGTTGATAGTCAACGGCGGCCACGACCAGGCCTGTGCCGCGCTGGGTAGTGGGGTGATCGAGCCGGGCCGGGCGATGGTCTCGACCGGCACGGCCGAGGTCGTCGAAGTCGCCATGTCGTCGCCGGTGCTGAGCGAATCGCTCCGAAGGGGGAATATCTCCGTATATCGGCATGTCGTGCCCGAGTTATATTTATCGATGACGCTTAATCACAGCGGGGGGCTTCTCCTTCGATGGTTTAGAGATACGCTATGTAAGGACAAACTCCTCACGGCCGAGCAGAGGGGCAATGATGCGTACGATTCACTGTTCGCCGATGCCAAGCCGGGCCCTACCGATCTGATGGTTTTGCCGCACTTCGCCGGCAGCGGTACGCCCCTCCTGGATACGACATCGCGAGGCGCCTTTCTTGGGATGAGCTTTGCGACGAGCCAGGCCGACATCGCCAAAGCGATCCTTGAGGGGCTAACCTTCGAATTGCGGATGAATCTCGATCTGTTGAGGGAATCCGGCATTGGAATCGAGACGCTACACGCCGTCGGCGGGGGGGCACGAAGCGATCTGTGGCTCCAACTCAAAGCCGACATATGCGAAACGCCCTTATGTATTCCACGAGTCACGGAAGCCGCCTGTCTCGGCGCGGCCATCCTCGCCTCGGTCGGCGTCGGAAACTACAAGAGTGTGAATCTTGCCGTTCAAGACGCTGTCAAAATGGACAAAAGGATCAACCCATCTCGAAAAAATGTCGATGCCTATCGACCACGTTACGAACTCTATCAGGAA
>CAYZAT010000300.1:0-4452 GCA_964476475.1 uncultured Pirellulales bacterium
CGTTCTGGGGAATCTTATGCATCACGGCCTGGGTGGCCCCCTGATAGGCAAGATGAAGTCTTTCCCTTCTTGCTTCATCCACGTTAGCCCAATGTCCCTTGTTTTCGACCTGGAACATCATCGTATCGGCACCCCATCCGTTCGATTTGCTGAAGAAATGCTGTACGTCCCCGGTTCCATCCCACTTATGCCAGAAAGTCAGGGTAAACACGCCTGTTTCTGTTGGGACGAACTCGCCGCAGTCGGCTCCTCCGGTGTCGGTGAAATCCAGTGCTCCGGCAAAGCCTAACGGGCCGTCCCCCCATAATGGAGTTCCCAGCACTTCGGCATGGTGCTCGTTGCCGGAACTGTCGTAGGCCATGCTCCCAGAGCCTTCGTCGAACATCCACCAGCCAATAAGGTCGGCCCGAACGGCGCTCGTGAGAATAAGGCCCATAACCAGACTAAGAAACGCCGAATACTTCAACCCTGTACTCATGAAAACCTCCTTCAATTAGATTTAACGTGGCCCCCATTTCCAGCGAAACTCGACACAGAATCCGAAAAATCGCTGCTCTATGTTTCCTTTCACTACATTAACATTACACCAACATGTTGGCCGCGAGCGACCAACGCGATTTATTGACGAACGACCGATCCCGGCGGAGCATACTGCTTAACGGCGCTGTCGAGCACCAGAACCCAATCCCATGTCCGTCCGGTTTTGGGCGTTTTAAACGTCTTGTTTTTACTGCGCGGGAACTCACCGACTGCGGTCGCGTTGCCGTTGCGAGGGTCGAACCAGAAAGCCCGGATTCGCTCGCCGGAGAGTTGCGTCGTATCGATCTTTACGGTTCCGCCCTGGGGCAGGTACACAAATAAGAAGCTTCTATCGCGAGCGCGGGCCGCTTGAATGTGCCATTCACCTTCTCCCTGGCCGGCAAGGATGATCGACGGGTCCGGCTCCAGTTCCTGCCAGGGCCGTGATTCGAACAACTTTCGCATAAATCCCACCTGCCGCGCTCCGTCAAAGTCGGTGGCTTCGTACCACATAACATTCGAGTGGGTGATCGGTTCTCGCCGCTCGTTATGGAATTGCCAGACATCGTGACAGCCGTAGGTGTGCCCGGCCGCCCCGGCCAGCATGGCCCAATAGGCCGACTGGCGAGTCTGATGCGACGTCCCGCGGGTAATGCGGTCCCAGAGCTTGCGGTTTCGATAAAAACCGCTGCCGTCACCGATGATCGGATGATTTTCGTATAGCGGTTCACCATCTAATGTGGGTTTGATTGGCTTCAGTGCCCGATCCCGTGCGATTTGCTTGTAGGTTGGATAGCTCCAATTGTGTCCCGAGTAGGTGAAATTGAAATCGAGCCAACGATCGTTGTGGAAGAAGGGGGAACTGCCTTTATTCTCGCGGTTGGCCCCGTGATAGGTCGCCAACTGCCGACCCTCGCAGCCCTCTTTCAATCCCCGGGCCATCGCACGCCAGACGGGTTCATACCCGACCGGATCCCTGTCGCCCCCGAGAATCCAGACGATCTGCCGGGCCTTATAGCGGCTGCCCAGCCATTTCCCGTAGGAAAAGGCGTTCTTCTCGTTGAAAATCTCCGGTCCCTCGCCCCACGCCTTGCGGACTTTGTCTCCCCAGGTGGCCACGAGCGCCATGAACAACCCCAGGCTCTGCGCCTTGTCGATGACGTAATCGACGTGCTGGAAATACTCTTCATTCGGCTTTAACGGATTCATGTCGATCAGGGGATAATGCCCGTATCGATTGGGGACTTTGAACAATTTATGTTCGGCCAGCGTCATGGCTTGGATGACGGTAAATCCCTGCGCCGCACGTTTTTCCAGATACCTATCCGCTTCCTCTCGTGTCAACCGGTGAAAAATTTCCCAACCGGTATCCGCCAGCCAAAAGAACGGCTCACCGTTTTCGTACACGAGATGACGTCCGCTGTCACTAACACGCAGCCGTCGCGCCTCGGACGCAACCGATCCCCTTGCGACGGCTAACAACTGAGCGGCCACGATGACCGCAAGCACCGATCGCATCTGAAAACTGCGGTTTCTTATGAACCGGGACTTCACTGTCCATTCCATACCTACGGCTCCTTCATTCAAGACCTTCAACACGTCCGAGTGTTATCGTTTACTCCCACAGTTTATACATCCTCGGCCAGAATGTCACGTATCTACAGAACCGATAGGTTCTTCACTCACTGGTCGCTTATGGCCTGTATAATCGGATATCATCAACGTAAATCGTTCCCGAACCGCCAACAACGGCACCGCCGGCTTTGGTCCCCAGGCCGATCCCGATTGTATCGACATTCGCCAGATTGATCCCCTGATCGGCAAAGGCCTGCAATGGGATATTCCACTGCGTCCATCGACTGACCTGCGCCGCGTCGGCGTCATCATGGGCTACCGCCGCGGGGGCGCCGGCGCTATTGGCGACAGCCACGTATAATGGCTCGGCGGCATTGACCCCTACCCCTCTGAACCAGAGCGACAATTCCGAAACGCCCGCTTGCGTCCAATCCCGCGGTGCCGTCAAAGTCAGAGTGGCTTCTGAATTCGTCACGCCGCCTTCGTTCGTGTATAAAATCGGCATCGATTGCAAACCGCCGTGGACCACCGTCTGCTCGGCATACGGGGGTAAGAGATAGCCAACCTGCGCGCCGTTATCGGCGACGCCAAAGCCATCGATCCAGGACTGCCAGATCGCTTCGTTGTTCGGATCGTCGTCCGTATAGCCTTCAAAATCGTCAACCAAGAGAAAATCCCCGGTTGTGAAGGTCCAGAGGGGACCTTTCGCGACGTTACCCTGGCCATCGATTTCGTCCACACGCCAATAATAAGTGGCCTCGGCGTCAAGCAATCCGGGATCGTAAGTCTCGGCGTCCAGGGACTTTGGACCTATATATGCGGGTGAACCGGTATCAGCGTTACGGACGGTTTCTTCATCTGCGCCGAAGTAGAGTTGATGCGAGGCGGCACTATCGGCCGGCATCCAGCTTAGAGTTGCATTCATCGCGATGTCTGTCGCACCGTAGGCCGGTTGCGGATTCCCGACGGCGCCGGGTGTCGTGAAGAACCAGATGTCGCCTTTATACGTCTCGGCGGCGTCGAACTCATCGATCCGCCAGTAATAGACCTTTTCCGACTCGAGCGGGCCCGGATTATAGGTAGCCGCACCGAGCGCAGCACCTCCTGAAGCGTTGTTGACCTGGTCGAAATTATCGCCGAAATAGGCCGTATGAAGGATCGCCCCGTAGCCCGGCGTCCAGCTCAACGTTACACTATCCGGACCGACAAATTCGGCGCCGTCGGCCGGATCCGGATCATACGCCGTCTTGGGCGGCATCGAGAAGCTCCAAATCGGCCCTTTCCACGGACTGTTCGGGTCGGCCTCGTTGACCTCATCAATTCTCCAGTAGTAGGTCGTCCCCGGCACGAGACCGTCGGGATAGGCAAATCCGGGAAAACCCGCGAGGAATAGCGTGGACGTCTGGTTGCCTCGGAAGGTATCCCCCGTGCCGTTATCCACATCCTCAAAATTGTCGCCCAAATACACATCGTGCGAGACCGCGAAATCGCCCGGCGACCAGGTTAGGTTGACCCACGTGTCCGAAAGTAAAACGCCGTCGGCCGGGTCGGGACTGCGGGCAAAGGGATACCCTCCCCCGATGCCTTCCATCGCCGCCCGAAGTTCTTCTTCCGTCAGGGCGTGGTTGTAGATCCGAATATCGTCAATGAGACCCTCCCAGACATTATTCAGATTCTTGTGTGATCCGAGGAAGTAATCCCCCTCGGAATCCTCCATACCCAACGATGTATTCGCAGCGCCCTCCGCCACACCGTTGACGAACATCTGAATGCTGTCCGTGGGACCTTGTTCGGTCACGATTACCGCCGCATGAATCCACTCGCCGGCCTCGACACCGATTCCTGATCCGGTGGCATCGCCCCCGGCGTAAGATCGGATTTCGTTGCTGCTGTGCACGAAAAGCAATGTCCGGCCCGTGCCGTTTAAATCGCCCTGTTGCACAACGATCCTGTTCGTTGTCAGGGGTACCGTGTTTAAGCGGAGCCAGGCGCCGACAGTGTAATCGCCCTGATTCAGAATTCTCAGGCTCTCGCTGAACGGAACTTCAATATGGCCGGTCTCGCCATCGAATTCTATCGCGAGACCGATTTTCCCATCGTTCCACCCTACATTGTCGAAGAGCGTGCCGGTGTTCTCATTGCCGCTGGAGTCCAACACTTCGGTTCCGCCGCCTTCATTGAATTCCCACCAAGCGACGAGTTCGGCCTGTGGTGTCGTTGTGCACACCAGGATCAGGCAAACAACAAAAGAGATGAGAGGGGTGACATTTCGATACATAACAATCCTCCTTCAGAAAAATGCAACAAAAAATAGTTACTAACTGAACTTTTGCAAAATTGAAGTTAGGCATATATTAT
>CAYZAT010000301.1:0-4425 GCA_964476475.1 uncultured Pirellulales bacterium
GGCCTGTTTTTCTGCATCTTTATCGGGCTTTGGTCTTATGGAAGTGCCATTCGGGACAGACCCTAATTATGCCTAGGCGGTGCAGTACTGTAGATAAAAAAGAGTCTTGTATGAGCTTGTTACAACGAATGCTAAGTCAGTGCAAAAAACCGAGTGGGCGATGGGGTCGATTTCTCGCGAGGGGAATGAATTTGGGGCATTCCGGCCTCACGAAATGGGGTTTAGGTTTTATCGACATCGCACGTGATATCGACGCACTCGACATTGGATGCGGCGGCGGAAGGACTGTTGAGCGACTTGCGGGAATCGCCACAGAGGGTAAAGTCGTCGGCATTGACTATTCACCCGATGCGGTTATCGTGGCCAGGAAGAAGACTCGCGCGCTGATTAACGAAGGACGAGTGGATATATTTCAAGAAGCGGTCTCTTCGATGCGGTTCGGCGATGGCGTTTTTGGTCTGGTCACCGCTTTTGAGAGCCACTATTTCTGGCCGGATTTACGTAATGACCTCAAAGAGGTTCATCGAGTGATGAAGCCAAACGGACAGTTCCTGATTGTGGGAGCCGCTTATAAAAACGAAAAATTCGACCGCAGAAATCGGCGTTTTGTCGATGCCATTGGAATGACGTATCTCAGCATCGAAGAATTTCGAGACGTATTGGAAGGTGCTGGGTACTCGGAATTCGATGCGCTTGAGGAAAAGAAGAAGGGATGGTTCGCCGTCAAATGCAGAAAACAAGAAGGGGGCGTCGCCTAACCATTCATTGACGCGGATCAGACCGTCTGCTTCGCAGGCGTCCCGGCCGTCTAATTCAGAACCGTGATGTGGAGCGTTCATTATGAGTAAACATAGAGGAAGCTGTCTTTGTGGTGCTATCGCCTATGAGTATGACGATCCCGCGATGGACTTCCATTATTGCCACTGCCCGCGCTGTCGTAAAGCCACGGGTTCGGCCTATATCTCAAATATCTTTGTTTTGCCCCGTCAATTCCAATGGACGGCCGGGGAAGAAAACGTGATGCGGTATGATTTACCGGAAGCCAGGAGTTTCGCGACATGCTTCTGTAAAATATGCGGTTCGCCCCTGCCGCATATGACGAGATCGGGAGAGAAGGTCGTCATTCCGGCCGGTTCTCTTGATGATGATCCCGGTATCAAACCTACATGTGGCATCTGGTGGTCGGAAAAAGCTCCCTGGTTTATCCCGTCCACGGAAGTCCCCGAATATGACAAAGAAGACAAATAACAAGAGTTTTGCAAAAGTACAGAAATGAGTTTTGTCCATACGTTCTCATTCTTCAACACATAACAGGCGAATGCAAGGGGACCTCGTACCTCGGCCCCTGATTCGCGTCGTTAGCGGGTCTCATTCATCCGAAAAATTTGAATGCGAGTGATCCTATGCAGATGGTCGAGAAATTTTTGGAACGTTCCATACCTGAATCATTCTACTGGTTCAATGAACCGGCAAAGGTTCAACTGGGTGCCGGGTTGGAGATTTTTACTGATGAGAAGACGGATTTTTGGCAAAAGACACACTACGGCTTTCAACGGGATAACGGTCATTGCCTGTTGACCCGACTGCCCGGCGATTTCTGCGTGTTGACGCAGGTGGAATTTCGTCCCCGACAGAAGTATGATCAATGCGGGTTGATCGTGCGTATTGATCCAGAGAATTGGATCAAAGTATCCACGGAGTATGAGAGTGAAGACTGTAGCCGGCTCGGTTCGGTGGTGACGAATTTGGGATATTCTGATTGGGCCACGCAGGACATCGCCTCGAGTTACCGACAAATGTGGTATCGGATCAGCAAAAATGGGAGCGATTTTTTATTGGAGAATTCCTATGACGGCCGGCAGTGGCGCCAACTCCGTATCGCCCGTTTGCACCAGGTGAGCGAGCACATTGAAGTGGGGGTGTATGCGTGCAGTCCCATCGGAAAGGATTTCTGGTGCCGGTTCAAATGGCTGGAGATTGCAGAAAACGAGTGGTTCTATCGAGATGAGTCGTAACGGTTTTGCCGGGTGCGTCCGTATTCAAAAAGAAAACGGTCGAAAAGTAGGCCGCCGCCTCGTCCCCGGAAGCTTTTGATATGAACAATCCTTTGTACGCTTCGCTGGATTTGTTGTCAGAGCAGGTCATTACTACGGAATGTTTACAGCTTCCGGTCTAACTTGCGGTAGCTGATGGCTTCACCGATGTGCTCGGAGGCGATATTTTCGACGCTGGCCAAGTCGGCGATCGTGCGAGCCAGCTTGCATATCTTGTCGTGGGCGCGGGCGCTGAGACCGAATTCCTGCATGGCGTGCTTGAGCATCAACTCGCCTGTCGAATCGAGTTTGCAAAATTTCTCCACCTGCTTATGGCTCATTCGGGCATTGGTGTGAACCTTGTCTCCGTCGAAGCGCTCGGCCTGGATGTGCGTGGCTCGGACCACGTCGGCTCTCATCGCCGCCGAGTCGAGCTGGTCCGACCTGGAGCGCAGTTTTTTGAAGCCGATCGTGGGCACGTCGATGTGGATATCGATTCGGTCCACGAGCGGTCCCGAGACCTTCGACAGATATCGCCTGATCTGGCCCGGCGTACATTTACATCGCCGGGCTTCGCTGCCGAAGTAGCCGCACGGGCACGGATTCATCGCCGCGACAAGCATGAATTGGGCTGGGAAGCGCACCGTTTTTTTCGCGCGTGAGACGATGACGAAACCGTCTTCCAAAGGTTGGCGAATCATCTCAAGAACGTGCCTTGGGAACTCGGTGAACTCGTCGAGAAACAGGATACCGAAATGGGCCAGGGACAGCTCGCCCGGCCGGGGCATCGGGCCGCCGCCGACCAGGGCGGGACCGCTCGCCGAGTGGTGCGGCATCCGCACGGGTCGCGTCGCCATGAGCGCCTTGTTCTTGCCCAGCAGCCCGACGGAAGAATAGACGCGGGTGGTTTCGAGGGATTGCTCCAGGCTCAGGGGCGGCAGAATCGTTGCTAATCGCTGGGATAGCATAGTCTTTCCCGCCCCGGGCGGGCCGATCATCATAATATTATGTCCGCCGGCGGCGGCTATCGTCAAAGCCCGTTTGACGCTTTCCTGGCCCTTCACATCGGAAAAATCGACGTCGTAGCTCGATGCCACGTTAAATAGCCCGTCAACATCCACTATCGTCGTTTCTAACGGTAATTGACCCGAAAGAAAGCCGACCGCCTGGGCGAGCGAGCCGATCCCGAAGACCTCGATATCCTGGACGACCGAGGCTTCTTCGGCGTTGTCCAGGGGTACGATCATCCGGCTGAAACCCTCGGCGGCAGCGCTCATCGCCATACTCAGAACGCCGTTGACCGGTCTGACCCGGCCGTCCAGGGCCAGTTCGCCGACGATGATCGTATCGCGTGACATCGGGCCGCTCAGAATGCCTTGAGCGATGAGCATACCCAGGGCGATGGGCAGATCGAACGCGGGGCCCGCCTTTTTCACGTCCGCCGGCGCCAGATTGATCAGCGATGCTGTTTTCGGGTGTTTGTAGCCGCTGTTGACAATGGCGCTTCGGACGCGCTCGATGCTCTCCTTCACCGCGGCGTCGGGCAGGCCCACGATGATGGATTTTTCGAAGCCGCCCCGCGCGACGTCCACTTCCACCTCGCAGATGATCCCTTCGATCCCCTCAAGCGTTACGCTGTGCAATCTCGCTAACATTTTCTATTTACGATTTTCAATTTTCGATTTATGATTTATAGTCTATGGGCCGCGAAGGCACAAAGTCACGAAGTAATAATATATTGAATTCTCAGTGCCTTAGTGTCTTTGTGGCAAGACAAATATAAAGGAGTAACGCGATTATGGCAACGGTAAAAGATATAATTGTCAAGAAACCGTCCGATCAGGAAGCGGCGACCTGCCGGGCCTGGCCGATCTGGAAGTGCGAGCCGAAGACCTTTGACTGGGCCTATACTGAGAAAGAGACGTGCCTTCTCATCGAGGGAAAAGTCACGATCACGGACGGCAATGATTCGGTCACGTTCGGCACCGGGGACTTTGTCGTTTTCCCCGAGGACCTCGAATGCACCTGGAACGTCCACGAGGCCGTCACCAAACACTACAACTTCGGCTGACAACGACCGTACAGAACACGTCTGCCAGTGTAATCGCAGGGTGGGGCTCCCTAAGGTATTGCCCCACCAACATGGATCGGTGGGCCAAGGCCCACCCTACATCATTTTTTATCGATTAGCCCCAATGCTGCCACGAAATAAGCATCTATCCAGGCTTGCAGATCTAACATTGAATGTCAGATTTGCAAGATAGTCCTTTGTTGAGCGAGAGAATTATTGTATTGAGCTACAACTTACAATTTCCTGCCATAAGCATTTTCAGTCGTGGTAAAAAAGGTAAACGCCCAGCCAATCCTCTCGTATCTCTCCGACGCAAATGTC
>CAYZAT010000302.1:0-4407 GCA_964476475.1 uncultured Pirellulales bacterium
TTCTTCGGCTTAGTTTCGCAAGGTACGTGCTGCGCAGGCTATCGATGAAGACCGCGAAAAAGATGAATCCGGCGGCAATGAGTGGATGAAGATACAGATCCACCCGTGCCGAGACCAAACTGTTGGATACGGTTTGGATAAAGACGGCGCCTAATACGACACCGGGAAACACTTTACCTACGCCACCGAACAGGCTCACTCCGCCGAGAACGGCCGCTGCGATGGCGTCGAACTCATCGCCTTTGCCGAAACCGGCGTTCACGTTGCCGAGCTGCGCGACAGAGATAAAACCACCCAACGAAGCAAATACACCGCAGAGAATATACGCCGTGATCAGCGCTCGATCGGTGTTGATTCCCGCTTTGCGAGCCGCCTCTTTATTAAAACCGACGGCATAAATCTGCCGACCGAGCGTTGTTCGTTCCAACAGTATCCACGCACAGAATACGACCATGGCGAAAAGCACGATGGGATAAGGAATGAGGCCAAACAGATCCGCAGAACCCAATCCTGTCACCGAATCGGGAAAACTGACCGCATGCGATTTGGAAAACATCAGGCCAATGCCCCTTCCCGTTACCATCATCGCCAACGTCACAACAAACGGGATGATTTTCAGCTTCGCGACAGCGAAAGCGTTCACAGCGCCAAACATCGCTCCGACCATCAGGCACAAAAACAGCGCCGGCCACGGCCCGATTGAATAGCGTTGCATCGCCAGACCCGCCACGACGGCCGAGACGTACATATTCGAGCCGACCGACAGATCGATTCCCCCCGTCAGCAGTACGAACGTCATACCGACGGCGATAATGCCGACATACGAAGCTTGCTTGAAAACGTTCTCGATGTTCTGATAGCGCAGCGATTGGGGAGCCACGAATCCAAAAACAATGAACAGGAATGCAAACAACAACACAGGAGTGTTGTTCAGCAAGGCAAATGTCAGTTTCTTTCGCTTTCCGTCCATATCTTCAGTCAGTTCGACGCGCTGAAAGCCGCTTGAAGTATTGCTTCCTGATCGTAATCGTCGCGCTGAAATTCTGCTTTGAGCCGGCCGTTACTCATGACCAGTATCCGGTCGCACATGCCCATCAGTTCGTCGAGCTCCGAGGAAATATACAAGATACCGGTGCCCTTTTCGGCTAATTGGTTAATGATCCGATAGATCTCGACCTTGGCGCCGACGTCGATGCCCCGTGTGGGTTCGTCGAGTATCAATACGACCGGATCGGTGAGAAGCCATTTTCCAAGGACGACCTTTTGCTGGTTGCCGCCGCTGAGATTTTTGGCTTGGTGTTTTTGTATGGGGCCGCTTTTGATGTTGAGCTGTTTTGACATTTGTTGGGTACATTTCGTAGTTTTCATCCGGTCGATGAGGCCCATGGGACCGAGCTTGGAGCATTTCCCTAATGTTAGCAGATTGAGATTCTCCATCACACTGGCTTCCATCAAAAGACCTTCTTCCCGTCGATTCTCGGTCACGAAAGCTAACGCATGCCGAATGTTCAGAGCCGGAGATGGTTTGGGTATGTTGACCGTATTGAGGCGGATCTTGCCGGCACTAAATGGATCGAGTCCGAAGATGATTCTCACGAGTTCACTGCGCCCGGAGCCCATCAGGCCGAAGATACCGAGCACTTCCTTCTTATGTAGTTGAAAGGTGATGTCCCTGACGATACCGGGTTGGGTCAGAGATTGAACTTCCAATAGAGGCTTTGCCTCGAGACACGTATCTCGAGTGGGATACATCTGCTCGATTTTTCGGCCGACCATATCCGAAATCATTTTATTCACCGAGTATTCATCGCGAGGGCCTGCACTCACCAGGCAGCCGTCTCGCAATACGGCGATTGTGTCGGATACCCGCAGCACGTCTTCAAGCGTATGCGAGATGTAAATAATCGTCTGGCCCTGGTCCTGTAGTTTCTTAATGATCGCAAAAAGTCGGCTTCTCTCCGCGGCGGTCAGGGACGTCGTCGGCTCGTCGAAGATGATGATCCGGGACTCCCGTCTCATAGCCTTGGCAATTTCGACGAGCTGTTTCTCGCCGGGAGTGAGTAGCTCGACGGGTGTTTGGGGCGGAAGGCGCAAGTCCACTGAAGAAAGCAATACGTCCGCCTGGTTGTACGTGCTGCGTTTATCTATCAATGGCGATCGACGGAACTGTGGGAAGCGGTCGATAAAAAGATTATCCGCAATACTCAGATTACCGAACAGATTGAGTTCCTGGTGAATGAAGGCAATGCCGGCGCGCGTTGCATCAGCCGGACACGCCGGATAATATTTATCACCGAAGAGCCTAATCGCTCCTCCATCCAGGGCAATCACGCCGCCAAGAATGTTCATAAGCGTGCTTTTTCCTGCGCCGTTCTCGCCAATCAATCCCAGGGTCTGCCCCTCACGAACGTCGAGGTTCACTTCCCTGAGCGCCTGAATACCGAAGAAGCTTTTGCTGATATCTCTGATTTTAAGTGCGCACTCCGCCATCAGGCCGCTCCCACCGCAATAACTTGATTGGCGGCGATACGAGTACGCAATGCATCCAAAAGCGCCGCCATAAGAATCACACATCCCTTGATGATGTCGATCGAGTAGAACTCTATCGGCATCTTGTTCAGGGAGTTATCCAGTACGACGAAGAACAGCACGCCATAGACGGCCCAGAGGACCTTGCCTTTGCCGCCGAATAAACTGATGCCGCCGATCACCGCCGCTCCGATCACATCCAGTAGAAGGTTTCTACCCAATGTGGGTCGGCCTGCCTCCAGCCGGGCGGAGTACAGGATCGAGCCTATACCGGCACAAAAACCGCTGAAGACATAAGCCAGTATGACAACACGGTCGGTCGGAATGCCGGAAACGCTTGCCGTGCGGATGTTCTGACCAACCGCGTAGAACCAGCGGCCAAGCACGCTGCGATTTAGAATCACAAATGCAACAGCCGCCAACGAAACGACAATCAACAGGGCCGACGGAATGGGACCCACGGCTCCCTTGCCTATCGCGATGAAACTGGCCGGTAGGTGCATGATGTTTTCGGATCGGGTCAGGTAGATCGCCAATCCGCTGAAAAAAGACATGGCGACGAGAGTGACCATAAACGGCGGCATCCTCAACTTCGCTACCGCCAGGCCGTTGAGAAATCCAATACCCATGCCGATGGCCAGCATAACGAAGATGGCCGCCGGCACTGCACTGCTATGACCGGCAAGCCAGCCCCCCTGCTCTGAAAAAATGACGCCCCAGAGCGGATTATGCTGAAACTTGGCCGGGTCGAAACGCATGGCCATCACCATCGCGCCCAGAACGCTCGTGACCGCCATAATCGAGGTTTGTGACAGATCAATACCACCGACAATCAACACAAACATTTGACCGATTACCAGGGCCAGGAGAGGCCAAACGTTGCTCAGAAGGTTGGCGAGATTTCGATGGCCCGCCATATGCGGATAGATCGCCCAGATCAGCAAGAAATAGAGGGCCGTCAGGACGAGGACGAAGTGGTCTGACAAGACCACTTTCTCCGGCCATCGAAGTAGGATTCTGTACATCTTCATTTTATGAGCCGGCCTCAGCCTTGAGAATCCTGTATCCCCACATGTCCATTTCGCGTTCGGCCATGTTCTCCTGGGTCAGAGCAAAACCCGGGTCTTGTATCCATTTCTCGGGCGTGCTTTGGCCCTTCTCGATGGCATCCAGCAAAGCCTCCATAATCGCGTCGGCCTCGAAGAACAAATCCTGGACGCCGGTGGCATCAACGTAGCCTTCTTTCATCAATGTGTAAGCCGCGGAGTCGCCGTCAAGCCCGCCCAGAATCACGTGCGCGGGATCGCCGATGGGTTTCCACTTCCCCAAGGGCTCCAAAACCGCTTTAACCTGAGGATACAGAAAATCCGACGATGTGAAGAGAAAATCCACACGAGGTTCCACCTGGAGTGCCGCTTCGAGATTGGCCAATGTTGTGACGGCATCCCATTTGGTTGGAACCTCAATCGGCTCCTTGAAGAGATCCGGATGGGCGTTGATCGCTTTGTAGAAACCGTTCTTTCGCTCGATAGAATTTTGATCGCCAAGGTCGCCCACTAAGATCAGAGGTGTCATTTTGCGATTGAGCTTTTGGGCGGCTTCGGCCATGTAGGCAACCGCTTCTTCGGCGATCCTCTCATTATCCGCTACGACGACAAGGGCGGGTTTACTTCGATCGGCGGGCGGACGATTGAAGACGCCGATGGGAATGCCCGCCTGGTTCGCCTCGCCGATGATGGTCACGGCGCTTTCGCCGTCCTGAGGGATCATAATGATGCCGTCCACGTCCTGGGCGATGGCGTCGCGAATTTGCTCAAGCTGACGATTGGCGTCCTGATGCGCGTTACGTTCCAGGACCCTGATATTCCTGGCCCTTAA
>CAYZAT010000303.1:0-4394 GCA_964476475.1 uncultured Pirellulales bacterium
TCGACGAGGTCAATGACACGCATCCGGACAGTCCCTGGAAAGGGGAGGTCTGGCGCTTCATCGTCCCCTCCCGGATCGCTTTCAATCCGGACCCGGCCGACGGCGCCAAGTTCATCGCTACGGACGCAACGCTAAGCTGGATGCCCGGTCTCAGAGCGAAATTGCACCACGTGTATTTCGGCACGGATCCGGACGAAGTGGCGAATGCCGCCGGGGCGTTACCCCAGGCCGTCACGAGCTACGATCCGGGACCGCTGGAACCGGATACGACCTATTACTGGCGCGTCGATGAATTTGACGGCGCGACGGTGCAGACGGGGGACATCTGGAGTTTCACAACCTTACCTGAGATTCCCGTCACCGACCCAAGCCTTGTCGGCTGGTGGAAGTTCGATGAAGGTAACGGTCACATCGCCGTGGACTGGTCCGGACAAAACAATCATGGCGCGCTCCAGGGCGATCCGCAATGGGCGCCCGGACAGGTCGGCGGCGCACTGGAATTCGACGGGACTGGCGACTTTGTGGATTGCGGCGCGAATGACGTCTTCAATATCGACACCAACATAACCGTGATGGGCTGGATGAAGGTTCACCAGTTCAACAAGAACTGGCAGGCGATCGTCACCCAGGGTGATAATTCCTGGAGGCTTCACAGGTCGAATAACACAGACAACATCGCCTGGGGGACATCGGGCCTCGATCCGACGGATATCACCGGGACGATAAACGTCAATGACGGCGAATGGCATCATGCGGCCGGTGTGTATGACGGCACGCAAAAAATCCTTTACGTGGACGGCAACGTCGACGCCTCGGCGAACGCAACGGGCAGTATCGACGGCAGTACCTATCGCGTCCAAATCGGCGAAAATGCGCAAGCCACCGGACGCAATTGGGCCGGCCTGATCGACGACGTGCGGATCTACAACAAAGCCCTATCGGTGAACGAAATCAAAGAAACCATGAGGGGCGAGCTTGATCTGGCCTGGGATCCGAGTCCGGGGAACGGCTCGATTCCGTACATCGCCGATGCCACCCCGCTGACCTGGTCACCCGGAGATTTCGCGGCCGAGCATGATGTCTATTTCGGCACCGATCGAGCCGCAGTGGACGGCGCCGACACATCGGATACGACGGGCATCTATCGAGGCCGTCAGGGCGGGACCAGTTACACACCGCCCGAAGGCGTCGAATGGGGCGGCGGACCGTACTACTGGCGAATCGACGAGATCAATGCCGACGCAACGATCAGCAAAGGCTCAATCTGGACCTTCACGGTCCTGGATTACCTCCTCGTGGAAAACTTTGAAAGCTATACCGACGACGATGTCGCGGGGCTGGCGATCTGGCAGCACTGGATCGACGGCTTCGGACTTGCCGACAATGGTTCACAAGTCGGCTACCTGCTGCCTCCATACGCCGAGTTGACAACGGTGCACGGCGGCCGCCAGTCGATGCCGCTGTTGTATAATAACATCGACGGCGCGACAAATTCGCAAGCCTCACTCACCTTAACCGCTCCGCGAGACTGGACGGAGCAAGGCGTCGGGGCATTGTCCCTGTGGTTCCACGGCCTGCCCGGCTCCGTCGGCAGCTTCACTGAAGGCCCCGCCGGAACCTATACGATGACCGGCTCGGGCATCGATATCTGGGATATGGCCGACCAGTTCCATTTTGCGTATAAGATGCTCAACGGCGCCGGCTCGATCACCGCGAGGATCGAGAGCGTCGATAATACGAACAACTGGGCCAAGGCCTGTGTGATGATTCGCGAGACGCTCGATCCGGGCTCGAAGCACGCGATCGCGTGTATCACGCCTGGGAACGGCGTGGCCTCCCAGGGGCGCGAGATCGCGGACGCCGGCAGCTTCGGCGACAACCAAACCGGAATTACCGCACCGCATTGGGTGAAACTGGAGCGCGACAACGGGGGCAACTTCACCGTGACCCACTCGGCCAACGGCACCGCCTGGCAGCCGGTCGCGGGCGCAACACCGCATAACATCACGATGGCCTCGAACGTTTACATCGGCTTGGCGCTGACCAGTCATGATGCGGGCCTAACGTGTCAGGCCGTCTTCTCGAACGTCACGACGACCGGAAGCGTGAGCGGTCAATGGGCACACCAGGACATTGGCATTACCAGCAATTCAGCCGAACCGCTTTACGTGGCAATCTCCAATGCTTCCGGCGCCCCCGCGGTAGTGGCCAACGACGATCCGGCGGCCGCCACGATTGACGCATGGACCCAGTGGCGTATCCCGTTGCAGGCTTTTGCCGACCAGGGCGTTAACCTTGGAAACGTGGACAAACTCGCCATCGGTTTGGGCAGTCAATCCGGCATCGTATCGGATGGCGGCTCGGGCACGGTGTACATCGATGACATCCGGCTGTACCAACCGTAAAGTGATCTAAAGTGTTCTAAAGTGACTAAAGTGAACTAAAGTGCAATACGCAACCTTAACTTCGGTCACTCTTAACTTTAGGCACTTATGTGTGATAGTCAGCGTTGATCCGTACGTAGCCGGCGCTTAGATCGCACCCGTAGCAAAAATCGCTCGCCTTGCCGACGCCCAGGTCCACTGTAATTGTATGCTCGGCCTTGGAAACGACCTCGCTCGCTTTCTTCCGGTTGAATTTCGCCGGCGCGCCGTTCTTGAAAACGGTGACCTCGTCCAGCTTGCAGGAGAGCTTATCCGGATTGAGCTTCACGCCCACCGAGCCGACCGCACAGATGATCCGGCCCCAATTGGGATCGCCGCCGTGAACCGCACACTTTAGAAGCGGGTAATCCGCCACCGCCCTGCTGGCCTTAGCCGCATCGGATTTCGTCGCCGCACCATTAACGACGACCTTGAACATCCGCGTGGCGCCTTCGGCATCCAGCGCCATCTGCTGTGCCAGGTCCTCGCACAATTCGCCTAACACGTTCGCGAATTTCCGATATCGCGGACATTTGCTCACGATCGGCCGATTCTCCGCAAGTCCCGAGGCGAGAATCATCGCCGTGTCGTTCGTGCTCTGATGGCCGTCCACGGTGAGCCGGTTGAGCGAGCCATCCATCGCACCCTTTAAGGCGCTCGCCAGTAAGGGCTTGCTAATCGCCGCATCGGTCGTCAAAAAGCAGAGCGTCGTCGCCATATTCGGCGCGATCATCCCGGCCCCCTTCACCGTCCCGGCGATGGTCACTTCCGAGCCGGAAATCTTTAGCCGGCGCACGGCCTGCTTGGGTTTCGTATCAGTCGTCATGATCGCCCTGGCGAAATCCAGACCCGCTTTGGCCGAGTCCGAAAGCTTCGCCGCCGCCTGGGATATCCCGGCGACAATCTTACTCATGGGCAATTGCTCGCCAATAATGCCCGTAGAAGCCACCAGCACGTTCCGAGACTCACCGCCAGCGACAAGAGAGGCCGCTTTCGTACACATCCTGATCGCGTTATTCAATCCGAGCTTGCCGGTACAGGCGTTGGCGTTGCCGGAGTTGACCACGGCCGCCGAGACCGTCGGGCTTTTGACGTGCTCCCTGCACACCGTCACGGCCGCTGAGACGACCTTATTGGTAGTAAAAACCGCCGCCGCCTTCGCCCCCGTCGGGCAGACCAGCAATCCCAGATCGTACCGCCCGGACGCCTTGACCCCGCAATACAGTCCCGCCGCAAGGAAACCTTTCGGCGACGTAATCGTGTTGTTTTTCGTCGTTTTAGCCATAAGGCGACACATTACCAGAACGGCCAAACGCTTTCAACACAATTACCCCGCCCCGACTCAGCGATCTCACCCTTTTGGCGTAGATTGGCTTTGTTTTACAAAATCGGCTCCTCCCAAAAGAAGTCTTTGTTTAGGATTTAGAACTTAGGATTTCGTGCTTCCGGCCAGCGGCCGGCAATTGGCTTTGTTTTTTCAATTGAGTCCTCTTAAACGTTAAATTTTTAGAGCAAAATGGGTCAAACAATATGCGAAACTCGAATTATTGACATGGTTTTTGATGGTTTATGTGCATTTTTGTGAATTTTTGTAAAAATTTGTGAATTTTTGAGTACGTTGTGAACGTTTTTTGACGCTGGTTTCATGTACCGCCGAGATCCCAGTGGCCGCAAAGATTGGCTTTGTTTTTTCAATTGTATGATAGCCACAGAGGACTCAGAGAACACTGAGAAAGAGTCAATGCCTGCTCTCCCGATTTCCTGATTCCCTCTCTTGCCTCCTGTGTTCCGTATCCTGTATTCTGCTATCCTATGTATTTTGTTAAGTATTATACTAAACTAAAAGCCCGAAGTCAAAGAAATTCTGTATTTTTAACCGCAGATTTCTCAGGTTACGCATATTATTGAGTCACAGAATAACGAGGATGGGCGGATTTATGCCCCGTGCTGATATCCTGAAAGAAACAATTT
>CAYZAT010000304.1:0-4379 GCA_964476475.1 uncultured Pirellulales bacterium
TCAAGTCCAATGCTCGATCGCCCATAGCGGGACCGTCGGACGCGGCGAAAACCGGGCCCTGGTCAACTATCTGAACCTCAATCTGCATCCGATGGCCGATATTGATTTTAAGAAGTTCGATCTTATCGCGATGGTCGATACGCAGCCCGGGACCGGTAATAATTCCCTGCCCGAAACACAGCCGCCCGGCATCGTGATCGATCACCACCCGTGTCGCGATGCCACGCGGAGTGCGGATTTCATCGATATTCGCAGCGGGTATGGGGCGACATCGACCATACTCTGCGAGTATCTCCACGAGGCGCGAATTGCACCCGAGATACCCTTAGCCACGGCGTTGCTCTACGGGATTCGTTCGGATACCCAGGACCTCGGTCGGGAAGCGACCCAGGCGGATATCGAGGCGATCGGGTGGCTTTATCCGCTGGCCAACAAGCGCATGCTCAGCCAGATTCAACGCGGCAGCGTGCCCAGAGAGTATTTCCAAATGTTGGCCGAAGCGCTCAAAAATGCTCGGATTTATGGCAATGCGATCGTAACCTCGCTGGGCCGGATCGATAATCCGGACATGATCGGTGAAGTGGCGGATTGGCTCCTGCGCGAGGACAAAACGACGTGGACCCTGTGCATGGGCTTGTTCCAGGGCAAGATACTCATATCGCTTCGCACGGCCGATGACAACAACAAAGCCGAGACCGTGGTGAACAAGCTTGTTGCAAAGAAAGGAACCGGGGGCGGGCACCAGACCTATGCCGGCGGTCAAATCCCTTTGAAAGAGAATTCTCAGGCGGAATTCCTGCGGATGAAAAAGTATCTGAGGCAGAAATTCATTCGTTTGATTGGGGCCGGGGAAAACCCGGCCGTCAAACTAATTCCCGATAAAGAATAGCCAGGAGGCCTTCACATGATACGCATGGTGCTTATCCGGCACGGCCAGAGCACGTGGAACAAGGAGAACCGTTTTACCGGATGGACCGACGTGGATTTGACCGAACAGGGGATTCGCGAGGCACACGAAGCCGGGAGGATTCTCCGAGAGAAGGATTTCACCTTTGATCTGGCTTTTACGTCCGTATTGAAAAGGGCGATCCGGACGCTCTGGATTGTCCTCGATCAAATGGATTTGATGTGGCTGCCCGTCGTCCGTTCCTGGCGGCTGAACGAACGGCACTACGGGGCGTTACAGGGCTTGAACAAATCGGAAATGGCACAAAAGTACGGCGAGGAGCAGGTCCATATCTGGCGGCGCAGCTATGATATCCGGCCGCCCGAGCTGGAAAAAACAGACGAACGCTATCCCGGCAGCGACCCGAAATACGACGACGTCGATCCTCACGACATTCCCGTAGCCGAATGTCTGAAAGATACGGTCGAACGCTTCATGCCGTACTGGCATGAGGCCATCGTGCCGGAGCTAAAGAAGGGCGGGAAGATTTTAATCTCCGCCCACGGTAACAGCCTTCGGGCCCTGGTCAAGTATCTGGATCATATCAGTGATGACGAAATCACACAGCTTAATATTCCGACCGGCATACCTTTGATCTACGAACTTGACGACGACCTTAAGCCGCTCAGGCACTATTACCTCGGCGATGCCGATCAGATCGCCAAGTCCATACAAACCGTCGCCGCACAGGGCAAGGCCAAATCAGAATGAAGAACATCAGGTCGAGTGAACACCACCCACCTTTCTGACTCGACGTAACACTATCGATGAATCTTTACGCAAAAGCGGAGATATTGCGGATCGTCTGTAGCGCTATTGGTCATTTTGCGTTCTGTACTGTAGTATAACGTTAAATGAGTCTTATGAAAAATACAATGACAGAACAGCTAAAACGAACGAAAACCGGGGACGAGCAGCTTGTCCGGGCCGCGTTGCGCGGCGAGACCTCGGCGTTCGGAGCGATTGTGGAGCGGTACTGGACTATGATTGTTGCGTTAGCACTAACGAAAATTGGAGATTCCGCTGAAGCCGAAGACATCGCTCAGGAAAGCTTCCTCAAGGCTTATTCCCAGTTGCACGCGCTCCGCAAGCCCTCCCGGTTCGCCGGCTGGCTGAGCAAGATCGCACTCCAACAATGTACTAACAGCATCAGGCGAACCGTCCGGTGCAAAACCGCTTTCGGCTGCAAGGCGATACCCGTTGAGGACCTGGATCTGCAATCGGCACAAACGAATCCTCCCGGATTGTCGGAAAGCCAGATACACTTCGTCAGACGAACTGTCGGCCAAATGCCGGAGAAGTTCCAGCAGCTTATTATCATGCGATTTGTCGCGGGGCTTTCGGCGGTGCAGATCGCGGAGAAATTGGGCAAACGCCCCGGCACGATTCGGGTCTATCTCCATCGTGCCTACAACATATTGCGCAAGGACCTTGCTCCACTTTTTGAGGAGGTCGAATCATGAAAAACTGTGAGAAATTTCAAAATCTGATCGAAAAATACCTCGATGGAATGATTGCCGAGGATGAATTGAGTGAGCTTCAAAAGCACACTCAAGGCTGTCCATCATGTCGCGCCGAATTCGAGCGCGGCGCTTTCATGGAGGACGCCGTCAAACAAGCCTTCTCGTCGGACACATCAGCCGAGAAGGCCGGGGCTTCGCTGGTCGTCAGGCTCCCGGCAGAACCGGATGACAAACCCCTTACTCGCCGACCTATCGTTTTATTCGCTGGAATGCGAGCCGCTGTCGCCGCAGGTATCCTGTTCGTTACCGGTCTGTTTTTAGGTTTCGCTTTAGACCGAAACGACGAACCACCCGCAGTGCCATTCAGGGTTGAAGTTCCCATCAGCGTGGGTCGTATCGAAGGAACCGTGTTAGTGGGACATGAAGGGTCCAACGTTTGGCAACCTTTAGATGCAGACTCGAAGGTGCATTTAGGCGACACGTTTCATTCGACGACGAAATCGACTTGCGTCCTCAAGCTGGGCGATCAATCCACACTCGAATTACATCAAAACAGCATGCTGGTTTTGGAAACGTTTAATGGTGAAACGCAATTTCGTCTCGATCACGGTGAGTTGGACGCCGCGTTAGAAAGTCCGCATCCTCCGTTTTATATCAGCACGCCACACGGCCGGGTGGAAGCGCTGGGAACGGAATTCACCGTAAAAGTAACCGACAAATAACTCAGATATTCCGACAATTATCCTGCTGAAAAAGCGGAAAGGAGACACACAATGAAAACAAGATCAATCATCCTCTGCGCCCTGGTTCTTCTTACGACATCGCCGCTGTTATTCGCACAGAAAACAGAAGTTGCTGTTCGCAAAGGAAAAGTCCGCGCCGAAACACAAAACAAGAGTGTCAATATCGACGCCGGACAAAAAGTGGTCCTCACTAAAGATGCTAATCCGTTCGTTACCGTGGATAGTCCTCTTGTGCGTGATGCGCTTGAATTGTATAAATTGATCGAAAAGGAAAAGCAGCACAGCGATTTAAGGATCGATTCGGTCTTTATCCTTGTGGGCAAGGCGACACGGGATGAAATCAATGGGGCTATCTATTTTGAAGTTCCCAATCCGAGCCCCAAGGCGACGAATGTCATGGCCATACCCTATTCGTCGACTTTGGGGGATTTCAGAGTGTATGACCTGGATGGCAATCTTTGCAGGGTAGAGGAGAAGAGCCTTGGCGATTTTGCGTATGCATACAGTATCTACCTTCCGAAAGAAGTTCAGCCGGGAGAGCATTTCAAAGTCATTGGTGTGACGCGTTTAGATGAACTCCCCTTCTTTCCCGGCGGCGAACCGGCCTATTGGAGAGAGGGGCCTCTTTTGTACTTCAGAGCCGGAAACGGCAGCCCCAATGCCTTACAATATTATCGGTATATTATGCCTGAGTCGGCGATTCTGATTGACTCCAACCGCGAGATTGTCGCGACGGATTCAGTCGAGGGCAAACCGGCTGTCACGATGAGAAACTATACAGGTCCATATAGCGATGCATTATGCATGATTGCCATGCTGTACCCGGACGAGGACGGCACAACACTTGCCGATATCCCGGGCAAATACCACGGCCTGCGAAGCAAACGGGACAAAGAAAATGCCGAGATGTATCAACGTCAAATGCACAAGATACGAGCGGGTATGAATTATACGGATCAGAGTACGCCGTTGGCCGCTTTTCTGACGGGTTTCAGCGGCGCCATTAATGGAGACACGGAACTTTATAAGGCCGTGTCGTTGATGACCCTATCGACCGATGACGCCCGGAAAAGTGCTGAAAATTCGAAATACTGGGCGGATCAGATCGACCTTCTAAGTACGCCTCAATGGCCCGACAATCCCGGCAGCGGGTATGTCCATCCGATCTACCTGTGTCGAACTGGCTCGCTGATTGATGAAATTACCCAACTCGTGGTTTATGAGGAC
>CAYZAT010000305.1:0-4357 GCA_964476475.1 uncultured Pirellulales bacterium
TCATGAAATCGATTTTCTGAAATAATATATGCCTAACTTCAATTTTGCAAAACTCCTGTTCCTTAAAGCAATCTCGACCTGTCCGGGGTCTTTTGTGCAGCTTTCTCTGAAAATACTTCACGTTTCATCTGATTGTCCTGTTTAAAGCAAAAGGCATTGCCACCTTGTGGATACCGGATCATCTCAAATGCAGCCGGGGACATATAGTCCAGGTCGCTGCACGATTGGGAGTGATTATAATCTACCCGCCGGCAATAAACAACACATCTTGGCTCATCGAGCCTGCACTCGGACGAAATTGTTCAAGTTTGAAGTTTGTTCTGATGTGGTATGACGATAACTCGTATCGAATATGTGGGAGACTGTTTCAAAGAACATTCATTGGACATTCAGTTTCTCTCGAATGTTTCGATGTCCTTCTAACAATTCAACATTGTTGGATCATGATCCTATGCGAATCAAAATAAACACGATGTTTCATAGTATTTTTAAGGCCATAGTTGACATATGAAAAATGAGCTTGTATAATAGTGGTTGTTGGTTCATGGGGGCAACTGCATTGATGGAGGTTAGGAAAATGAGACGATTCGTTTCACGACTGGCATGTACTCTTATCCTGGCGTTGTCATCCGGTGGAATGAGTACGGAATTCAACACAGAGGGCGACACGGAGGGTTGGATGCCCAATCCGAAGATCGCCGACTTGACGGTTAAAGACGGCGTCATGACCGCGACGGTAGCGGCCAACGCCAACGACCCCTTTATAAGTCTAACCGGTGTGCCGCCCTGGGATGCGAATGACATCACGGGCGTCCTCGCCAAAATGAGATGGTCCGCGGATGCCAGCTCGTCAGGAGGCAAGAGTTTCTTCTGGTTTAATCCCGGTCATACGAGCAAACCCTATGACGTGACCGATTCCAACGATTGGCAGGTGGTTTTTGTCGACCTGATGAGTGAACAGAACTGGACCGGGAGTATCAATCAAATCCGCTTCGATCTGGCCGATGGCATCGCAGAGGACCGAACGGTGGAATTCGACTGGATTCGTCTGGAAAGTCTCTACCTGACCAACGAAACGTTCGAGTGGGGCGACCTGCTGGGTTGGACCGTCGTTGGCGATCCGGCTAACTTCGACGATAAAGAATTCGCGACCGTGAATTCTCTCTCTTTCTCCGTCAAGTGTACGGGAACCGGCGAGTACATCGCTCTGACACAGCCCATCAAAGGCGGCCTGGACGTGGAAAAGGGATACACGGCGACCGTACACGCCGCAGTGAACATACCCGCCGACTCGTGGGATCCGTCCTCGTCGTTGTGGTTCCGCATCCGGGAGTCCAACGGCACCGAAGAAAAACTCAGTCCTCCCATTGAGGTCACGGTCTTCGACGAGTGGTTCGAGTGTTCGAGTTCTCTGGAACTGGCCTATACGCCCGCCGAACGAACCGCTTTGGACGTGCAGTTGTACTCGAAGCTGCCGGACGGCAAGGTTTTCTATTTCGATGATGTGTTTGTAAGCTGGACCGAACCTTTCATCGACATCAGAGACGACCATTGGCGCTACGTCAATTCTCATTGGGAATTCGAGACGCCCGGCAACACCGAGGAATGGTGGCCGATCAGCGACGAACGCATCACCTATTTTGACGTGAACGACGGAAGCTTGCTGCTGGACCTGCCCGGAGGCACGATCGATCCGTATTTCTTCTCTCCCAACGGGCCCTATTACGCCGAGAACATCGACGGTGTGGCCGTTCGCATGAAATGGGTCGGCGACGATGCCGACCGGCAGAAAGCGCAGCATGCCACGTACTGGTTCCCGGTTGAGGGCGGGCACGGCTCGAAAGGATATAGCATTCCCGCGATCGACGAGTGGTTTGTCGCATATATAAGCACGGGGACTCTCTGGGAAGGCTGGATCAATAACTTCCGCTTCGATTTCGGCCATTATGACCAGCTCGTCATGGTGGATATCGACTGGATTAGATTGTACGGCGAATACATCAAGAATAACGATTTTGCCAACTCGCTGGAGCCCTGGGCACAGCAAGGGGGCGGAGATATCAGTGCCTTTTCGCTGGCGACCGATCTGAAGGTCTCCGGCGATACGTCTCTCGGTATCGAGGGTCTTGGCTCCGCCACATACCATGCCGTCGCTCAGACTGTCGAGGAGTGGGACCGGATCCCGAAAGGCGCCTCTCTCACGCTGCGGGGCACGTATTACGTCCCGGCCGATTCGTGGGACGGCGATTCGGTTCTCTGGCTCCGGATAAAAGAGCATGACGGCAAAGTCGAGAACCTGACGCCGTCTCTGACGACTCCGGTCACGGATGCCTGGACCCCGTTTGAGTACACACTTCAAACCGTGTACGAACCCGAAGAACGGACGACGATCCAGGTACAGTTGTTCTCGAAGACGCCGACGGGCAAGATGATATACGTCGATGATGTCTTCTTGACCGTGGTGGCCCCCGAGGAGGAGGCGCCCCAGGTCTTCACGTGGCCTGTGAACAGCGTCAAGCTCGCCGAAGGCCAGCAGATAACCATCGACGGCCAGGTCTCCGCCGATGAATACGCCGGAGCACAGACGCTGGTCCTCAACGCTGAAACACGCACCGGACCGGATCCCTATTTCGAAGGCGTCACCCATGAGGGCCAGCTTCACGAGCAGGCCACCGAGACCTCGCTGGATGATTTTAATGCGACCTACTACTTCATGTGGGACGATACCTACTTCTACGCAGCGGTGTCCGCGCAGGACGACAACTACAGCTTTGTAGGTCCGTTCCCCAACAGCTCCGATACGCTTCAGTTCGTCTTTGCACAGACGGTCGATGAGATCGCCTCGCGAAACATGTATATCCCCACGATAGCGCCGGACGGCGGAAACGGAACGCCCTTCGCCAAGAACGACTTCGGCGCCTGGATATCCAGGGATATCATGGCGCAGTCCGACTATGCCGCCTCGGTCGATCCGGCGACCCAGGATTGGACCGTCGAGGTCAGGATTCCGTGGGCTGCGATGCAGGGCGATTTCGCCACCGATGTTTTCCCGCCGAGCGCCGGCGACAGCGTCGGATTTTCGGTACTGGCCATCGACTACGACAACGGGGCAATGGGCTGGTTCGCCGGCAACGGCTCTTTCCCGTGGTCCGGTCTGGGGCTGCAGCCGATGTACTTCGTGGAAGCACCCGGCCAGTAGCAGAATCCGTCTTTAGGATAGTCCGGGGCTCAGCGGCACTCTCGCTGGGCCCCATTTTTAATGTAGCTCTCTCAGGAAGACCCGATGAACGTTGGTGATTTGTATCGTGATTCCTGTCAATATCGGCCGCCTGCTCGAAGGTTGCTATATTGGATGGTATGGATGACGTTGCTGGCTCTCCGGGCCGACGCCCGGACGGTCATCGAATGGGATTTCTCTGGGGGGATGCACGGCTGGAAGGGCAATCACTACGTGACTGACCTGACGTACTCGCGACGAGGATTGAGCCTCACTTCGACAGGTGTTGATCCATGGATCGAAGGACCTGCGATCGATCTTCGGATAGATCGGATCATAAGGGTCACCGTTCGTATGCACTCGAACGCCAACAGCACGGGCGAATTATTCTACGGCACACATTTCCAGGCGGGCCATTCCGTACGCTTCGCAGTAAACAACGACGCTGATTGGCACGACTACGAGCTGATCATAATGGAGCCCCTGGGCAGCAACACGCGTTTCCGCCTCGATCCGGCTACGAGCGAGGGGCGCATCGGCGTAGCCTTCATCCGGGTGGACGAGTTGACCCAATGGGATGACCCGCCCTACTCAGCCCCCGTCCGGCCCGAACCGGCGACGACAACAGCGGGCGCGGTCACGTCCGGACCACTGGAATTGCGGTACGTCGGGACCGGGATCGGTGATTTTACAATCGAAGTGGACAACCGTGAGATAGCGTTGGGCTACGGCAATGAGCTTCTCGGAGTGCTCTTCGGCGACGTCATCGAATGGCTGGACATGAATGACGGCTCCGTCACAGGACAGTCCGATTCCGATGGCGTGATCGTCACCGCGTACCTTAATGATTCCGGCGGAGGTGCGTGGGAAATCCGGCGGGAGATCCGCCCCGGACCCATAGACGGTGCTATCACGATGGACGTGCGCATCCGGGTGGACGCCGATCGAGACGTGATGTGCATACCCTGGCTGACAATCCTAGCGGGTATGGGGACATTCGGCCCGACCAAGAGCCAGGCGCTACTCGCAGGCCTGGAGTATTTGTCTGATGAGCCAGGCAGCAGCGAGGCCGACATTAGCACCCTGGAACACGTTCGCCGCGTCCCCGATCCGGTCAAGGTGACTTTTCCATTGATGGCG
>CAYZAT010000306.1:0-4279 GCA_964476475.1 uncultured Pirellulales bacterium
GTCCCTTATGAAGCGATGTCCCTTTAAAGAGCAATCCAACTGCACCTCTAAATTAGTCGATGTTCCACTACAAGCCGTGCCACCAAGTATGAACCGTTACTTGAAGGGCTCCGGACGTTACCAAGAATCTAACAAGAGCCGTTCAAACTGTCAAAGATAAAAAAACGAAAGATCGACGCGGAAAGGATGAACTTGAATTTTTTACAAATCCCGATACTATCTGGGAAATAGAAAATGGTGACCGGAGGTTCAACCCCGGGCGAAACCCCAATATCGAAAGGCCAGAAAGAATGGGAATTTTCAGCAAAACAGCCAGCTTTTTCAAAGACCGTTTAAGCAAAACGCGAAATAAAATCAGCACCTCGCTTTCTTCCGTCCTGAGCCTGGGCAGGAAAATCGATGAAGACCTCCTCGACGAACTGGAAGAAACACTCATTCGTGACGATATCGGCGTGGAAACTACCGATAAACTCGTCACGGAGCTTCGAGAAGCCTACCGCGCCAAGCAAATCGCCACCACGGACGATGTGATCCCTTTTCTCAAAGAGCACATCAAGAGCTATTGGCCGGACCGCGACAGACAGATGCACCTGGCCGAAACCGGCCCGACGGTTGTTCTCGTGGCCGGTGTCAATGGAACCGGTAAGACCACGAGCATCGCCAAGCTCGCTCACATCTTCCACCAGAACGACAAGAAGGTCATCGTCGCGGCGTGCGATACGTTCCGCGCCGCCGCCGTGGAGCAATTAAGCATCTGGGCCGAACGCATCGGCGTGCAGATCGTCAAGCATCAGACCGGCAGCGACCCGGCGGCCGTCGCCTTCGACGCCTGTGAAGCCGCCCTCGCCCGCGACACGGATATTTTGATCCTCGACACGGCCGGACGACTGCATACCAAGAAAGACCTCATGCAGCAACTCATGAAAATCCGCGATATCGTCGCCCGCAAAATCCCCGGCGCCCCCAACGAGGTCCTGCTGGTCCTCGACGGGACAACGGGCCAAAACGCTATTTCCCAGGCCAAACTATTTACCGAGGCGATCAACGTCACCGGAATCTTCTTAGCCAAGCTCGACGGCACGGCCCGCGGCGGCATCGTCATCGCCATCAAAGACCAGCTCGATATACCGGTCAAATTCGTCGGCCTGGGCGAAAAGCCGGAAGATATCGCCGAGTTCGATCCCAATACCTTCGTCGAAGCCTTGTTTAGTTGATGCCTTTCAATCTTGTATCGAGCATAAAGGAACACGATGATGCTTCAGAAACAATTGCTTGTCTGCCTTCTTCCAATCCTTTCGATGGCAACTCAGGGTATCGTCCGAGCCTCTTCCACACCGAAAGCCGTGCCCGAGATGCAGGTGATTCCAATGCCCTACGACCGGGCCTCCTTCCAGCGAGACGGCCTCGAACTGGCACGATATCACTTCGGATCGGAACTGCCTCGGCCTTTTCTCTACCCGATCATCGGCCCTTCGGGTCGGTCCCTCACACGGATGGGCCATCCTCACGATCCCGAATCGCACAGCCATCACAATTCCGTGTGGATCTCTCATCATGACACGAACGGAGTCAATTTCTGGGGCGATCGAGGCGATGGAAAAATCCGTCATAAGCGCATCGTCGAGTATATAGACACCGACGCGCATGCGTCTCTGATCGCCGAAAATGAATGGATCAAAGAAGACGACACGGCCTTGCTTCTGGAGACGCGCCGGATTAGGGTGATTCCACTTCCCGACGCCGAGTGGTTACTCATAATGGATATGACCTTCAAGGCCGCCAACGGATCCGTGATACTCGGTAAAACCCCTTTTGGAATGATCGGCGTGCGGATGGCCAAGACCATTGGCGTCCATGACGGCGGCGGGACAATTCGCAACTCCGAAGGCGCCGTCAACGAGAAAGAGGTTCTCTGGAAACAAGCGAAATGGGTCGATTACTCCGGAGCGATCACAAACGACACAATGGAAGGCATCGCGCTCTTCGACCACCCGAAGAATCCAAACTTCCCCTCTACTTTCCACGTCCGCAACGACGGCTGGATGGGAGCGTCTTTAACGTTTTCTGGCCCAAGGGAAATCCGTCCAAACGAATCTCTACACCTTTGTTACGGACTATACATTCATAGCGGCTTGAAATCCCAAAGGAAATTCAGGCGAAGTGGCAAGCTTTTACGGAAATTCCGTCCCATGAAAAAAAGTGAAATAATTTTGGATTTCTCACAATTTTCTCATTTGTTCATTCCTATTATGGCGGCCAATGTCGGGCCGAAGAACCCTCGTTGGCAGGCCGCGAAATAAGAAGTTTTGATTAAAGGAGACGAGAGAATGTTAAGGGCACACTGGAAACGGATTTGTCTGTTAGCGGTTATCGGATCGATGCTTGGGTTTGCAAGCATTTCCGCTCAACAAGGAATTCAAGAGAAGAAGATCACGATCTTACCTTCCGAACTGCCGACTGTCACAAAGAACGCGATCGAACAAGCCCTTCCGAAAGGAGAGATCTTAAGAATTCAGAAGGAGGTTGAAGGAGAGGATCCGGGGCAATATGACGTAGATGTACGCTCCGGTGGAAAATGGTATGAAATTGAAATCTCTCCGGAAGGTGAGGTGATTGAGATCAAGGAGGTCACCTCTACGGAGGAATCCACGGGCGGCGACCAGGACAAGAAATGGACGAGTTCTTTCGGAGACGAGAACTGTACTTTCGCTTCGGTCGGCAAGAATCGGTTTTTCATTCTGCAACCCGGCCACCAACTGGTTCTGGAAAGCCGCAGAGAGAAGGTCGTGATTACCGTCCTGGAACAGACACAAAAGATCGGCAATATAGAAACACGGGTTGTCGAAGAACGCGAAGAAAAAGACGGAAAACTGGTGGAGGTCTCCAGAAATTTCTTTGCGATATGCAAAGAGCACGGTGACGTATTCTATTTCGGCGAAGAGGTCGATGACTATCAGGATGGCAAAATCGTCGCGCACTCTGGGGCCTGGCGTGCAGACGAGAAGAATTCCAAAGGGGGCATAATTATGCCCGGAACGATTCTCTTAGGCGCCAGACATTATCAGGAAATCGCACCGAACGCCATGGACAGGGCGGAGATCATAAGTGACGACGTGACAATGAAGACGCCGGCGGGAATATTCAAACACTGCATCAGAGTCGAAGAAACGTCCGGCCTCGATCCCGATGAAAAATGCTATAAAACCTATGCACCCGGCATCGGCCTTATTCAAGATGAAGATCTGTTGCTGACGGGATATACCCATGCGAAAGAAGAGACAGTATCACTCAAAAATTTGCCGCGAAGAGTACGCAAGGCGATAAAGAAACATGCAACTGGAGGAACGATTACAGAGATAGAAAAAGTCAACAGGAACGGAACTTTTGTGTACGAAGTCGAAGTCGTCCTTAACGGCAAGGAAACCGATATCCTCATCTCTGCTAAAGGGAAATATCTTGGGACTGAAGATGACCAAGAGAAAGAAACGGAGGATCAACAGAAAGAGGAAGACGGCGAGGATGACTAAAGGGAAAAAAAGCAGTAACATCTGAAAAGATCGAAAAGTAGAAAATGCACCGCTGAGCCATGGATTGGACACGCTCAGCGGTGCTTCCACTTTGGGATACGCGTATGCGCCTGCTGGTGATAGAAGATTATCTTCCATTGCAACGTTCTCTGACGAAGGGCTTGCGCGAGGCCGACTTTGCCGTGGACGCGACACAGGATGGCAAAGAAGGCCTCTGGTACGCGACCAGCAACGAATACGACGTGATCATTCTCGATCTGATGCTACCGGGTATGGACGGTCTTGAGATTCTCAAGACAATCCGAGCAAAAGGCATCAAAACCCATGTCCTGATATTAACGGCCAAAGACACCGTCGAGGACCGCGTGGCCGGCTTAAACCTGGGCGCCGATGACTATCTCATCAAACCCTTCGCCTTCGAAGAGCTTCTTGCACGCGTCCGAGCACTCGTGCGCCGCAACTACCAAGAGAAAAATCCCATCATCCGCATCGAAAACCTGCGCATCGACCTCGGCGCCCAGAGACTCTGGCGTGGTGGAGAGGAAATTCAATTGACGGCCCGGGAATATGCCCTTATCGAGTATTTAGCCCTGCGGGCAGGCGAAACGATTTCCCGCTCCGATATTTGGGAACACGTTTACGAGTTCAATTCCTCGGCATCCAGCAACGTTGTCGACGTGTACATAGGCTATCTGCGGAAAAAAATCGAACGACCGAATAAGCCAGCCTTAATACATACGGTCCGAGGGCGC
>CAYZAT010000307.1:0-4271 GCA_964476475.1 uncultured Pirellulales bacterium
GTATGGCATCGAATATATCATCCTCGACGAAGGCTGGTATGTGCTTGGCGATGTAGTGGGCATCGTCGATGGCATGGATATGGAGGAATTGTTCCGCTACGCCAAGAGCAAGAACGTCGGTATCATTCCGTGGGTAATCTGGAAGACGCTCGATGACCAACTGGATGAGGCGATGGATCAATTCGAGAAGTGGGGCGCCAAAGGGCTTAAGGTCGATTTTATGCAGCGGGACGATCAGTGGATGGTCAATTACTATGAGAAGATTGCAAAAGAGGGGGCCAGGCGGCACATGCTCATCGACTTCCATGGCTCGTTTAAACCGACGGGTTTGCGGCGGGCGTATCCCAACGTCATCACGCGGGAAGGCGTTCGCGGGTTGGAAAACTGCAAGTGGGGCGATGCGGCAAATCCGGAATATAATGTGACAATCCCTTTTATCCGGATGGCAGCCGGACCGATGGATTATACCCCCGGCGCGATGGTGAATGCTCAAAAGAGCAATTTCCAGCCTATCTTTAACCGGCCGATGAGCCTGGGCACACGCTGTCACCAATTGGCAATGTACGTGGTTTACGAGAGCCCGCTGCAAATGTTGGCCGACACTCCTACAAATTACCTGAGAGAAAAGGAGTGTATGAGGTTTTTGGCCAAAGTGCCCACGGTGTGGGACGAGACGAAAGTTCTGGATGCGAAGGTGTCCGATTACGTGGTCATTGCACGCAAAAGCGGCGCGGAATGGTATGTTGGGGCGATGACCGACTGGACAGGCAGAGAACTGACGGTTGATTTTTCATTCCTCAGCTCGGGACGGCACCGGATTGAGATATACAAAGACGGCATCAACGCCGACCGGTACGGCAACGACTACAAGAGGGAGAGGGCGAAGGTCACGACCTCGGATAAAATGAAAATCAAGCTCGCGCCGGGAGGCGGCTGGGTTGCCATCATTCGATAGCACGGGAAGAGATAAATGGGAAAATGGATATGTCCAAAATGTCAGCAGGTTCATGCTGATTCGGTTAGCAGTACATGCCCCGCGTGCGGAGGTGAAGATGTCCGCGATTTCCAAAACAGTGATGAATATCTTCAAAAAGAAGTGGCATCCGTCCTGAAAGAAAGGAAGGAACTCGGCCTGGACGGTCTCGTGAAGGGTTTGAGTTGCGTTATCATTAATACCGAGCCGGACCATCAAAAAGCGACGGCGGAGGAGTTTCTGAAGTTCACGGGTTTGGATGTGACGGAAGCTTTCGAGGACGCTCACTTTCGCACGGTGGTCCTGGCAACCGAAGGCTCTGCTGATTTTCTGATCCGCTCTCGCAAAGCGGAGAATCCTTTCCTGGAGTTGAATACGTTTCCTAAATCTGAACATCTTCCGAATACACGCCTGGAGACATTTGTCTTCGAAACCACGGACATCGAGAAATACGTTTCGATTCAAAAGAAAAGAGGTATTGAATTCCTTACAGAGGATATTTTTCATTGTGATAACTACTCTTTCATTCAAACCATCCCGTCTCAATATACCGGCAACTCGATTGGATTTATTCAGTGGCGCCAAAGGCCGAGGTGTTATGCAGCCTCCGGAGCTAAACCTTTGGATTGGAAATTCCATAAAACAGATGGCTTGCCCGCAGGAAATGTAAAGGAGCTGGATCACGCGGCGACGAGAGTCCGGGCCGAAGACAGGGACGCTGCGATCATCGAGTTTATGAACTTGACGAACTACAAGTTCGATTTCGCGATCTACGTCAAGATATTCAACTCGATCACGAACGTCGCCCGATTCTCTTCCAAAGACTTTGCCATGGTGTTCACATCCGGCATCGCCCCATATTTTGACGACGAGACATCGGGCCCAACCGAAAAATTCGTTCACAACTACGGACCGAGGGTGCATCATATTGCATTTAGGACCGAAGAGATCGAGCAAACGGTCTCTGCCCTGAAGAATGAAGGGTTGAATTTTCTACTGGACTTAGCCGGGTCCGTTGAAGAAGGGCTCAAGCAGATATTTTCCAGTCCCTCCGAGCATACTCTTCTCGTCAATGAATATATCCATCGCTACGGTGATTTTGATGGCTTCTTTACCAGGAGCAACGTGACTTTACTAACGGGGGCTACAGCGAAGCAGTAAGTTACATCGAAAGTGTCGTTTAATGGGAAATACATCGATGGACAATGTTCGTTATAATATGGCTTTCATCTGGTTGATCTGCCTTGTAGCCGCGATGGGCGGTCTGCTGTTCGGCTACGACTGGGTCGTGGTCGGTGGGGCCAGAGCCTTCTACGAGCCGTTTTTTAAAATAACGGAAAAGCCTTTCTGGCAAGGCTTCGCGAGTAGTACGGCGCTGTTCGGTTGTATCCTGGGAGCGATGATCTCCGGCGCCCTGAGCGATCGGTTCGGACGAAAACGTCTGCTGATCCTCTCGGGTTTAATGTTCACCGTCTCAGCACTCTGGACGGCATTGGCGTGGAATTTCGTTGCCTTTAACCTGGCCCGTTTCCTGGGCGGTGTGGGCATCGGGCTGGCATCCAACCTCTCGCCCATGTACATCGCCGAAATATCGCCGGCGGAATCGCGCGGCCGTTTCGTGTCGATCAATCAATTGACCATTGTTATCGGCATTCTTCTCGCCCAGCTCACGAATCTGCTTATTGCGCAACCGGTGGAGAGCGGAGCGACGGCCGAGGTGATTTTGGAATCCTGGAACGGTCAATATGGCTGGCGATGGATGTTTGGCGCCGAGACCGTGCCCGCGTTGGCATTCTTTTGGCTGATGTTCTTCGTGCCGGAGAGTCCACGCTGGCTGGTTAAGTATGGCCGAAGTGAACAGGCGACGCGAATCCTTTCTCGCATCGGTGGTGACGACTACGCGAAGTTCGAAGTGGCCGACATTAAGGACACAATCGCCGGCAATCAAGTCGCTCGAGTCCGCTTTAGTGATTTACTGGAGCGCCGGCTCTTCCGGATCGTCCTTCTCGGCGTGTTTTTGGCCGCCTTCCAGCAATGGTGCGGAATCAACGTCATTTTTTACTACGCTGCAGAGGTTTTCAAAGCAGCGGGCAAGGACGTCAGCGACCTGATGTTCAGTATCGTTATCACGGGGATCGTGAACCTGGCCTTTACGTTTGTGGCGATCTTCACGGTGGATCGCATCGGGCGGCGGGCGCTGATGTTGTTCGGTGCGGCCGGCCTGGCGGGGATCTATGCGTTGCTTGGAACGGGTTTCCTTCTGAAATGCACCGGCGTTCACATGCTGATTCTGGTCGTCGCGGCCATCGCCTGCTACGCCATGTCGTTAGCTCCCATCACCTGGGTGGTGATCAGTGAGATATTCCCCAACCGCATACGCGGCGCGGCCATGTCGGTCGCGGTCTTGTCGCTGTGGATTTGTTGCTCGTTGGTGGCATTCACGTTTCCGATGTTAAATCGCGTCTTTGGCGCCCACGGAGCATTTTGGCTTTACGGCGCCATCTGCGTGGTGGGTTTTGTTGTCATTCTGCTGAAATTGCCGGAGACCAAAGGCAAGTCTCTCGAAGATATCGAGCGCGAACTCGTCGATTAGTATTTTAGGGGCATCTGACATGAGACGAAGGAAATGGAAGACCTTAACGGGTCACTTCCCGTTGGGATTATTCTTAATCATACTGGCGGCCCTCACTTTGAGTCCAGCGAGAGCCGAAGGTCAGATTCTCAAGATCGCCCAGGGAGAACGATGGTGGGCCGGCGTGATCAGTCATTCGCATCGTATGCCCTTGTCCAACACCTCCTATAGTTTTGATTCCTTCGCCGATACCGCGGGAAACCAGGTTCAGCCCCTTCTAATCTCAAACCAGGGTCGTTATATATGGTCCGACGATCCGTTTCGTTTCGAGTTTAAAGAGGGGTACATCCATCTTTCCTCGCGTTTCGGACCCGTTCAGACGGGACAATCCGGTTTGACGTTGAAAGAGGTCTATCAATACGCCAGCCGGACATTCTTTCCACCGAAGGGGAGAATTCCCGATCCCATCCTGTTCACACATCCCCAGTTCAACACGTGGATCGAGCTAACCTACAATCAAAATCAAAAAGACATTCTGGAATACGCCAAACAGATCGTCGAGTATGGTTTTTCACCCGGAGCGTTTATGATCGATGAAGGATGGGCGGACGACTATGGCAACTGGGATTTTTCCGGAACCCGTTTCGACGATCCGAAAGCTATGGTCGATACGCTTCACGATTACGGATTCAAGGTGATGCTGTGGGTGTGTCCCTATATTACGTC
>CAYZAT010000308.1:0-4210 GCA_964476475.1 uncultured Pirellulales bacterium
GCATTTTTACAAACACTTTCATATGATGAGCGTACTGAGATATGACTTTAGACCGTGAAGAATGAGTAAAAATCAACGAATGAGGAGGATGACATGTTGGGTCGTATGAAGTCTGTAATCGTCTTACTGGTGATGGGTTTTTGGGCGGCCGGGCCGGTCGGTGCGGCGTTGATTCCGATTGAAAATGCCTCGTTCGAGGCCCCGGTCGTGGATCCGAACAGCTTCGGAGCCATGCCCGTTGCGCAGGGGTGGACGGAGTTGGATATCGACACGCTGGGCGGTACGAATACCGGTGTATTCGCCAATACGCCCGCCGATAGCCCGGACCACGTGGCCAATGCCGATGGCGATCAGTTAGCTTTTTTGGGTTCGGAGCTTGGCAATGGCTTCCGGCAGGGGTTGGCCGCGACGTACAAGCCGGGCTGTGATTATCGCCTGAGCGTAGGGGTGGGTGTTTCGATGCGATTCCCGCCGTCCATGGTCGAGCCGGTCGATGCGATTGAGCTGGTTTTATACTATCTCGATGAGGGACAGTCCGCGGTGGACGTCGCGTCGGCGACGGTGGAGGCGACGGGCCTATCCGCAACGCGACTTGAGGATTTCTCCTTGTATCTGGCGCCCGTGGATTCGGAAGAAGCCTGGGCCGGCCAGACCATCGGAGTTGCGATACGTGCACTGGGACTGGCGGGCGGCTTCTGGACCCTGGATAACGTTCGTCTTGTCGAATCCGTTCCCGTATCGATCTACGTTGAGAATGCGTCGTTCGAGTCCCCGGTCATCGATCCGAATGCGTTTTCGGCCGTGCCGTATGCGGACGGGTGGATCGAGCCGGACGTGGATGATCTGTCCGGCAGCAATACGGGCGTCTTTGCCAATACCGCGGAAGAGAGTTGGGACCACACGGTCAATGCCGATGGATTTCAAATCGCCTTCCTCGGCTCGCAAAAGGGAAACGCTTTCGAGCAGGATGTGACGGCGACCTACAAGGCGGGCTGCGATTACCGTCTGACCGTGGCGGTCGGCGTCTCTTCGAGATATCAGCCGTCCATCGAAGAGCCGCTCGATATGATGGAGCTGGTCCTCTGCTATTATGATGAAACCGCATCCGTCGATATTGTCGCCCGGGCCGTTGATGCGAGGCATCTGTCCATAGGCTGGTTGCAGGATGTCTCCGTGGAGCTGCCCAACGTCCATCCCGACGACCTTTGGGCGGGAAAATCCATCGGGATCGCAATGCGCTCGCAGGGGCTGCCCGGCGGTTTCTGGATTATGGACGATGTCCGGCTGACCGAGTCCATGCCCACGTCCATTCCGGTTGAGAACGCGTCATTTGAGACGCCGGTTGTGGATCCGAATGGCTTTGGGGCCGTGCCGTATGCGGACGGGTGGATCGAGTCGGACGTGGATGATCTGTCCGGCAGCAATACGGGCGTATTCGCCAACACCTCCGAAGATAGCTGGGATCATGTCGTCAATGCCGACGGATTTCAAATCGCGTTCCTTGGTTCGCAAAAAGGGAACGGTTTCGAGCAGGATTTGCCGATTGCCTACGAAGTGGGCGCTCAATACCGCCTGACGGTGGCCGTCGGCGTCTCCTCCAGATATGCACCGTCCATCGAGGAGCCGCTCGACCGGCTGGAGCTGGCCCTCTATTATTATGACGAAACCGAATCGGTCGATATCGCCGTTCTGCCCGTTGAGGCGACGCATCTGTCGTCGGGCCGCTTACGGGATTATTCCGTTTATCTGCCGAGCGTTCATTCCGACGATCTCTGGGCCGGCAAGTCCATCGGGATTGCGATGCGATCAGAAGGGCTGCCCGGCGGTTTCTGGATTATGGATCATGTCCGCCTCGCGGAGACATTGCCGGCTCCGGATTCCACGGACACAAATTGAATAAGGAGTTGTTTTGTTAGCTCAGCATTACAGCCATTCACTCGTCGGCGATGATGATCGCAGGACCGGTTTTACATTGATCGAGCTGCTGGTCGTCATTGCGATCATGGCGCTGCTCATCGCCATTCTCGTGCCGGCGTTGTCCCAGGCCCGTCATCAGGCGCGCCGGGCTGCCTGCGCCGCGAATCTCCGCCAGGTCGGCGTCGCGATCCACATGTACGCCGAGAATTTCGACGACTCGATCCCCTTCGGTCCGTCCGGCCGGCCGGTCACCGGCTCGAATTTCTATACCGTCACCGGCAATGTCACCAGCCTGCTCTCCCTCGAAGACGGCGCGCCGGTGGGCCTGGGGCTGCTCCTGGAGAATGACTTGGCTCACCAGCCCACGGTCCTTTTCTGCCCGGGCGCCGATCAGCCTTCGGAAGCGAGAGAGCAACTGGATAAGGTCGGAACGGCCCAGGCCCAGAGCGATTTCTACTATCGCCACGCCTCGGTGGACCTTTTGACCGGGACGCCGAAGACGTATCATATCCGGCTGAGCAACCTGGGCCGGAACCGTCAGGGCAATCCGATCGCCGCACTGGTCACCGACGTGCAGTTTCTGGCGCATCCGTCCCTGGCGGCGTTCCAGGTCAAAACGCGAACGAGCCACCAGCGGAAAGCCAGTAACGTCTTATTCGCCGCCGGGCACGTCAAGACGGTCTTCAACAAAGAGGATAAGCTGACCGTCGATATCGGCAATATCCCGTATGACGCCCTCGAGCGCATTCTGGACATGTTCGAGCTGGCCGACGAATACCGTTAAAATCCAATGAGGGACAGCGCATGGAAGACAACGCTCCCGACCCGCAAAAAGGACCGTGCGATCCGCTTCCCGCCCGCACCTACACGGGCCCCGAAACGCTCTTGCACAATCTGCCCTACATCGTCATGACGATCCTCGGAGCCGCTGTGCTGTTTCGTTCCTTGCAGGGATCGTCGTGGTCCACCCTCGCCGCGGCCGGGTACATCTTTTACGGAGGTCTCGGCGCCGTGTGGATCATGATCTTCGTCTGTCCGTTCTGCCGGTTCTGGGGCACCGATGCCTGTCCCTGCGGCTACGGCCGGATCGCCGCCAAAATCCGCCAGCGGCAGCCGGGCGACCGCTTCAGCGAAAAATTCAAAAAGCACATCCCCGTCATCGTCCCTTTATGGTTCCTCCCGGTGGTCGCCGCGGCGCCCGCCCTGATCCGGGGTTTCAACTGGGGCCTCGTGATTCTAACCGCGGCATTTATGGTGGATGCCTTTGTGATCCTCCCGTTATTATCCACCCAGCACGGCTGCCGGGACTGCCCCCAGCGTGCAACCTGCCCCTGGATGAAAAAGAAAGACGCGGCTTAGAGCGTACCGTCAATAACGTCAGCCACAGATCCCCCAGATGACCTGGCGCGGGCTAAAGGCCGCAACCAACCTAAAAAAGCAAATTGCAAAATGCAAAACTCCGGAATCCCGGCAAGCCGCACACCGTGTGTTTGGGCCGGCAGCACGACGTAAAACAGCGAAAGACAGCAACCACGAAGGGCGTGAAGAAAAGGCATTGATCTGTGGCCTATCGTCAATCGAAAATCCTGAATGAATTTCTTTGCTTTGTCCGGTCGGGGTGATATATTCAAAGCCCACGAGAGCCGAGAATATCGGGTTCCGTGGGGAAATCGCAACTTAGCGGATAATGGCCTGGAACTCAGAATTGACTCATAGCGGTTTTTCGCGCATAATAAGCGTTTGCATGGTTGCTGAGGTTGTCGTGATTAGGAGTTCACAAGAACATGGCCACGCTGAATTTCAAAGGTAAGGCGTTTGTCCAGAACCACCATTTGCTGGTCAAGTACCATCAATTGGTGCCCCGCAAGGAGAAATCGCTCACGGACAAGGTCAGCCTGCACGATAACCTCATCATTCACGGCGACAACCTCAAAGCCCTCAAGGCCCTTCTGCCCATTTACGCCGGGAAGGTCAAGTGCATCTATATCGATCCGCCCTACAATACGGGCAACGAAAAATGGGCCTACAACGACAACGTCAATTCCCCCATGATGCAGGATTGGCTCGGTAAAATCGTCGACAGCGAGGACCTTACGCGCCACGAGAAGTGGATTTGTATGATGATGCCACGTCTCAAATTGCTACATGAACTACTCGCTGATGACGGCGCGATATTCATAAGTATTGATGATAACGAAGTACATCATCTTCGTGCTCTAATGGACTATATCTTCGGCGATGAGAACTTTGTTGCAAGCATTATTTGGCAAAAGATATACACAGTTAAGAACAG
>CAYZAT010000309.1:0-4127 GCA_964476475.1 uncultured Pirellulales bacterium
TAGTTCTTGGAATATTCCCACCTAAACGTATGATCGCCTTCGGTCAGCGCAAAGGACTTCTTTTCCCAGTCCACTTCCCCGCTGATCGAGGCCCGTGGATTGACCTCGTCGTCGATATAGAACTCCAGATAATCACTGCCCTGCTCGGACGAGACCTTCCAGTAAAATGAGACCTTGTCCCCGGCGCTGACGGTCACTGTTTCTGTTTCTATCCAGGTCTGTTGGTTGTCGGAGATCGTCGGATGCGTGGCAACATCGCCATCGTAGTAAGCCGCACTGGTCACGTCGCCAAACCAGTTGGCGTTTCCGCCTGTGGTGATCGTGTAATTGCAATCCAGTGCTCCGTCCAGGGTCGACGAACTGCCCGACGAGCTGTTGGCGTTGGTCGCGCCGGTCAGGCGGTTTTCGGAATCGTAGGTATAGGTGGCGACGCCATCGTAGGTGGTATTGCCATTATTGTCATAAGCGTAAGTGATATCGCCGACGTCGGTGTACTGGTTCAGGTTATTGGGGACGTATTGCACGGGATCGCCATCGTTGGTGGAACTCCGGTTGCCCGCATCGTCATAATTGAACGTCGTGTCGGAAAACAAACCGTCGCCATAGTTAGCCGGGTAATCGACGTGCGTGATTTGGTAGATATTGTCATAGGTGTAGTAGTGGTAATCCGTGCCGTTGACGAGCATGGTAAGGCGATCGCCGACGTCGTCGTAAGTGTATCCGTATTTATGATGGACACTATACGCATCCGTGTTGTCGATTTCCGTCAGCCGGCTGGCGGCGTCGTACGTATAGTCGATGCTCGTTCCGTTGAAGTAATCGAGGTTTGTACGACGGGAACGTGTATCGTAGGTGTAATGCGCCAATGACTGGCCGCCCTGGTTCCGGATATAGGTTAGCCGGTTCAATTCGTCGTATTCATAGGTGATATAGGTATCGTCGGGGTAAGTGAGCTTCGTGCGGTTGCCCACGTCGTCATATTCGTACTCGACATCCTTATTGCCTGGATATTCCACCTTTGTGACCCGTCCGACGTTGTCGTACGTGTATTTGATATGATGGGCATCGGGTGACCCCGCGATGGATTCATAGGTCTCGACGACACGTCCTGTAAGGTCATATTCATACTTGATCGTTTTATCGGGCGTTACCTTCTCGATGACACGCTTGAGGTCATCATGCAACACCTCGATCGTATCACCCGCGCGGGTTGTGAAGTTTATCGTTTCTCGGATCAAGCCATACGTCGGCTCCGTGAAGGTCTCATCGGGGTATATGGTCTTCTTGAGTCCTCCGAATCCGTTGTATTCATATTCTGTGGCGTTTCCCTTTGCGTCCTCGACCTTAATCAGCAGACCATTGGCGTCGTAGGTGTTGGTGACCGTATCATGGCCCTCTGCGTCGATGACCTTCCAGACCTTGCCATCGGGGTAATACCGCATTTCGGTTACATTGTTTTCGGCATCCGTGACCGTCGTGATCCGGCCTAATGCGTCGTAATCATACGTTGTCAGATTGATCCCGAGGTCCTGACCGGACTTATAGGGGCCTTTGACGGTTTCCTGCTGGCCTGTGGCCGTGTATGTAATAGTCTGAAGGTAAACCAATCCATCCTCGTCGGTATTTTGCGTGACGTGCTGGAGCTTGCCGTCATCGTAATAGACGTAGTCTATCGTGTAATCGATCGGGTCGAATGGAGACGGTGATGGGGGTATAACCTTCGTAAGCAGTCTCGAATTATTGTATTCGTTCTGGGTCGTATTACCCCTCGGGTCTTTAACCGTGGCCACATTCCCCACACTGTCATAGGTGTATTCGGTCGTTAGGTTTAGCCCCCCCTGGTCCACAACGACCTGATGAAGCGTCGATCCGGCAGTGTTACTGTTGTACGTGTACTCCGTGACCACCTCTTCGGGATCGGTTTTAGTAAATACCTGTCCGTAGCCGTTATAGGTAAATTCCACGACAGGCGTGCCTGCGTCCACTTCCGGATAGGTGATTTTCATCAGGTTGCCGACTTCGGTCCCGTAGGCGCTATTGTCGTAGTCATATTCATATTCAACCTCCATACCATTCTGCTCAGTTACCTTCCTTTGGTGAACGAGCCATCGCCCCTCGGTATTTTCGTTGGTATTGTAGTCGAAGCTCGTGCTAACGTTCGGATCCTCAGGAGGTGAACCCGGCTTACATAGGCTGTCGTATTGGATAATGCGATGCTGGTCATCGTAGGCGATGACTGAGGACGTCCCGAAGGAGCTGACTGTACCGATTAATCTGGATAAACCGTCATATTCCATCTTATTCTCGTGGCCGAGCTGGTCGATGGTGCGAATCGGCCGACCGAACTCGTCGGCCCACTGGATGACGGAGTACCGTGTCGGTTGACCCTGCGGATAATCCTGTTCGGGCTCGAGCGTCTCGGCCCGGTAACCGGCGAGGTAGTAATCCGTCTCAACGCCATTGGCATTGATTTGTTGTTGGAGCCGGCCCAGGGGATCATAAACGTTGGTCAGGACCGGATTAACCGGATCGACAGGCGAAAAAATCTCCGTTAACTGTCCTTTGTTGTTGTTGTCGTAGGCGTAGATCGTATCTTTTGTGTCCGGATTTGTATATTTGGTGAGTTCATCCCCTGTATAGGTGTAGGAGATGGTCCGGTTGGCAGAATCCGTCACCGTGGTAATATGATCGTCGACGTCATAGTCGAAATGCAGGTCCCAGGATGCGATCGTGCCGCCGATCTTGCAGATCACATCGCTGAGCTGTCCACTGGAATAGACGAAATCGACCTTGTTACCATGCGCATCGCTCCATTCGTCCAACAAGCCGGAACTGTCGAAATCGTAGAAGATCCCGCTGGTGTTCTTGAGCCGGAGGCCGCTTCCGTTTTCAACGAGCCGCAGAGCCTTCGCCGTGGGCGGATTGTAGTCCCCGCTCCCATCCGGCTGCTTGAGGAACTGCATTTTCCCGCCGCCTTGCTTGATGGTCACGAGATTCTCCATCATCTGGTCCATTAGCCACGATTCGCACAACGCGGCGATGACATTCTCGCGGACATCGCCGGAATCCGTAATCAGGATATCGCACACTACGGTGAGGGCCACGATATGCGCGGCCGCATCGATCACCGAATCGGAGCCCAGGGCCTGGAAGCTGTCGCTGCGCACCTTGGCTGTGATGTCGAAATTATGCGTCCAGCCGAGGCCGAGCGGACCATCCTTCAGTCGATCCTGAGAGCTGTACGACCGGCTGAACGATAGACCAAACGGCATCCCTCCGGTACCGATGGTGATATCCGTCGAGTCGTTGTGGTAGGTCCCTTCGCGCTCGCCGGCGAAGATATCGCCCATGTCGAGCAGTTCTTCGGCGTCCATACTGTCGTTACTGGTCGTGCCGGCCCCGCCGCTGTAACCGCCGGAGATAATATAACCGGCGGTTAATTCATCGGACGTCACCTTGACGGCCTGGAATCCGATGCCTTCCCAGTCATCTTCACTCAGGTCCCCGTGCTCCGGCAACCGGACCGTGTATCCTTCGTTAATATAGCTGGAGACCAAGTCTTCCTCTCCCTCATCCTCTTCCCCATAGTTGTAAAGATTTCCCTTGACCGAATCCCAATCCAAGGAATCTGTATAGTATATTTTGTTATATGTAGCGTCGTCGTTGGCCTTTTCGAGCAGGTTGATCGTCGAGACCGAGTCGCAGGCCTGGAGCTGTCGAATCACCTCGTGCTCGTACGCCGCGGCGTAGCCCGTTACGGCGAGGAATAAGCCGTTCGTATTTTCAGATTGATAAACGCCGAGATGCCCTAACGGGATGTCGATATAAGGCGCCCCGAATTGCCCCGACACATAATTTTGTCCCGTCACACCGATCATATGGTGGTTCACCAGCGTCGGCGCCCCTTCGCAAACCTTGCTTTTGGCCAGGGCCCGCATCTTACTGGTCTGGGCCAGCCAGGTCAGACCCAGGATCGCATAGGATTCGCCGAGAACCTCTTCGGATGTCCCCGATTCACCATCATAAATATATTGTTCCAGCGCATCCCGGTGGGTCTTGATGATATTCGTATTCGTATCGCCCCAGCCGTTGACAATGTTATAGAAACCGCCTGCGGTCACTTTAAG
>CAYZAT010000310.1:0-4121 GCA_964476475.1 uncultured Pirellulales bacterium
TTCTTCTAGGCGTATGCGGCTCCACACATTCTGCTAAACTCTTAACATCGATCATGGACGATTCCTGAACAATAAATATAAGTACAAAGTACAAAGTCAAAAGTCATTAATCACTAATCAATAATCAATAGTCATTTCTGGAGGGTTTTCTCATGGCGACACAAGCACAAATTCTGGCGAATCAAAGCAATGCGCAAAAATCGACCGGGCCAAAGACGGCGGAAGGCAAAGCAACGGTGGCGAAGAATGCAACAAAACATGGGCTTTTCGCGCGTAAAGACGTGGTTATCAGCGAAAATCAGGCGGCTTTCGATGCTTTACGGGAGGAAATGTTCACCGAATTAGCTCCTGTCGGTGCGATGGAAGCGATTCTGGCCGAGCGGATCGTTAGTTTGACGTGGCGGCTCAGGCGCGCTGCGCAGATGCAGGATGAGGTGATCGACGTGAAAATCAGGGCGGAGATCAGCAGATCAAAGGCAATTCTGAGCAAGTCGCTGATCACGGGGCAGCCGTGCCGGTTGTCGAAAAATACGAAGCGCTGTTATGACGACCTGGCGCTGGGTCTGATTGCCAAGTGGGACTTCGAGGGTGATCGGGCGCTGGAGCGGCTGTCGATGTACGAAAGGCGGTTCGAGGCGAGTTTGTTTAAGACGATGGGCGAGTTTCGGAAACTCAAGGATGCGCGAAAACAGGAGCGGGCCGAGACGGCTGAGGCGGAGGCGGTCTATGATCGCGGGCAAGATGCCCGCGTAACGCGCGGGCGAGACGCCCGCGACACGGAATGCGAAAAACAAAGCCAATCCGCGGCAGGCGAGGAAGAGCTAAGTGCTTTTGAAAAAAGGGAATATGAGCTTCTGCTCGGCGCGGCGGCTACTCCCAACAAAGCCAATGATCCGCAATGGGCGACCGGGACCGGAGGCCGGGAGGCGGCAAACAGGCCACGAAGGCAAGCCGGAGTGTGCCGGTATTGATGGGTTTCGGTGCTAAAGGGTTGTGCCCTTGAGCCAATTTTCCATCATAGCGGCCAAATCGAGATAGTTGACGATGCCGTCGGGAACGGGCTGCGGGGCGATGTCGGCCGCCGGATTCCAGTTGGGCGAGTCCGCCGTGGAACCCCATGCGTCGGCCAGGGCTTCGAGGTCCAGGACATCGACCACGCCGTCCCCCCCAGCCGGCGCGATGTCGCCCGTCAGGACCGACGGGATGATTTCATATTCCAACGACGGCGGATCTTGCCCCTGCAACCCTCCGCCTCGCAGGACAAGATTGAAATCCACAAAGAGATTCATACCGATAATTCCGTCCAGCGTCCCCCCTTCCGGCGAAGCGACGTCGAGAAGCACGACGGGGACATTCGTATAGGTGAGCCAGTGACCGAGGGCCGGGATTTCGAGCGTATCGATATAGAAGCCCGGCGTGATCGTCACCGCCCCCGTTGCATCTTCGATGTCCACCTCGAACTCCGGATTCGCCGGGTCCAAGCCGAGCCGGGAGCCGACGCCGGAGCTAATCACGGTTATCTGGGCCCCGGTATCCAGCATGAAACGCTTTTTATCGATGGCACTGCGGATGCCGTCATGCAGGTCTGCACTATCGACGAAGAACAGGCTTTGAGCGGAGTTCCCGACAATGATCGAGGGCGTTCCAGGCTCGAAAACGAACTCGAAGATCGCTTCCAAGTCAATGATGTACTGAATATTAACCGCGCCGGAAGGAATCAGGCCGAGAGGAATGGAGTCCGCATACCCGGGGATTCGTGGATCGCCGTGGTCATAGAAACGGATGTCCGGGGCCGTGTAGTCATTACCGTCGTACGTCACGGTGACCGGACGACTGTTGTCGATGGTCGTCACAAAATTGACACTCATCGGCGAGCCCATAACGGTCGGCAGGCCCGACTCGCCCTCAAAAGGTTCATCACCAACGAGAATAGAGACATTACTCTGACCGACCATATTCGAATCGTCCACCGTCCATCCGTTCGGATCGACGGCACCCAGTCCATCCATGAAAACAGCCAAAGGATGACTCACCCAGGCATAGACCGAGCTCGTCGCACCGATCAGCTCAGTGACATGGTCCGTCAGTAAACCGGCATCATAGACACCCATACGGCTCGCGGCCTCATAGCTCATGACGTGCGTACTGGCTCCCGTATCGAAAAGCCCGATGGTAAAATCTGTAGCCGGACTATCGGTTAAATAGTTACCCACAACGGACATATGCGCCTCGGCTACCCAATCGAAATCGTCGGATCGCTTGTCCGTAGTTGCAACGGCGATATAGGGGATGAATCCGTCAACCGGAGGGGACTCGATCACATTGGCCATGACCGTCGGATTCGACAGCAAACCCACCGAGGAATCCTCCGAAAAGGTTCTTATAGGTGTCATCTCTTTACGTAGAACGTTCGGCACCGTTCCGCCCTGCTCTTCGTAGAGCGGCGGCTTCGCCTGTTCGGGATACCGGATGGCCTTAATGCGGTCGCCGCCGGTCATACGCCAATCGACGTCTTCCTGCCGCCAGGTCGTCTGGCCGGCCTGAATCATGCACGTCGAGAAAAGAACCACAATCAATGTTGTCAAGCACATCCAAGTCAAGTTGTTTAAGTTCATTCTTTTCATTTTCACGTCCAATCCGTATTATTGTATCATCTATATTATTGTACCATCTGAGGGTGCAAATATTACGCGAAAAACAGAAAAACCGTTTGAAAGGGACATGAATTATGACGTTGGATCGAGGTTGTGGTCGCAATATATTACCGGTATGGAAGAGGGGATTGATTGTTTTGCTGGCGGCCTCGATCGCTCAGGCGACAGAAAATGCGCCGAATACACACATTTGGGATACGATGTCTCAATCGACTCAAACCGTCGATTTCGGGCATAGAAACCGCTGGAAGCGGGTTCCGACCGACCTTTTAAACCTCGAGGCGAATCCCCTAACAATCTCGGCGGATCCGGGATATTACGGCAGGGAATATGCCTTTCAAGGGGACGCAATCATTGAAAATCCATACTATACGGCCGCCTTCCAATGTCAAAAAGGTAAAGTTGTCATCTGCTCAAAAACCAATCCGGGCAATAAGCTTATAGAATTCACCCCTCTTCAATTGAAAGGCCGGCCAGGCAAAATAACGCGTTGCAGGATATTGCAGAATACAGGGGATGATGCCGCTCTGGAAGTGACTTTTTCCGGTGATGGAGGCCAGGGACGCATGTCCGCCGTCATCGCCTTCGGGCCCTCTGAGATTGTCGAGATCAAACCCGCCGAGAACATGAAGGGAATCAGCCTCCTGAGCGCGATTGAATACGGCATCGTGCCCAGCTTCATCAGCGACGATCTCATCTTCAACCCTAAGGAATATACTTCAACGGACCGTCTTTACGTTCCTTCTGATAATCTCCTTGTTGGATTGCTTGAGGGCCGGGATAGTATGCTGGTTGTCACCTGGCCGGAGGGAAACCAACACACGACGCTGGCCTTAGGTCGTAAGCAGCGAACGCCGCGTCTGATCGAATCCGTTGACCTCGACAACGATAGCAAGAATATTTACCTCGCCGTATTGAGCGCGCCGGGCATCTGGCACAAAGAGAAATTCACGGTGTCTTTTTTGGAAAAGGATAAACAGATCGACTGGAAAAAGCCATTTCCCGCGAGATGGGTCACTCAATTGGTTGAGGGGGGCGTCAAAACAACCTACAAATTTAGAGAATCCCGGCTACAAAGAATCTGGCGCGGCGCCTTTGGTTCATACACGTACCCCGTCTGGTTTAGCGAGGGAAACACGTTCTTCCGCATGAGCAAGAAAATCCCGCCCAAAAACGAATCGATTATCTATTGCCTGGAAAGGCAAAATACTCCCCTTGCTGTTTCAACGCCCGTCGATATTTTGAAAGACACGCTGGGCCGTCCAACCTGCGATGCGATCCTTGATCTGCCGGGGCGTGTCATGCGAACCCATCACCGGCGCGGCGCCGAGGGCGTTCGCCGGGCGTGCACGTGTGGAGGCACGGAAGCCATACAAGCCGTCTTCAAGGCGGGCGAAGAAGTACGGAAAAGAGAATATGTCAATGAAATTGTTGACGATATGGTCTTCTTCGTCACGCAGCATATGG
>CAYZAT010000311.1:0-4114 GCA_964476475.1 uncultured Pirellulales bacterium
ACGTCGGTCCCCGTGCCCTCCTCGAAGCCGGGATTGTCAAACAGATTGACAATCTTCTGAGCCTCAACCGTGGATGTTCCAATACACAGGAGCATCAGAATCAGAACCATATCTTTGCGTTTCATCTTTCTTACCTCCTTAGTGAATGTACTTGATCTGGAATTTCCCATATACACATCGCTAAAAAGACTCCTGCTAACTTCAAGTTCCATAATACCACAATGTAATCTAAATTTCAAAAAAATTCTCATCAGGTTCAGCGTCCCAAATTGCAAAGAGAGTCTTTACGATCGTGACAATGCGTCATGAAAATTCTTCTATGCCAAGGTCATCTTTGAAAAGCTCAAAGTCAAATACGAAAATCCTCGTTGCCATGAAATCTTCTTTGAGGCATCTACATGACGACCTGTCAACCACGTTTCGTCGCTCATCTGAACAGCTTTGCGTTGTACTCTGTAATCCGTCAATTAGAAAGCGTTGGCTTGACAGGGACTGGAATCTGGAGAGGTTGTGTCAAAGGTGTTTGGCCTTTATATGCCGCGAGCGTTCTTCAAGGGCAAGGTGCATTCATTACGAAGTATCCCTGATATCCCGTAACGAAAGGCCCGCCGGCGGAGAATCGGCAGGAGGACTGCCGATTCAATTATAGCTCGACATTATCCAGGGTGAATTTGAGCTACCGGCACGGCTGCAAAGAAAGCCATGATCGCATTTGATAGCTGCACGCACACTTGGCTGATCCGTCCGGCACAAGGACCATTCCGCCCGCCGGAATCCCATTGAACCAGCAACCCGGTCTGGCGCCCCCAAAGTTTTCGATCCCCTTGTCTCGGCTCAAATCAAGATAGCCGATGGTGGCTGATCGGAATACCAGCATGTGTACGCTGCCGGCAATCTGACCGCACCCGTAGGAACGCTTGAAGTCCCACGGGACAGAATCGCCCGTTTTCAGCAGCCAGGCGCCGCCCTCAGCGTAGATCGTATCGTCGTTTATGATCGGCCGGGTCTTGCAGTTTACTCTATGGTCCCACAAACGCGCACCGGTCTTTATATCAAAAGCCGCCATTCGCCCGCCGATTTCCGACGGCAGCTTGAAAAAGTTGTGCTTCACGGCCTGATAGTGCATCAATAAAATACCGTGCTTGCTGCTAACCGCAATCTGGGTTCCAAAGATATCCTCATTCTTCTTCCAGAGGATAGAGCCTGATGAGATATCCATGGCGATCAACATGCCGCCGGGATGCTCGCCTGGTTTGAGGACAGGGCGATGCTTTCCATTCCGCTTAGGTTCCGTGATACGGTCGGCGAGTGCTATGGGCCGATCAATCAGATAGACGCGCCCGCCTGTAATCGCGATGGCGTTGTTGCGGATGGAGTGCTTCGGATTGTACCGCCACTTCACTTGCCCCGTCCGTGCATCCATGGCAAAGAACGAAACGGATTCGTTGCGCAGGCGTATGTTTGCATACCTGGGGCTGATAATGTGCTCGTCGTTTAGCACCGAGCCAAAGAGCAAGCCGTCCATGTGGGCGACATAACCCCAATTGCGATGTTGAGCCGAGGGCTTAACCGGCGTTCTGAACTCCCGGATTTTTGTTCCCGTCGCCAAATCGATTTTCAGGCAGATCTCACCGGTGCGCACAAAGACGGCCTCATCGCTTAGGCAGAAGTTGCTGCCGGCATCGCCGATACCCACATCGTGATGCACACCGTCCCAGTCGGCAAGGATACCTTCAATCGGATACGTCCACACCGTACGGCCGTTGTACGCATCCACGGCACAAATCCCATGGACACCTTCCACGACAAGATACCCCTGGCTCAACAGCGGGGCCGGTCCCTGAGCATGGCGATCGGCAATCTCGATAACGTCGTCTCGATACCAAGCCATCTCAAGCGGCCCACGGATGATTTCGTCGGTCGAGCACAGTGTATTGGCCGCATCGCAGTTCTGATGCGTCCACTGACCTGCGCCCTCCATGGGGTCTCGACGGCGAACCTCCCATTGCCCGGGCGATCCGATGCAAATCGTCCCGCCATACGGCCGCTGCAAACGAGCTATTTCCGCCTTATTCAGTCGGCTGGATTTCCCGGTAAGCCCCTGTGATGAAACGATCAGGTTGGCGACATGGCGTGGATAAGGCGTTTCGCCCGGATCACCCTGATGGACCGTCACGCGGTCTCCATAAACACCTGCGTTATCCAGCATATGTCGTGCATTGTGGACATTTGTGATATCCGGGTCGAGTCCTACGACGTATAATTGAGAATGTCTGACTAATTCCAGAGCCAACTCGCCCGCACCGCATCCGAGATCTACACAGATTCCTTTTGTGATACCGCTTTTTTCGACAATCTCTTTGGCGGTTTTGGCATAGTCGATCTCAACGGGACGGGGGATCGCCAAGGATTCACCAGGAGGGGCCGAAGTTTTGGACTTTGCCGCTCCGAAGCAATAGATGATGCCCCGGGAGGTGGAGGTGATAAGACAACCGTTCGCTACCGCCAGACCGAGGGCATCGCCTTCAACTTCATGCGACCATCTGACCCGACCACTGGTAAAATTTGCAATCCGTACAATACCCGGCCCACCGCAGACCGCGTCCTCGCCCGCGCAGATGACTTCATATTGTCGTTCATACGTCGTGGCCAGAAACGGTCCGATCTCGTAGCCCAGCGCTTCAACATCCGGTCGGGCCTGTGCCAAAGTGCGCTCCAAACCGGTCTGCTTGCGGACCGTCTCGTCGAATTCCGCGAATCTCACATCCGTTCGGTAGAGAGCTCCGAGGGAAGGTAGCTTCTCTGTAACCATTTCGGCGCGATCGCGTCGCCCGGATTCCGCTTCCAGGATGATTTCACCACGTTTCTCCAGTCCGCGATACCGAACGGGATTTCCCTTTCGGTTGACTTTCTCCATATCCGTCCAGCGATATGCCAGCATTTTTTTCCCGGTCGATTGCAGAATCCCGTCGGGCAGCACTGAAAAAACGCCCCGTCCCGCTCGTGCCCCGAGATTCCCCGTATCTCTTTCCAGAAAACATCCGCCGTTTATGACAAAGCGGTCGGCGACCAGCGCCCGGGCGCCTCCGATAGAACCATTCTGCTGCAAACGGTAATATTCGAACTGTCCGTCCGAGCGCCGAAAGGCAGCGGGCACCGCCCGCCCCGTGGGAACGAACAGGCGTGACTTCGTAGCGAGCAGATATCCTTGAGGAGTGACTCCACTGTACGCGTTTGCACCGCCATGCGGCTGGGGCATATACATGCGGCCGCTACGATCGTTCGTCCAGATCACTTCTCCCGTCCGGGCATCCAGCGCATGAAGAAAGATACCGTCGCTCGGCCATATGCCTGCCGCGTAATAAACAATACCATCCATTACAACGGGTCCGCCGCGCGCCGGCCAGCGCGATATCATGCGCCCGTTGCCCATGCACATTCTCTTGTTCGGGCCGCCGCGATGTTTCCAGAGCAGCACGCCATCCGCCCATTGTATTGCATAGATGTGGCCGTCATCACTCACGGCAAAGATTCTGTCTCGCCAGGCTGCCGGGGCAAAACGCACAGGGCCGCCCGTGAAGAATGTCCAGAGGATTCTGCCCGTATCGACGTCAATAGCGACGATTTTGTCATCGGTCGAGGTGCCGAATATCACACGTCCGCCTACGATGATGGGTTGATAAGCGAAATCAAATGTGATTCGGGACGAACTCGGCCACGCCGGCGAGGGTTCCGTTTGATTGCGGTAGATCCATCTCAACTCAAGAGTACCCGGCAGTGGATCGGATGAATAGCCCGTCCGCGCCGCGTCTGCCCGATACATGGGCCAGTCGGCCGCTTCAAGGCAGGCGTTCACCAGTACCGAGGCAGTGAGCACAAAAACAAAGCGATAGAATGGATATTTCATTAAGCCGGCCTGCGTAAGATGTTTTCTCATCAGATATTTCCCATTTGAGTTTCGTAATTTGTGCTTCTGCACGGTACAGAAACTATTATATCACAACAGGGGACTCGATTTCAACACATCTCACCAACGGCTCAAACACGGGCACGACGGAGACATACCGGATGAAGGGATCGAGAAGACCATCTTCCAGTGCCTCCTGGCCGTCCT
>CAYZAT010000312.1:0-4114 GCA_964476475.1 uncultured Pirellulales bacterium
TTTTCTTTTATTCTCTATGTGCTTCAACCGGGGTTGAAACGCCGATATATCCCCGCCCATACTCTTGATGGTCGCCATCATTTCAAGCGCCCGTTGCTCATCCTGGTCGAGCATTTCAAGGCGTTTCACGGGGTCTTTGAGAGCATTGTCAATTTTGGCTATCTGACGCTTGATCGTGTTGTTTATGCGAGGTTCAAGGGTGCCGCCGTATTCCCCCAACGCCATTTCAAGCCTTTGTTTTTCGATTTCTGCGGTTTTCGCCGCATCAAAATACCCGCCCATCACCTTTTGAAGCATGGGCCATTTTTGGCTTACCTCAAATTTACTGACATAGCTTCCGTCCGGGCGCATAAAAGACCGTGTTTCGGGGTCAACATAGGCATCGCCCCCTAAAGCCCCGCCAATCGCCTTATACAATTCGGGCATGCCGTCTTTTTGCGGTTGAAGCGCATGAACCAGGCCATGAACGTCACTCTGTCCCACAAAATCATCCAACCTTGCCGGCTCGTTCATGTAGGCTATCTTTTTCAGGTTCATTTCAAGTTCGGGTTTCTGGTATCGCTCAAAAAGCTGCAAGCCCCGTTCGGCTTCCGCTCGCTTCAAACCCATCTCGGATGATCGCAACTTGGATTGACCGTGCTCCCGCAGGCCCCCGCCGATTAACTGAGAGGTCCTTTGAAGTTCATGCTGAACAGGTGAAATCCCCCCGTAATATGCCATAGTTTCTCGCTCCTACGGATTTAGATAACCGCCGCCAAAAGCCTCGTCGTCCTCCGGGAGAATCACCCCGGTATTGTAGAGCACTTTATCTGCGGTTTGTTTGTATGCGTTGGTAAGGGCCTGGTTATAGCCCGCCGGTTTATTTTCAAAAAAATCCCGCGTGCCCGGTTGGAGCCCCCTCATCCTATATGCTTGATCGACTGCGCGTTTCGCCACTTCGCCCCGCCTTAACCGGACGGCTTTCGGCGTTATGGAAATCGGCTCTCCCCGGTACGGGTCAATTAAATCGGTCGGGTCCTGCGTATCCTGGTATTTCAGGTACGCCTCATGCGCCTGGGGAGACGACCATCCCTGTTGCCCCCGGCTGCCGAATAAATTGGGGAGAATTTTACTCAGCAAAAATGATCCAAATGCGGTCGCGGCCAAAGGCGCAATGATCCCGCTGCTTGCGCCTATTCCCGCAGTCGCAGCAGAACCCCCGCTTGCCCCGGAAGCGCCTCTCAATCCCATCCCAACACCCTCAAGGGCAGGGCCGACACTTGCCGCTGCAGGTTGAGCCAACGTCCCGGCGGCTGCCACGGCCGGAGCCGCCGTTTCGACCGCAGACGACCCCCCGGGGCTCAACCCGGGAAGCCCATATTCTCGCGCCAAGCCCAAGCCCGTCGCTACGCCCAAATTGGCTAACGCCAGCTTATTTGCCGCCTGTGCTTGCTTTTTCTGCTCATCCAGGTTTTCCTCGGCAAACGTCTCAGACCGCCTCAACCCCTGTTCCTGAAGCGCAAGTTCCTCTTCTCGCAAATCATAAAGCTCATCCTGGTATTCGTCGGCCTTTTCCTGAGCATACTGTTGCGGTAAATACGGGACCATCGCGTTGATTGCCGACACATATCCCGGACGCAGCTTGCGGCCTGTCACCGCTTGAATTTGTGATATTGCCATAATTTAACCCGCTCCCAGCATCTTACGTTTTAAAGCCTGATTCAGTTTTGACTCCCCGATATCCCGTTGCATCTGCTTGTAGCCAAAAAACCCGGCAAGTGGAATGTTCGCCAGGGCAAGGTACGTTCCCTTCCGGCTCTGGTCTTTTGCAAAGTCGAGCCCTTTCTTTTTAAGTCCGTACATGACATCGGCGTGCTTTTTTCTTATGTCAAGAGAACGCTGTTCAAGGCCAAGCCCCCGCCCCCGCGCTTTGTCCGTCGCAGCCTGCCTGAGCGACCATAAATGCTTTCGCATGGCCTCATCGCCGAACGCTGCGTCGGCGGCCGCAGAATCCAAAATGGCCTTTTGCTCCGGCCCCATCGCGCTGATTTTCTGGATTATGCGCTGGTATCGTGGATCTGAAGCCCACTGTCCAAGTCGTGGCATTTGTTTACTCCTTACTCATCCATTCGTTCATCGTAAAATTGGATCGCATAGGCAATCGGGATCATGCCCTTTGAAGCGGTTCCCGTGGCGACCTCAAATTTAAACCGGTGGCTCCAACCCAAAATGTTTTGTGGTTGTGTCGTGCGATATACCCGGTAAGACCCGTCATCCAATCCGTGAGCGGTTAAGCTTGTTCCGCTGGTGTTCGTATCGGCATAATGCGTGATCGCGACATTGGTATCCGATTCCGAGCAGTCAACGGCCACAAATTTAAGCCGCCTGAACCGGGTTTTGAGCCATATGGACTCCGACGGGAAGAAGTCGCCGGTTTCAATCGTTTGGGTGATATCCGTACTATCCCACGCGGCACTGTTCTCAAGGCGCATGGTGTAACCTGTATCAAGACCCCCGTAAACGTATGTCGCGCCTACGGTAGATACCACGGGCCATGCCGATTGCGGGTAAGCCGCCGGGGATTTTTCAAACCATTTCTTGCGGGTCAGGTCATACACGAACCATTTGTTACAGGTTGATTGGGTAGAGCCGGAAGGAATCAAAAGGTTGTATTCCTTGTAAGTCGAGTCGTACCACGCCCTTGAAACGGCAATGTTCGTGTAACTGATGCACTCCGTTTCACCCGGGTCAAAATAGTTTTCCAGTCCTTTAAGCGGGATCATCACGCCGCCGTCAAACAGGTACGGACCGGAATAGGAGAGCCAGAGCACGACATTCCTGTTCACATCTTGCGCCAGCTCGTAACCGATTTCCGCAGTTGCCACGGTCAGGGGAGCAGGGCAGCCGATATTCAGGGAAATCGGTTTTATCTTGAAATCTTCGGGAGAATCCCCGGTCAGGATATAGGTTTCCGAGTTTTTGAACGCCACCCAAATTGAAAAAATGTTTGATCCGTAGCGGTTATAAAGTTGAACGCCGGCCGTTAAATCTTCCGCACCCCCAAAGTACAAGGATTGTGCCCCGCCCATGCTCGAAAGCTCACCGTTCCAACTATCTACGGCATTTGGCACACTATAATCCACCCGGTTTCCTTCCCCGGACTCCGTAAACCCGCACAAGAGCGCCATGTTTTTGTAGGTTGACGGGAACTTGAAAGGTTTTATGTCGTATTGCGCGGGAATGCCGGTCACGACATCGACCGTCGTTCCATTATGCTCCGTGCCGTCGGTCAACGCGGCACTCGGAACGAATTTGTAGGCGTAGCCCTTTACGCCGAAAAGGTCTCTTGTAAACTCTTCATCACTGTCGGGAGGGCTCCATGAGATAACGCCCGTTTGATTCAATGTGTCTGTATCTCCGCTATCCAAGGTGCCGTCCACGATATTAATACAAGACTCCCAATCGTCACCGTTCCAGAAAGATACGCTCATCGTGGCGGCGACGGTATTCGACAAGCCGGCAATCATATCGAGCTTCACGCCTGCCATGCGCTCATCGAACATAATAATTATCGCATCGTTTTGGTCTATTCCCCCGATTTTCGCCCCGATTGGCGTATCTATTTCACTCGGATAGTTTACTTCAAGGGTATAATCTTCGTACTCGCTGTTGCGCTCCGCCTGGAACTGGATCGGCTGCCTGTAAACACCGTCCCAAATGTCCACCATGTCCTGCCAGGGCGCATCCACCGTCGCGTAGTAGATGGTCGCCTGCCCGCCGGATACGGCAAACTTATAAAAATAGAGATACAATCCTTCTAAATATCGCGGTTTTGACGTAGCTTCCGTGCTATCCCATGTTACCGTTCCCGTAGCATCCAGCCCGCTCGTGTTGTCAGTGGCGTTTGAAACGGCGATCCAATCAAAACCGTTCCATTCGTAAAACGTAAGAGTCGCCGCAGAATCCGTGTTCGCATCATCGACGTACAATTTCACCCCTTGAATCGGACGGGGCGCGGCTACCACTCCATACAAACTTTCCGTTTTGTACGCACGATCTGGAGGCGTGAAGTTTGCCGTCCATCGGGCGGAGGTTTTACTGATTCTCAGTTCATCAAGCCAGCCGTTGAGATAAG
>CAYZAT010000313.1:0-4103 GCA_964476475.1 uncultured Pirellulales bacterium
CGAATAATCCTGAACGAAGCGGAAGGTATAGAAACAGCGGTGCTCGTGATGGGGCGTCCACGGCGCCGGCCCCAGCCATAGATCATAGTCGAACCCATCGGGCACTGGGGTGGGCTGCCAGGCATCCATCTCGAAACGCAGGCCGTGACGTCCAAGGTCCGTCAGCACCCTTTTAACCTGCCCGATCCGGCCGTTGCGAACCAACTCGCAGGCGAATCGCATCCGGTCCTTGGAGCGATGCTGGCTACCCGTTTGGAGAATCACCCCGTACCGTCGAACGGCCTCGACCATCGCGCGGCCCTCGGCAATCGTCAGGCTCAGCGGCTTCTGACAATAGATATGCTTTCCCGCCCGCGCGGCCATGATCGTCGGGATGGCGTGCCATTGGTCCGGGGTCGTCACCGATACGGCGTCGATATCATCACGGGCCAGCAGATCGCGAAAATCATTATAAGCCTCCGTACCTTTATACGACCCCGATCCCGCCTTCTTGGCATAGTACTCGTTCACCAGCTTGCGGGCCGGCTCGCGTCCCCGAAACTGCGTGGCCGTCTTGTAGCCGAAGCTGCCCCGGTTCACATCGCAAACCGCGAGAATCTGCGTATCGCCCTGATGCATCAGCCCCTGCAAATCGGTAAACCCCATATTGCCGTTCCCGATACACCCGACTGTAATTCGGTTGCTCGGCGCCCCCGCCCCCAAAACCGAGCCGGGAACAACATAAGGCATACTGATCGCCGCCGCTCCAGCCGCCACACCTCGAAGAAAATCTCTACGTGTCGAAAGCTCGTTGTTACTGCTCATATCTCACCTGATCCTTTATTTATCTTGAAATGTGTTGCCGTTTTACACCATCTTTGTCACCCACATAAGTTCGCATTTCAATAGTCTCTTCAGCGATATGGAAATATCATACCATGATAAGAAAATATCGACCAGTTGAATTTCACTTGATAATATATTCCCAGTCGGCAGAATGACAATTGCTCAATTTTTCTGTGACAACGTATTACCTGTCATTCCCGTGCAAGCGGAAATCGATTTTTTAGCTATAGCCCCCCACCTTCACAGGGGTGACATCGTGGTTTTCCGGTTTTTCCAACTGTCACTATCTAGCCGCCGGGTTTCGACGTCGCTTGACTTTCTTAGGAGGCGGCCCTGCCTGGCGTCTGAACTGATCTTCATACTTCTGCCATTGCGCCGACATCTGGCGGACCTTCTCCGGATGCTGGTCTGCGAGGTTTTCGGATTCGCAACGATCCGTCTTCAGATTGTAAAGCTCCCACGGCGCATCCTTTCCCTTGGCCACCAGCTTCCAGTCGCCGATCCGAAGGGCCCGGTTTTGCATATGGTGAAAGTAAATGAACTCGTGCGCGACGACACCGTCTTTGGCAAATGCCGGCGCGAGGCTCGTGCCCGGAAGGGGCGGCGCCGCCTCGCCGTTCCACGTTCCGGAGTAATTGCCGGCTCCCGCCACATCCAGGACCGTCGGCACAATATCAATAAAATGGCATGGATCATGACGCAGCTCCCCTTGAGCCGCCAGCCCTTCCGGCCAGTGAACGATTAGCGGCGACGAGATGCCTCCTTCGTGCACCCACGACTTGTGCAGGCGGAAAGGCGCGTTGGCCGCACTGGACCAGCCGGGGCCTAAGCACAGATACGAGCGAGCCGAACCGGGCGCCGCTGAGGGATCATGTTTGTCCCCCCGGATGATCTGCTCGGCGCTGGCCCCATTATCGGAGACGAAAAGAACCACCGTATTTTCAAAAGCCCCCATCGCCTTAATCTGATCGAGCACGCGTCCGATCTCGCGATCCATGCGGTCAATCATTGCCGCATGAATCGCCATCTTCACCGCCTGGAAATTCTTCTGGTCTTCGCTCAGTTTCTTCCATGAGACCGCCCGATCCACCTCGCCGGGCCCGATCATGGACTGCAGGTCGTCCTTCGAAAAGTTCCAGCTCGGAATCACATCCGGCTCGAGCGACGAAAGCTCGCAATCCACTATGCCCATCCGGCGCAGACGCTCCCATCGTCTCCGGCGGATCACATCCCATCCCTCAAGATAACGTTCCCGGTACCTCGCAATGTCCTTTTGCAGAGCGTGCAGCGGGAAATGCGGCGACGTGAAAGCCAGGTAACAATAGAAAGGTTGACGACGGTGTTTGTCGGTATGTTCTTTGAGAAATTCGCAGGCGTGGTTTGCGATGGCGGTTGTCACGTAGAAATCCGTACCGTCCTCTATCGGAGCCAGCTTCCGGTCATCGAGTTCATGCTGTTTGGGCGCGAAGAAGCGATTGTGATCGTGCAGGACGTACGAGTGGTCGAATCCGCCATCGGCGACCGCCTTGGGCGCCCCCCTGAGATGCCACTTGCCGGAGTGATAGCACCGGTATCCAAGCGGTTTGAGATAATGCGGGATCACACGGGTCCACACCGGCAATCGCCCCTGGGGCGGATCCATCCGGACCTGCTGCGGGTAGTAGCCCGTCAGAAGCGAAGTCCGTGAAGGCCAACAACGCCCCGTCGAATAGCATTGTGAAAACCGGATGCCGTTGGTCGCGAGACGATCAAGATTGGGTGTCAGGATTTCCCCGCCATAGCATCCGGCATCCGAATAGCCCATATCATCGGCGACGATAACCAAAACATTCGGTTTACGCCCTTGCAAGGAGCCGGTCAAACCTTTATTTTGATCGTTTTTCGCAAAGGCCGGCTTGCCCAGTGCCAATGCAGAACTCCAGGTCATTGTCTGTTTGAGAAATGAACGTCGTGAAATATTTGCCTTCATCATACGAGTACCGCCTTCCGTTATTAACTAACACTCATTGACGTCTTTACCATAACAACGGCAAAAGACTTCTTAAGCTATCCGAAGACATTATAATATCACAATATCCTTTGAATTTCCATAGTCCCAAAGTCGCCGTTCTACAAGTGACCGCGAAGCCCTTTGCAAACCGGGCCGTTAAAATAGAAATAATTGACACCGTCAATATTCAATATTCAATTCAGACCGTTTACTTGATATACTTCCGACACGTGAATGATTGGGTGAAAACCCTAAACCAAATACTCGAATATATTGAAAGGATTCGCCTGTGTCCGAAAGCATTGAGCACACATTGCCGGCCGAACGCATCGTCTCGATCGATGCGCTGCGAGGCTTCGACATGTTCTGGATCATCGGCGGCGGCGCGGCGCTCGATACCCTCGTCGAGGTCTGGGACAATCCCGTCACCCGAACGATCAACGAGCAGCTCAAACACGTCAAATGGGAAGGATTTCGTTTCGAGGATCTAATCTTCCCGTTGTTCTTGTTTATTACGGGAACGGTACTGCCGTTCTCGATGTCCCGCCGGCGTGAGAAAGGGCAAAGCTCGAAAGAGATCCATCTGCACATTCTTAAACGAAGTACTGTCCTTATATTTCTTGGTTTGATATTCAACAATCTACAGAACTTCGAGTGGTCCCAGATGCGCTGGCCGGGCGTGCTTCAACGGATCGGCGTGTGTTATTTCTTCGCCGCGATCATTGTCGTTCATACCAAATGGCGAACGCAGGCGATTATTATCGGCGCGGTATTGATCCTCTACTGGCTTGCCGCGATATTGATTCCCGTGCCCGGCTACGGTGCGGGCGTAATGACGATGGAAGGGTGTTTGTCCTCGTACGTCGATCAGCAGTTAATTCCGGGAACGCTTTACTACGGTCACGGTGATAACGAAGGATTCATCTCCACCTTCCCGGCAGTTTGTACTGTTCTTCTCGGCGCGCTGGCGGGCCACTGGCTTCGGTCAAGGCATCCCGGCTCGAAAAAAGCTGCCGGCCTGGCCATCGCCGGTGTAACGTGCGTCGCAGCCGGTTATCTCTGGAGCTTTGCCTTTCCGATTATCAAGATCATCTGGACCAGTTCCTACATGCTTTTCGCAGGCGGCTGGAGCTTGATGCTCCTGGCCTTGTTCTACTGGATCATCGACGTGAAGGGATACCGGCGATGGACGTTCTTTTTCGTCGTGATCGGGGTCAATCCCATCACGATTTACGTTCTCCAACGCTTCGTCGATTTCGGTGATATGGCGGAATTTTTCCTTTCGGGC